>VBEO01000091.1 GCA_005881825.1 Chloroflexota bacterium | reverse complement strand
CTTGCGCACCGCGCGGTCGACGATGCGTCCGCCGGGCACCCGCGAGATGCCGTTGAACACAGCTTGGATGGCCAGCAGGTAGCCGATGGCGGGGCCGCCCAGGCCGAGCGCTTCCTTGCCGAAAAGGGGTAGGTAGGCCTGGACGCTGCCCCAGACGATGGTGGCGCCGAAGAGGGCCAGCACCGCCGCTGGAAAACCGCGCCGCCGGCTCATCTCGCGGAGCGGCGTCACCAGGTCCCAGCTGGGCACAGCCGCGCGGGCGCCGCTGATCATGGGTGAGACCGCCAGCGGAAGCACGTAGAGGACGGTCGTTACGGCCAGCGCCGAACGCAGGTCGAAGAAGACCAGCAGTGAGCCCGCCAGCGCGGGACCGCCCAGGAAGCCGATCTGCATGGCCATCGTCAGCCAACCCATGGCCCGGCCCAGGCGGGCCGCCGGCACCGCGTCGGCCAGTGCCGCGAAGAGGGCGGCCTGGGCAGCTCCGGCGCCGAGTCCGCCCACCACCTGCCACAGGTCGTCGGCGGGCACGCTGCCGCTGAAGGCGATCAGGATCTGGGAGATGCCGCCGGTGGTGGCGCTGAAGATCACCATCGACCGCCGTCCGAAGCGGTCGGCCAGCAGCCCTGCCGGCAGCGAGAGGGCGGCGCCGGCCAGCGTGGCGAGGCTGAAGAGGATGCCGACCTGGAAGCGGTCCGCGCCCAGCTCGTGGGCGCGCAGCGGGACCAGGAAGCCGCGGGCGGCGATGGCTGCGAAGAAAGCCCCCGCCGAGAGGTAGATGGGCAGGGTCCGGCCAGACTTCAGCACTCCAGCATTAAACCGATCGATCCCGCTCATGCTTCCGACCATCAGCGCCCAGGAACGCGTAGCCTCGGCGCCATGAGCACTGGCACCGGCCCGGACCTTCCGCCTGCGCCCGACCTGCCGCCAGTGCCGGGGCCGGACAATCCGCCCGAGCCGCCGGAACCGCCGCAGCCCCCGCCGATGCCGCGATGATCGAGCGGGCGGCGGAGCTCCTGGCGCGGGCTCACCAAGGCCTCGTCTTCACCGGAGCCGGGGTCTCCACCGAGAGCGGGATCCGGGATTTCCGCGGCCCCAACGGGCTCTGGAAGCAGTACGACCCCTACAAGACGGCGGACATCCGCTACTTCATGGAGGACCCGACCCGCTACTGGACCATCTCGCGCGAGCGCTGGCGAACCTACAAGCAAGCGCATCCCAATCCCGGGCATTACGCCATCGCGGCCATGGAGGAGGCGGGCCACGTGTCGGCCGTGGTCACCCAGAACACCGACGGCCTGCACGCGGCGGCGGGCAGCCGGACCGTGATCGAGCTGCACGGCAACGGCAGCCAGGTCGTCTGCCTGGACTGCGGCGGGCGCGAGCCGCGGGTCGATGTCCAGGCGCGGCTGGAGACCGAGATGCCGCCGCGCTGCCGGCTCTGCAGCGGCACCTTCATCAAGCCTGCGGTGGTCTTCTTCGGAGAAGCGCTGCCGGCGGGAGCTCTGGCCGACGCCTATGCGCACGCGGCGACGGCCGACCTGGTACTGGTGGTGGGCAGCTCGCTGCAGGTCTACCCGGCGGCGGACATCCCGATGGAGGGCGTGCGCGCGGGCGCGCCGCTGATCATCGTCAACGAGGAGCGCACGCCCTTCGACGAGTTAGCACAGGTGGTCATCCGGGCGAAGTCGGGCGAGGCGCTTCCCCAGCTGCTGGAGAAGGCCCAACAGCTCGCAGGTGCGTGACGTCGCCGGCGGCCAGCGCACGGCCGTCGACGATCAGCGATCCGTCTAAAGCCACATCCTCGGCCAGGCCCTCGACAGTCTCGGCCCCCAGGTCGACCCGGACCCGTCGGCCGAGGGTGTCAGAGCGAGCGCGCCAGGCTTCCAGCACCTGCTCGCCCGGCACGGACCACCAGCGGTCCAGCGCGGCACACAGGTCGTCTAGCAGTTGGTCGCGGCCGGCATCGAGGCGGGCCGCGCCTTCGGGCGCCCAGGCCAGGTTGACGCCGACGCCGACGACACAGCGGTCGCCGACGGCTTCGACCAGGATGCCGCCCAGCTTGCGGCCTTCCAGCAGAAGGTCGTTGGGCCACTTGAGGCGCACCGAAGGACCGCAGGCCTCGGCTGCCGCCACGCCCGCGGCCAGGGGCGCCAGCGGCTGGTAGCGGAGCACGAAGGAGGCCAGCAGGGCAGTTCCAGGCGGAGCCTCCCAGACCCGGCCGAGGCGGCCTCGACCGGCCTGCTGGTGGTCGGCGACGACCGCGCTCCCGATCGGCCGCGAGCGCGCCAGCTCCTGCGTGGAGGCCACCGACCCCACCCGGACGATCTCCATGCCCGGTCTAAGCTTAGGAACCGGATGGCGGGGACCTCCTGGGACAAGCTCGGCCAGATGGACGCCGCCTTTGAGGTGGTGGCGCCCGCCATTCGGCGGGTCAGCGAGGCCAGCGGCGCCCGGCTGCACGAGTTCTTCCGGGATGACCCGGTCTGGCGGCTCGACTTCACGCGCAAGCGGAGCGGTGATCCCGCCGTCGACGTCTCCTGGAGCGAGGACCAACCGGACACCTACCTCGTCACGGCGCTCTGGTGGGCAGGCGACAAGCTGACCCGGGAGGAGGCAGGCACCTTCACCCGCGAGCGGCCTTTGGACGACCTGGTGTCTCTGCTCGAGCAGGCCATCGCCAAGCTGCCGAGCTAGGCGCGTGAAGATCCATCGCGCGGTGACCCTGGCACTGATGATGCTGGTGTCCGTGGCGCTGGTCGCGGCCGCCACCTGGCAGGGCGTGCAGTCCTGGAACGGCCGCAGCCTGGCGGCGCTGGCGGTCGTCGTGGTGGCCGCCGCGATCAGCGGAATCGCCTTCTCCTGGAAGCGGTACTTCGGGAAGTGAGCAACCGCCTCCGCCTGGGCTGGAAGGCCTCGGCCGAGCAGTTCGGGCCCCGCGAGCTGCTGGACTTCGCGATCCAGGCCGAGCAGGCCGGATTCGACTCGGTCTGGGTCAGCGACCACTTCCAGCCCTGGAGGCACACCGACGGCCACGCACCTTTCTCGATGGCCTGGATGGCCGCCCTCGGCGAGCGTACGCAGCGCGTCCTGATGCCACCCTCGGCTCGCTCTACCCGGGCCGGATCGCGCTCGGCGTGGGCACCGGCGAGTCGATGAACGAGGTGCCGGTGATCGGGATCGAGTGGCCCGACCAGCGCGAGCGCTTCCGCCGGCTCTCGGAGGCGGTGAAGCTGATCCAAAAGCTTTGGGCCGAGGACTTCGTCGAATGGGACGGCGAGTACTACCACGTCAAGGGCGCCACCGTGTACGACCGGCCGGAGGTCCCGGTGCCCATCTACATCGCCGCCTCGGGGCCGGCCGCGGCCAAGCTGGCGGGCCGGCTGGCCGACGGCTTTATCTGCACCTCGGGCAAGGGCATGGAGCTCTATCGCGACACCCTGCTGCCGGCTGTCCGTGAAGGCGCCGAGGCCGCTCAGCGCGACCTTGACGGCATCGACAAAATGATCGAGGTCAAGGTGTCGTTCGACACCGACCGGGCGCGCGCGCTGAAGGACACCTCGATCTGGGCCGCGCTGGCGCTTCCCGCCGAGGACAAGGTCGACGTCCACAACCCGCGGGAGATGGAGGAGCGGGCACGCAAGGTCAGGGATCCCGAGCGGCGGTGGCTGGTCTCCGACGATCCTGACGAGCACCTGGAGCAGATCCAGCCCTACCTCGATCTCGGCTTCAACCACCTGGTCTTCCACGCTCCCGCCGACGATCAAAGTCGCTTCCTGGAGCTGTACGCCGAGCGGATCCTGCCCCGGCTGCGCGCGCTGTGAAGACCTGGATCGTGGTCCTGGTGAAGGACTTCGACAGCGCCAAGCAGCGGCTGGAGCCGGCCCTGGAGCCGGCGGCGCGCCGGCAGCTGGCGATCGCCAACGCCGAGCGCGCGATCCGGGCGGGTGCCCAGGTCGGGCATGTGCTGGTGGTGGCGGGCAGCGAGGAGGCGGCCGGTCTGGGCCGGCGCCTGGGCGCCGAGATCCTGCTCGAGGCTGAGCCGGGCGGCCAGAACGCCGCTGCCGCGGCCGGCGTGGCGCACGCGACGAGTCGCGGCGCCGAGTCGGTCCTGCTGCTCTCCAGCGACCTGCCCCTGGTCTCGGCGGCGGCGCTGCGCCGGGTGCTCGACGAGGCTGCTGCCGCGGGGCCGGTGGCGGTGGCGGCCGCGGCCACCGGCCGGGGTGGGACCAACGCACTGTTCCTGCGCCCGCCACATGCGCTGGATTTCCACTTCGGGGACTGCTCGCTGCCCAAGTTCGAGGCCGATGCCCGGGCTCGCGGGCTGGACTTCAAGGTCGTCGACGACCCGGCCCTGGCCCTCGATCTCGACGAGCCGGCCGACCTGGCGGCTCTGAACGGCCGCTAGATGGAAGTCCTGCCCGTCGAGGGCATGCCCGAGGTGCAGCCGGGCGACGACCTCGCCCGCCTGATCGCCGAGCACGCCCGCCCGCGGGCCGGCGACATCCTGGTGGTGGCCCAAAAGGTGGTCTCCAAGGCCGAGGGACGGCTGCGGAAGCTGTCGGACATCGAGCCGACCCCGGAGGCGGAGGGCCTGGCGCGGGAGATCGACCACGACCCCAGGCTGGTGCAGGCGATCCTCGACGAGAGCATCCGGGTGGTGCGCAAGCAGCGGATCCTGATCGTGGAGACGCGCCAGGGTTTCATCTGCGCCAACGCCGGCATCGACCACTCCAACGTGCCGGGCGAGGACACGGTGAGCCTTCTGCCCGAAGACTCCGACCGCAGCGCGGCCGAGCTGCGCGCGCGGGTGCGTGAGCTGGCAGGTGTGGAGGTGGCGGTCATCGTCTCCGACACCTTCGGTCGGGCCTGGCGGATGGGCATCGAGAACGTAGCCCTGGGGGTCGCCGGGTTGCCGGTCTTCGCGGACTACCGCGGCCAGCTGGACGACCATGGCAAGGAGCTCCAGGTCACTGTGGTGGCGATCGCGGACGAGCTGGCCTGCGCCGCCGAGCTGGTGATGGGCAAGACGGCGCGGGTGCCGGTGGTGGTGATCCGCGGCTACACCCCCGAGGGTCGCCCCGGCACCGGCCGCGACCTGGTCCGGCCGGCCGAGCTCGACCTCTTCCGCTAGGCCGGCCGTGAAGGTCGCGCTGCTGGCCGGCGGCACCGGTGGGGCGAAGCTGGCCGCGGGTTTTCAAGAGGTGCTGGCGGCAGGCGAGCTCACGGTGATCGCCAACACCGCCGACGACGTAGAGGTCTGGGGCCTGCACGTGAGCCCGGACGTCGACGCGGTGCTCTTCCGGCTCGCGGGCGTCTTCAACGAGGCCACGGGCTTTGGGATCGCTGACGACACCTTCCAGGCGCTGGCCCAGATGGAGCGCCTGGGCCTGCCGGCCTGGTTCCGGATCGGCGACCGCGACCTGGCGGTGCACGTGGCCCGTACCCAGATGCTGGCCCGGGGCTGCCGGTTGACGGAGGCCTGCGTTGAGCTCGGCCGCCGGTTCGGGCTGGCATCGCTGGTGCTGCCGATGTCGGACGATCCAGTCCGGACCTGGTTTGCGACCCACCGCGGGCCGCTGGCCTTCCAGGATTACTACGTTCGCGAGCGCGCGGCGCCCCGCGTGACCGGCGTCGAGTACGCGGGCATCGAAGCCGCCCGGCCCTCGCCCGAGGCCGTGCTGGCGGTGGGTGCCGCCGACCTGGTCGTGATCGGGCCGTCCAACCCCGTGGTCAGCGTCTGGCCGGTGCTGCGCTTGCTGGGCGCCGCTGTCCGCCGCGAGTCCTGCGTGGCGGTGACGCCGGTGGTGGCCGGAGCGGCGTTGAAGGGCCCGACCGTGGAGATGATGCGCAGCCTGGGCCGCGATCCCTCGGCGCTGGGCGTGGCCCGCGAGTACGCGGAAGTGGCCTCGGTTTTCGTGCTGGACCAGGCCGACGCCGGCGATCAGCCGGCGGTCGAGGCGGGGGGTTACCGGGTGGTGGTCGCCGACACCTTGATGCCCGACGTGCGCGCGGCCGCACGCCTGGCCCAGACGATCCTCGACGCTAGTCCCCCGAGCTGACGGCCTTGCTGCCGGCCAGAACCCGGCCATCGTCGGTGAGGGCCAGCGGCCGGCGCAGGAAGCGCGGTTCGGCCAGCGCCATCTCGATCAGCTCGGAGTCGCTGTACGACTCGGGCGGGCGGCCCAAATCCCTGAAGCGCTGAGACCCGAAGGCGATCAGCCGCCTGATCCCGCCCGCGGCCTGGGCCAGCCCCTCCAGCTCGGCGTGCGTGAAAGGCTCCTTGAAGAAGTCGCGCTCGGTGGTCTGCACACCCCGTTCCGCAAGCCGCGCACGGGCCTGCCGGCAGCCGGTTCAGCGAGCCCAGTGGTACAGCTTCAACGGCGTCTCTGGGAGACCGCTCTAGAACGGCTCCGGGGTCCCCCCGAAGCCGCCAGGCTTCGTGGGGTGGAGTGGTATACGTTCACGCGCCGATGAGGGTACATGCCGCCGGCGTGGTCCTGGCGCTGCTGGCGACCACCGTCCTGATCGGGCTGCGGGTGGCAGCGGCGCCCACTGCCTCCGGTTACCGGCACGCCATGGCGGCTGCCCCCAACGGCGACCTCTACGAAGCCGAGCCCGGCCGGGGCCTGGTGCTGGCCACCGCCCGCGGCAACAGCCGGGTGGAGGGGCCGCTGCCGGCCGGCCTTCCGCTCGCCCTCGCCGCAGACGGTCAGCGGCTGCTGCTGGGCACCGATCAGGGTCTCTACCAATCCGCGGACGGCGGCGCCCACTGGTCGCCTGCCGCGGTGCCCCAGTCCCGGTATGCGGTGGTCTGGGCGGCAGGCTCGCTGGGCCTGGCCGGCGGTTGGGGAGATCGCCTGTGGAGCACCCGGGACGCGGGCCGCACCTGGGAGGCTTTCAGCACGCCGCCCGGCGACAACGAGTTCCAGGCGCTCACGGTCAGCAACGGTGTGATCTACGTGGCCACCCTGCGCCACGTGCTGCGCAGCCTGGACGCCGGCCGGATCTGGGAAGTGACGGCCCTGCCGGCCCGAGTCACCGCCCTGCAGCCCGCCGGCCAGCAGATGCTGGCGGCCACCTGGGATGGAGGGCTGTACAGGCTCGACGAGAGCGGCAGCGTGGACCGGATCAGCGACCTGAAGGCGGGGGTCTGGGCGCTCGGCGGCGGCTTCGCGGGCACCACCGACGGCCTGGCCGGCGCTCGGGGCACGCCCCTGGACCACCGCGAGGTGACGGCGCTGGTGGCCTCAGCCGGCGGCGCCCTCTACGCCGGCCTCGCGCGGGGGCCGGTCTACGCTTCCGCCGACGGCGGCCACAGCTGGGTCCGCGTCCTCGACGGCTGAGGCCGCCGCCAGGCAGACCAGGAGCACGATCAGGGTCAGGTAGTTGGGCGCCAGGGTGCGCCCGAACAAGAAGACGACGGCCGCCACCACCGCCGACCACAGCCAGAGCCGCGGCCAGCTGAACCGGCGGCGGAGCCACAGCCACCCGCCCAGCAGCACCAGCACCAGGACCGGCACCTGGATCAGGGCGGCGGGAAAGGCCGCCCAGCGCGAGGGGAGGAAACCCGCCGTCACGAGGAGCCCGGGCAAACCGGCGCCCCGGATCGGGAAGGCGTCGACGCCGGAGCCGTAGAAGTAGCTGCCGGTGTCGGCGAGCAGGGCGCCCGGTGACATCAGCAAGAAGGGTCCTAGGAGCAGCACGACCACTGCCGCGGCGGCGCCCAAGAGCTGGCGCCAGCGTCCTTCTCGCCAGGACAGCCAGGCCAGCGCCGGCAGCAGGACGACCGCGGTCTGCTTGAGCACCAGCGCCAGTCCCAGGAGGGCGCCGGCGGCCAGCGCCCGCCGCCGCCTGAGCAGCGCCACCGCACCCAGCCCGGCGGCCAGGAAGAACACGTCGTTCAGCAGCGCCAGGTAGTCGATCAGCAGCAGCGGATTCAGAGCGACCGCCATCACCCCGGCCCGCCCGGCGGCGCCGTATGCCGCCAGCGCCAGCGCGATCAGCGCCGGCAGCCACAGCCAGGCGGATCCCAGGCCCAGGGCACGCAGCGGCGCGGCCAGCAAGATCAGGCCCGGCGGATATGGGTAGTGGGCGAGGAGCGGGTTGACCGGGATCTCGGGTGCCCAGAAGCGCCGGAGGGCAGAGTCGTCGATGTAGTCGTGACCGTAAGGGTCGCCACCGTGGAGCAGGCGCCCGGCCGCGGCGTCGGTGAGCAGCACGCTGTCCTGCACCGGTGCCGAAGCCCCGCGCAGCGCGATCAAGAGAGCTTCAGGGACCAGGAAGAGCACCAGCAGAAGAGCGGCGAGCGCCAGCTCGGGCCGGACCCGGTAGCCGGCAATGGCGAGCACGGCAACCAGCCCGAGCGGCACGATCAGCCAGGTCCGGCCGGCCAGGTCCAGGGCGAGGCCCAGGAGCAGGACGTCGGCCGCCACGAAGGCGACCAGGAAGTCCCCGACGCCGGGGAGGCGCCTCAGCGGCTGGTGGCCACCATCAAGAGCACGCCCAGCAGCACCACCACCAGCGCGCCGACCAGCCCCGCGTAGCTCAGCAGCGTCATGCCGACGCTTTCCTTGGGCGCATCGGCCAGGCTTGCGAGGTTCAGCTCCTCGTGCCGGCCCCGCGTGTGCGGGACCACGTCCCACGCCGCACCGGAGGCTGCGCCCACGGGAACCTTTTCCTCCTCCACGCGGTCCTTGTCCTCGTCCTTGGCCCGCTTGCCCTTCTTGCCCTTCTTCTCTTCCTTGACTGTGCCGCGGGCCGGCTCGGCGCCGATCTCGTCGGCGGAGATCTCCTCGCCGCCCTGGCCGACGATGCTCCAGCCGGCGCCCACCGGCTTGGCCGGCTCAACCGGTGGCTCCGGCTCAGGCGGCACGAAGGGCGGCGGTTCGGGCGGAGCCTCGGCGGGCACCGCGGCGGCGGGCTCGAACACCGGCTGCTCAGGCAGCGGGGCCGGTTCCCAGGGCGCCTCGGCGGCAGGCATGGTGGGCTCGATGGGAACCTGCTCGGCGGGCGCGGCCGGCGGCGGCTCGACCGGAGCGGTGCTGCTGGGCCAGTCGACGGGGGCGGCCGGCGCCGCGGCAGCCGGCATGGCCGGCTCCGGGAAGGCCGCGGGCGGTGGTGGCGGCGCCGGCGGCGCTGGCGGTGGCGGTGGAGCGGGCGGCCAGGCCTCGGGCTGATTGGGCACCGGACCGGCCGGTTGGGCTTCGAGCGGTGCCGGTGGCGGCGGCGGGGGCGCGGAGGGCTGGGGCCGGGTCGGAGACTGCTCCCAGGCGGCTTCCGGCGGCGCCGCGGGCATGGCTTCGGGCGTCACCATGGTGGGCGCCGCCTCGGCGACCGCGGTGGCGCCGGCCTGGGCGGGCGCCGGTGCCGGTGCCGCTACCGGCTGCACGGCCGGGATGCTCCCGGCGGCGCTGCCGCCCAGCGCGCGCTGCCGGCGCTCGGCGGTGCGGGCCTGCAGCAAAGTCCGCCGCGCCGTATAGAGGGAGGCCCGCGTCTTGGCCCGGCCGCGCAGCACGTAATAGAGGCAGGCCAGGCCTAAAAGAACGACGACGGGGCCGATCAGGAGCGCCACGCCTGCGGATTATGCCCTGTGTGACAATCCGCCGGTGGTGCTTTATGAGCGTATCGAGGGGGATCTCGTCGACGCCCGCAAGCGCCGCGACGAGCTCGCTCTGAGCACCTTAGGCCTCCTCAAGAGCGAGGTTGTGAAGGCGACCAAGGAGCCCGGCGCCTCCCGGGACATCGACGACCAGCTGGTCCTGCGCGTGGTCCGCAAGGAGGTCAAGCGCCGCGAGGAAGCGGCCCAGGCCTACGCGGACGCCGGGCGGGCCGAATCCGCCGACCGGGAAAATCGGGAGGCCGCCATCCTGCGCGCCTATCTGCCCGCCGGCCTCAGCGCCGAGCAGCTGGAAGCCGAGGTGCGGCGCGTGATCGAGGACGTCCAGCCGAGCGGGCCCGGCGGCTTCGGCCAGGTCATGAAGGAGGCCTCCCGCCGCCTGGCCGGCCGGGCCGAGGGCGGCGAGATCGCGGGAGTGGCCCGCCGGCTCCTTGCCGAAGCCTGAGAAGCCGGTCCTCCCGCCGCCGCCGCGCGGCGCGCGGCCGCGTGCCCTCAAAGCGGTGGAGCGGCTGCAGCAGGAATACCCGGCCGCCACCGAGCTCGATCACAAGAACGCCTGGCAGCTGGTGGTGGCGACCATCCTCTCGGCACAGACCACCGACCGCACCGTGAACCTGGTCACGCCGAAGCTGTTCGCGCGCTACCCGACGCCGGCCGACCTGGCCGCGGCCGACCCGGCCGATGTCGAGGTGATCCTGAAGCCGACGGGGTTCTTCCGGGCCAAGACGCGCTCGGTGATCCGCTGCGCCCAGGACCTGGTGGAGCGTTTCCACGGCGAGGTGCCTCAGCGCATGGAGGACCTGGTCACGCTGCAGGGCATCGGCCGCAAGACGGCCAACGTGATCTTGAGCGTGGGCTTCGGCCTGCCAGGCTTCGCGGTCGACACCCACGTCAATCGGCTGGCCAACCGGCTGGGCCTGGTGAGCACCACCGATCCGGCCAAGATCGAGAAGCAGGTCACGCGCATGATCCCGCGCCGGGAGTGGGGCGGATTCTCCCTGCGCCTGATCCTGCATGGACGCCGGATCTGCGTCGCCCGCCGGCCCAAGTGTGAGCAGTGCCTTATGAACGATTTCTGCCCGAGCTCGACGGTCCGCCCCAGGTCCAAGTCCAAACGTTTGTTCTAGACTGCTCTCATGTACCTGGTGGGGGGACGTCCCCCCTCGGGCGGGCCGGGCAAAGCCCTTCCCCCCGCCCGCCCCCCTGTGGCGGTGGTGGCCCTGCCCGAACCGCGGCGAGTGGCGGTCGAGTACGCCGAGCAGCCCGATGACCGCTACGGCCGCACCATCCGGGTCAAGACCAATGTCGCCCAGGTGCTGCGCCAGGAGCTCGGCCGCCGCAGCTGGAAGAAGGAGGGCGTCGCCATCGGCGCCGCCACCGATCCTTACCAGCCGGCCGAGGGCACCTACCGACTGACGCGCGCCTGCCTGCAGGCTTTCGCCGACTTCGCCAACCCGGCCGGGCTGATCACCCGCGGGCCCATGATCGTGCGCGACCTGGATGTCATGACCACTCTGTCGCGGCGGGCCAGCTTCAGCGTCAACTTCAGCATCCCCACGCTGGATGATGAGGTCTGGCGGCGGACCGAGCCTGGAACCGCCCACCCGCGCCAGCGCCTGCGCGCCCTCGAGAAGCTGGTGGCCGCCGGTATCCGCGCGGGCGTGGGCATGGCGCCCATCCTGCCCGGCCTCAGCGACCGCCCCGAACAGCTGGAGGCGGTGGTCAAAGCCGCCCGCGAGGCGGGCGCCGCGCACGTCTGGGCCAACGTCCTCTACCTGCGGCCGGGCACGCGCGAGCACTTCCTGGAGTCGCTGGCCAAGTACTGGCCGGAACTGCTGCCGCGCTACCTGGCCATGTACGCGGGGCGCGCCTACCTCTCGGACGAGCTGGTTAAGCCGGTGCAGAAGCAGGTGCGGCGCCTGGGCGACGCCCACGGCGTGGGGGCCCGGCCGGTGCACTTCCTGGAACCGCAACCCGAGCCCCAGCAGCTCTCGCTCCTTGCTTAGCATGGGCGGCAGTGCGCTCCCCCTTCGACGTCGTGCGGGGGCGGGCGGGCGGCTACCGCATCAGCGAGATCGCCCGCCGCACGGTGCCCTGCTACAAGTACGTGATCGAGGACGGGGTCGAACAGCTGGCCGTGTGCCTGCTGGTCGATTCCAAGTATCTCTACCGCTTTCCTTACGAGAACCTGAAAGGCATCAAGTCGCTGACCGCGAAGGCGGATTTCCTGCGCGGGGAGCGGGAGCACCTACGCCTGCGTGAGTTTCAGCCCGGGATCTGCCGCTACGTCGGACGCACCGAAGCCGGCACCGCCTCCTGAACCCAACCTCGTCCAGTCGCTGCTGGCCGAGAAGCGCGAGCTGATGGTTGCCGCCGAGCGCCTGCGCCTGGAGAACGCCGACCTGCGCCGGCGCGCCGGGCGGCACGACCCACGCCTGGGCAAGCTGGAGGAGGAGATCCGGCGGCTGCGCGAGCAGCTGGAGCAGGCGCGAGCCGAGCGCGACCAGCTGCAGGCCGCCATTCAGGCCGCTCTCGACCAGCTGCGCAGGGGATAAAAAAAGAGGCCCCGCCGAAGCGGGGCCTCTGCCGTCAGTCGAAGTTACTTGACCATGCCCGCGATCTGCTCCGCGTACGGGGTGACGACACCGCCGACGAGCGGCAGCTCGAAGCGCGCGCCGTTTCCCGTCCAGGACTTGTACAGCGCGATGATCCAGTAGATCACGCCGATGATGAGCAGGACGGTGCTCAGGAAGAACATCACCGCGCCGAGCGTGAAGCTTCCGATGATGCCCAGCAGGATTCGCAGGATGGTGATCGCGCCAAAGAACACGACCGACTGAGCCGCATGGAACTTGACGTCTGGGTCGTCCTTACCCACGAACAGGAAGATGATTCCGGTCAACCACCAGAGGAGATAGGACAGAGTCGCCCCAGTCTTTTTATCCATGCCTGAACGAGAGGCCGCCGGCTGCATCTGCGGCTGCTGACCCGGCGGCGGGCCCGGGGGTGGGCCCGGGGGTGGATTCTGCATTCAAGACCTCCGTTAGATGGGATGCGTGCGCGGGCCGAATGGACGGCGGGGGGATTCTCGCACCAAAAGCCCAAAATGCCAACAGCGCCGCCCGCGTTGGCGGCCGCCTGTGTCCCCGCCGATGCCTCTTTCTAAGTCCCGGGCCAGCCGGCGCGGGCCCATGTCCAGCCGCCGTCGCTGCTGCGCAGCAGGTCGACCGGCGCGCGGTCGAGCGGCACCGACCACAGCATCGCCCCGGTGACCTGGAGCGCCCCCAGCTCGGCCGATCCTCGGGGCAGCTCGGGCGTAATTGGCGTCCAGGTGCGGCCCCAATCGGAGCTGACCAGGACCTGACCGCCGCTGCTGGAGAACCAGCGGTCCGCCGCGGCAGCGAATTGGCTGACCCGCGATGTGTAGGGCCGGGCCCAATGGTGCCCGCCGTCCTGCGTCTCGTAGATCAGCGGCGAGGTGCCGGTGTAGCCGAGCAGATAACCGTGCTCGCCGCCGCCTGGAAAGACCGGCAGGTCGAAGCCCTGGCTGAGTTCGCCGCCGGGTAAGGCCAACGCCGACCAGGTCTGGCCGCCGTCGTCAGTTCGCAGCACGGTCGGCGGCGCTCCCAGGCGGGTTACGCCCCGGCGTCCCGGAAGGTTGGTCAGCGCCCATCCGCGGCGGTCGTCGATGAAGCGAGGTCCGCTGAAATTGGCGGTGACGTTCAGCGGGCCGGCCGCGGGCTGTGCCAGGTCGAGGTGCAGCACCTCCGTCCAGGTGCGGCCGCCGTCGTGGGTCCAGCGCAGCACCAGCTCGGGATTGGTCCCGGCGCCGAAGGCCAGCCTGCCCACGGCCAGGAAAGTGCGCCGGTCGAACGCCTGCAGGGACCAGCTGAATCCGGGATCGGCCGTCACCAGGAGCTGGCGCCAGTCGGCGCCGCCATCGGTGGACAGCCAGTAACGTGGCTCGCCGCCGCCAGGTGCACGCGTCTGGAGGAGGAGGCTGCCGTCGGCGACCAACTGCAGGAAATCGGGCCGGTCCGCGGAGTCGCCAGAGGGAGTGGAGGCGCTGCCAGCTGGCGGCCGAATTGGTCGTCCGGTAGAGATCGATCCCCGAGCCCGCGACGGTCAGCGCGTACCCGGTGTTGGGCGAAGCGAACCAGAATCCGGCGTAACGCTGGGCCGCCTGCGCCGGCGCTGTTGACGGCGGCCGCCAGACCGCCAGCAGGCTCGCCACCAGCAGCACCGCGGCGACTCCAAAAACCGCCGCCGCGCGCAGCTGGCGAATGGTGAGGATCTGCAGGCGGAAGTCGGTCATCTTGGCCGGCTACACCCCCGGCCACCGCGCGCGACTCCAGCTGGCGCCGCTGTCGGCGCTGCGCAGGAGCACCGTCTGCGAGCCACTATCGGAGCCGGACCCGCCGCCGTTGGGAAAGGACCAAAGAACCGGGCCCGCCGGCACCACGTGGCCGAGGGCCAGGCCCAGGGCCGGCAGCTGGGCCAGCGTCCTGGTCCAGGTGCGGCCCCAATCGCGGCTGGTCTCCAGATAGCGGCCATCGCTGTAGACCCAGCTCTGGGCGTCCGACTCGAACCACGGAACCCCGGTCTGGTAGGGCGGCGACCAGGTCTGGCCGCCGTCGACGGTCTCGTAAATCAGCATGCCCGCGGCGCCGCCCAGCGCTAGGAAGCCGTGCGGCCCGTTCTGGGGAAAGACGGGCACGTCCAGCGTGAACGACTTGTCGGGTGGGGCCGGGATCGGGACCTCGTGCCAGCCGGTGCCGCCGTCTGAGCTCCGCAGCAGCACCGGCCTGGCGCCGCCCGGCCGGGGTACGAAGCTGCCGCTCATGATCCAGCCATGTGAGGTGTCGTCGAACACCGGGCCCAGGTAGGGGCCGCTGATGCTCAGGTCCCCGGCGACCGGGTTGGCCGCGTCCAGGCTCAGCGTCCGCCGCCAGCTGGCTCCGGCATCGCGGGTCCAGTAGACGGTCAGGGCCGCGTCCTCGTGCCCGAGCATGTAGCCGGTCCGCGCGTCGAGCAGGTTGACGTGCGTGCCGCGGCTGGCCGTCGGGATGTTAAGGCGGCGCCAGGAGCTGCCGCCGTCGCGGCTGAACCAGAAGCTCGACGCGTTGGCGCCGACAGGGTCTCCGGCCGTTAGAAGCACGCCGCCGCCGGGCACGGGCTGCAGGTTCAGGGGCAGGCCCTGCGCTCCGGCCGGCATGGCTAGCCGCTGCCAATGCTGAGCGCCGTCGGTGGTGTGGTAGGCGCTCACCTGGGCGAGGGGCAAGTCCTGGTTGTGCAGGACGTAATCCGAGGTGCCGGCCAGGGCGTAAGCCTCGGTTCCGGACACGAACATGAACTGCCCGTACCGATGCGCCGCCGCCGGCGGCGCCGGGTGGACGGCGCCGCGCAGCGCCCAGGCCACCGACAGGCCCAGCACAAGCAGGGAAATCGCGAATGCCGCCGCCGCACGCTTCTCCCGCGGGGTGAAGATCTCGACGCGGAGGCTGTCCACCTCCAGACAAGCCTATTGGGGTGCCGCGGTCTCCGGGTGCCCCGCCGCCAGGTTGATGTCGTAGACGCAGCGGATGGCCAGTGCGGCGTGATCCGGCAATAGTGTTGGCGAGTGATCAGGTGTGGCATCGCGGGTTGGATCGACCGCTCGCTGATCGACAGCAAGGCTTTCTATCCGGCCGGCGCCACCAGCCCTGAGGAGCGCCTGCGCTTCTACGCGTCGCAATTCCCGCTGGTCGAAGCCGACACCACGTATTACGGCATGCCCAAGCCGCAGACCGCCGAGCAGTGGGTGCAGCGCACGCCGCCGGGATTCGTCTTCGACGTCAAGGCGTTCTCGCTCTTCACGCATCACCCCACGCGCGCCAACGCGTTGCTGCCCGAGCTGCGCGAGGGCCTGCCCCGCGAGCTCCTGGAGAAGAAGAGCTTCTACCTCGACCAGGTCCCGCCCGAGGTCGTGGATCGAGCCTGGGATACATTTCGAGAGGCGCTGGAGCCGCTGCGGCTGGCCGGTCGCCTGGGTGCGGTCTTCTTCCAGTTCCCGCACTGGTTCTATCCCGCCCGCAAGAACCTGACCTACATCGAGCAGGTCCAGGAGCGCATGTTCCCGTTCCCGATCGCGGTCGAGTTCCGCAAGGACGAGTGGCTGGACGGCGAGCACCGCGACGGGACGCTGGAATTCCTGCGCTTACGGGGCATCCCCTACGTTGCAGTCGACACGCCGGGTGGCTTCTACACCGCGCTGCCGCCGGTGGCGGCGGCGACGTCGGAGCAGCTGGCGGTGATCCGCTTCCACGGCCGCAACCGGGAAACCTGGGCCTTGAAGGGCGCGCCGCCCAACGTGCGTTTCCGGTGGGATTACGCGGACGAGGAACTGGCCGAGTGGGTGCCCCGCATCCAGATGCTGGCGGAGCACGCGCAGAACGTGCACGCGATCATGAACAACAACTACTCGAACTGGTCGGTGAAGAACGCGCACCGCCTAGAGGAGCTGTTGGAAGAGGCGGGCCTGACCGTGAATCGATCGGCGCCGCCGATCGTCCGTCCTACCGGCTCAGCCTGAGCAGGCGTCGCCGCCGGCACGCATGATGCTGATGGCGCAACGGCCGGCGGTCATCCAGCCGGGTGATTGCAGCCACTGCTCCACACCCCACAGCAGCACCACCGAAGCGCCGGCATCGCGATACGCACGCGCGCTCGCGAGCAAGTCGGCTGTGGTGAATCCATCTGTGGTGGCCCAGGGTCCGCCCTGCATCTCCGTGACCCAAACATCCTTGCCGAGCCCGGCCGCGCGGTCGGACCAGAATCTGAGCGCCTGCGCCTTCCATGCGATCCGCTACTGCGCACTCGCCTGGTCCAGCGGTGTGGACGGCGTCACGACATAGAGATCGAGTCCGAGGACGTCGCCCAGGGCCAGCGCGTCCTGGGGATGTCCAACCGCGCTTCCAAAGATGGTTTCGTAGATCCATCCGAACCGGCTGAGGGCGGCCTTGTCGAGGTTCACGTGGGAAGAGTTGTAGGTCGTCACCACGATCGGATGCACCCGATCCAGGTCGCGCAGGGCTTCAATCTCATTTTCGAGCGACCGCTCGGACAGGCTGATGTCCCCGAGGAGTTCGTTGCTGCTGTCCAGGGGCTCGTTCTCCACCTGCCACGCGTACAGGATCGGATGCTGGGCATAGTGCTCGAAGGTCGCGCGAAGGTAGCCCTGATACGGCTGCGACTCGATGACCTGGTCCAGCTCGGCGCTGGCATCGACCCACCACGGAACGTGCACTTCCGGGGTCAGCACGTTGCGAGCGCCCACCACGAGGATCGCTCGTGATGGGCGGTGGCTGGTCCTGCTGTTGTAGTCCGAGATCACCTTGAGCAGGCCGTCGACTTCCGAGAAGTCGAGCGTCGTCGGGTCGGGGGCGACGCCGTCCCAATAGACGGGCAGCCGCACCAGGTCGGGGTGGAGGCGGACCAGCAGCCGGCGCAGGGCCGTGTACTCGTCGACGCCGTCCGCCAGCGCCTTCGGGCTGAAGGTGAAGCCGACCGACGGTGCTGGTGCGGGCGGCTTGGGCGGCGCCTGGCCGTCGGCCAGCAGTGACACGAGCACGATCCCGATGAGCCCCGGAAGCTTTCGCCAGCTCAGCACAGTCGCAGGATATGACCGCCCGCAAGCGGCGACCAACTTGGAGCTCAACCTCTCAGCTCCCGCTGGGCGGCCGGTCTCCAGGTGAGTCCAGCGCCCGCCGCCTGGCTTCACCGAGCAGGTGGTCGAGTGGACCACCGAGCACCGGTTCGACCAGGTGCGCCAGCCGGTAGGGGGCGAGGATCACGTCCCGCCGCGGCCAGCGTGCGGTGCGCACGATGGCTCGGGCGACCTGCTCGGCGCGGTGCACGAAGGGGCCGTCCGCCGGCGGCGCGCTGCCGCGGAACTCGGTGCGGGTGGTGCCGGGATAGACCGCGCAGACCTTGACCCCGGTGCCGCTGAGCTCGCCCCGCAGGGCGTGCGAGAGCCCGACCAGCGCGTGCTTGGTCGCCGCATACACCGCCGAATAGGGCGTGGCGCGGAAGCCGACAACCGAGGCCACGTTGATGATCACGCCCGAGTTCGCCTCCAGCATCGCCGGCAGGGCGGCCTGGATGGCGACCGCCGGCCCGGTCAAGTTGGTCTCGATCAGGGTCCGCAGGGCGTCCTCCGGCATGTCCTGGAAGCGGCCCCGCCAGCCCACGCCGGCGTTGTTGACCAGGACGTCGATTCGGTCGAAGTCACGCAGGGCGCCGGCCACGAAAGCGCGCACGTCGGCGGGCCGGGTCATATCGGTGCGGCGGACCACAACCGCCTCGGCGCCGGCGTGCCGGCACTGGTCGGCGACCTCATGCAGACGGTCGAGTCGCCGGGCGCAGATCGTGAGCCGGGCGCCCGAGCGCGCGAAGAGGCGCGCGCTGGCGGCGCCGATACCGGACGAGGCCCCGGTCACCAGGACCGAGGCCCCTTTGAGTCGCATCTCGGGCCCAGCCTAAGCGGCTGGGCGGGAAAGGGTCGTCTAGCCGGCGATCTCCGGTCGCCGGGTCTCTTCGGCGGGCACGTGATGGCTCTTGCGGGCGTCGCCGCAGAGATCGCGGGCGGTGTCCAGGTACGCCTGCAGGGCGCGCCGCAGGTCCTCGGTGGTGGGGTTCGCCTTCAGGCCGGTGGCGACGCGATAGCGGTCGGCGTGGCTACGGCTGTAGTGGCGGAGGTCACGCACGCGCTCGTCGTTGCTGATGCGCACCGGGTAGCCCATGCGGGTGAGCATGTCGTCGACCAGCAGCTTGGCCGCGGCCACGGCCTCTCGCGGCTGGTTCACAAACATGCGCTCGACCTCATCGATCCGGCGCTCGTACGGCTCGACGTAGTTGGCCGGGAACATCTGGGTCCGGAAGGGCTTGTTGCGCCGCCTCATCACCGAGGTCAGCGCGATCAGGAGCAGGACCGCGATGGCCACCACGACCACCACGACCCAGAGCAGTTCATGCGGCATGACGTATCTACCTCCAGGGACGGATGATTAATTACAGTTGCCCTATCAAAATAAGCGAGTCCAGTAGGTTAAGCAAGGTCGCCGATACGATTTAGTCGTGCGGGCGGTGACGTTCCGGGATGTGGGCGACTTTCAGATCGAGGACGTCCCCAAGCCGAGCCTCCAGGCAGCGTCGGACGTCCTGCTCAAGGTGACCCTGGGCGCGATCTGCGGCTCGGACCTGCACATCTACCACGGCCACACTCCGATCAACCCCGGTGCGGTGATCGGCCACGAGTTCACCGGCGTGATCGAGGAGGTGGGGCCCGAGGTGCGCCGCTTCCGAGCTGGCGACCGGGTGGTGGCCTCCTTCTTCACCGCCTGCGGCCACTGCTACCTCTGCCGGCGTGGCTGGTTCGCGCAATGCGTCGACAAGGGCACCTTCGGCCACGGCGAGTACTTCGGGAACCTGGGCGGCGGCCAGGCCGAGTGGGTGGTGGTGCCGCTGGCCGATCACACCCTGGAGGTCATCCCCGAGGGCATGTCCGACGAGCAGGCGATCTTCGTGGGCGACATCCTCTCCACCGCCTATTTCGGCGCCGAGCGGGCTGAGATCAGGCCCGGTGACACCGTGGCCGTGATCGGCGCCGGCCCGGTGGGCCTGCTGGCAGTGATGGCCGCCCAGCTCTTCGGCCCGGCCCGCGTCTACGCGGTGGACATGATCGACGCCCGCCTGGAGCTGGCTCAGGAGTTGGGGGCCATCCCCGTCAACGCCGCGGAAGTGCACCCCGTTGAGTTCCTCGAAAAAGCCACGCATGGCCACGGGGTCGATCGCTCCATCGAGTGCGTGGGCCTGATCTCGGCAGTGGACACGGCCTTCGAGTGCGTGCGCGGCGGGGGCACCATCTCGATGGTCGGCGTGCCCAGCAAGACCGAGTGGCAGTTCCCGATCATGCAGGCCTGGATGAAGGACCTGACCTTCCGGGCCGGCTGGTGCAACGTCCAGGCCTACATGCGGCCGCTCCTGGATCTGGTGGCGGCAGGCCGGCTGCAGCCGGAGCGCATCATCTCCCACCGCATGCGCCTGGAGGAGGCGCCGGAGGCCTACCGCATGTTCGACGCGCGGGAGGCCACCAAGATCGTCCTCACGCCGTAACCAGCGGCAGCGCCCAGGCCCGCCGGGATCAGCGCGATCAAGGTTTCGTAGAGCGGATGGCCCGCATTGCCTGACCAGGCCGAGGAGATCGGTATGGCCGCGAAGAGGAGCAGGGCGAAGAGCCAGGCCTGTCGAGGGCGCCAGAAGCCATAGCCGAAGGCGGCCACCAGCAAGCCCGCCGCGACCGGCTGTACATCGTCGGTGGCCTTTACGTTGCCGATGCCCAGCACGATGTCGATCGGTACCAGCAGCGCCCAGGGCGCCAGCTTCGAGATCACTGCTCAAGCATGAGCGTGTCGGGCAGCTGAAAAGTTTCGATTTCGCGTCCGTCGAGGTCGGTGAAGCCGTAGCGGCGACCGTACTCGGCGGCCTGAGCGCCGGTGCCGCTCCAGCGCGCGCGCTCGGGATCCGCCAGCAAAGAGGCCACCGCGCGACCCACATACTCCGGTGAATGCGTCTCCGGCGGCGGCTGGCGGCCGTCCTTGGCGAAGGCCTCGATCACGGCTTCGGTCCGGGTGAAGCCCGGGTACACCCCGGCCACGTCCACCGCATGCGGGCGCAGCTCGTGCGCCAGCGTCCGCACCATGCGCGAGGTCGCCAGCTTCACGGTGTCGTAGGGCAGGCTGCCCAGGTAGTGGTCGGACTCATGCCAGCCGGCGGTGAGGACGATCAGGCCGCCGCGCTGCGCGATCAGCCGCGGCGCCGCAGCGTGCACTGCCAGGTAGGTGGCGCGCAGCCCCGTCCTGAACATCACGTCCCAGCGCTCCAGCGGCTGCTGCCAAAACGGCGCCCCGAACTCGACTCCGTCCTCGTGCTGGTAACCGCCCCAGGCGTTGGCCACCAGCAGGTCCAGGCCGGCTGCACGTTCGAAGAGCGCGGTCACCTGTCCGGGGTCGGTGTGATCGGTTCGCGCTGCGACCCCGTGCCCGCCCAGCTCGGTGACCTCGGCCGCCACCCTCTCCACGCCCTCGGAGCGGCCGGTGACGTAGACGGTGGCGCCGCATTCGCCGAGGACTCTCGCGATGCCCCGGCCCACGCCGCGGCTGGAGCCGGTGACGACCGCGACCCGGCCGCTCAGGTCGGGCGCTGTCCAGGCCGTCTAGTAGGTCTCCGCCGCGCGGCCCGCCTGATGGTCGAGAGCGGTCAGGTAGCCGCGCGCGCGCTCGGTCATCGGGTACCGGTTGACCAGCTGCCAAAAGCTCGCCGAGTGCTGGGCGACCTCGAGGTGCGCCAGCTCGTGGACCACGATGTAGTCGAGCACCCAGTCCGGCAGCCGGGATGCGCGTTCGGCGATCCGATCACGCCGGCCGGGTAGCTGCAGGAGCCCCAGCGGCTTTCCTGGCGGTCGCTGAAGCCGATCGAGCTCCAGCGCAGGCGGCCCTCGAAGTGGCGGGCGTTGAGGCGCCGGGCGCGCTCCTCCAGGCGGGTGTCGGAGGGCTCGGCGCGGCGAACCTGGCGCTCGATGCGGACCCGCATCTTCTCCGCCCACTCCGCCCGCTCGCGCTCGGACATCCAGTGCGGGACCCGGATCTCGAGCACGCCGGCCACCAGGCGAGCGCTTACCGTGCGCCGTCGCCGGCGGGTGCTGATCACCCGGATGGGTGGCCGCCAGGGTTCGTCGAGGAGAGGTTCGGCGGTGGCGATCCCGAGGATTTTAGGCCTACGATCCCGACGCCAAAGTGCCCCGCAGCATCGTCCTCGGCAACGGCCGGATCCTGGTCAACTACGACGCCGCCTACGCCGTGCGCGACATCTACTTCCCGCGGGTGGGCCAGGACAACCAGACCATGGGCAATCTCTGCCGCACCGGCTTCTGGGTCGACGGCCGCTTCGCCTGGGTGAGCGACGCCGGCTGGGAGCGCCGGCTCGGGTACCACGAGCACACCATGGTGAGCGACGTCAGCCTGCGGCACACCGGCCTGGGCATCGACGCCGGTTTCAGCGACTACATCGACATGGCCCGCGACTATCTGATGCGCCAGGTCACGCTGACCACACAGTCCGGCTTCGCCTCCGCGCGCGTCTTCTTTCACTACGACTGGTTCATCGGCGGCTCGGACATCGGGAACACGGTGCTCTACGACCCAAAGCACAAGGCGGTGGTCGCCTACAAGGACGCGGCCTACTTTCTGCTTGGGGGCCAGACCGAGACAGCCACCGGCATCAGCTCATGGGCCTGCGGCAAGAAGGGCGGCAGCAACGCCGGCACCTGGGTCGACGCGGAGGACGGCGTGCTCGGGCGGAACGCGATCGAGCAGGGATCCGTGGACTGCGTGGTGCAGTTCGATCTCCCCGCCACCGAAGCCGGCGGCTCACGTCAGCTCAGGCACTGGGTCTGCATGGGCGCGCGCTTCCAGGATGTCTCGAGTTACGGCCAGGACCTGATCCTGGCGCGCGGCGAAGAAACGTACCGCACGCGCACGCGCACCTACTGGTCGGTGTGGTCGGACAAGGACCAGAAGCCGATCGAGGAGGAATTGGGCCTCGAGGTGCGGGATCTCTACCGGCGCAGCGCGCTGATCGCGCGCTGCCACGTCGACAACGGCGGCGGCATCGTGGCGGCCACCGACTTCGACATCACCAAGTTCGCGCGCGACACCTATGCCTATGTGTGGCCGCGTGACGGAGCGCTGGTCGCCCACGCGCTCGACCGCGCCGGGCACGAGGACATCACGCGCAAGTTCTTCCTCTTCTGCAAGGACGCGCTGGTGGCGGAGGGCTACTTCCTGCACAAGTACACGCCCAGCGGCAACATCGGCAGCTCCTGGCATCCCTGGTCCGACGCTCACGGGGAGCGCGTGCTGCCCATCCAGGAGGACGAGACCGGCCTCGTGCTGTGGTCGCTGTGGGAGCACTTCCGGATCCACCGCAACCTCGACTTCGTGGTCGATCTCTACTCCGGACTGGTCGTGCCCGCGGCGGAATGGATGATGTCCTACGTCGATGCCGCGACCGGGCTGCCGCGGCACTCCTGGGATCTCTGGGAGGAACGCTGGGGCGTACACGCGTTCACCGTCGGGGCTGTGCACGGTGGGCTGCAGGCGGCGCTCAACTTTGCGCAGCTGTTCGGCGACGCCACCGCATCCGACAGGCTCGATGCGGCCATCGCCGGCCTCCGCCAGGCTGCCGATGGGCACCTCTACAGACCGGACCTGAACCGCTTCGCGCGCCGCGTCAACCTCCGGCCCGACGGCGGAGTCGATGTGGACAACGTGATCGACAGCGCCATCTACGGACTCTGGCGTTTTGGCATGTACCCGCCCGACGAGCCACGCATCGTCTCCACCATGGAAGCCATCGCGCGCGAGCTGTCGAACCAGGAACCCGCCGGCGGCGTGGCGCGCTACGCCAACGACTACTACTTCCAGGTCTCGCACGACGTGGCGAGGGTGCCGGGTAATCCGTGGTTCATCTGCACGCTCTGGCTGGCTCAGTGGTACCTAGCCAACGCGCGCAGCCTGGGCGACTTGAAGGCCGCGCGCGACATCATCGATTGGGTCGTTAAGCACCAGATCCCGGGAGGACTGCTGTCCGAGCAGGTCGACCCCGTCAGCGGAGGCGCGCTCTCGGTGTCGCCGCTCACCTGGAGCCACGCCGAGCTGGTGCTCACCGTCGACGAGTACCTCCGACGCATGCAGGAGCTGCGCGGCAACGGGCGCAGTGCGGGTGCGGCTGCTACAGTGGCGCCAGCCACACCGCCGGCCCCCGGTCCCGATGGCGGCGTGAAGAAGGAAGTCGCAACGTGATCGGCCGAGCGCCGGCGGCGGAACCCTTTACTGCATCAAAAACCGTTCGGGCGCCGGCGCTCGACAGTTCAGCGGGATGAGCGCCCGCCACGGCCTCTCGCTCTGGTGGCGATCTTTGGGCGCACTCTGGGGCGCGGTGCCGCCGCTGGAAACTCCGGGCATCCCCGACGAGCGAATGGCGGTCGGCCCAGTGGGCTGGGTGCTGGAAGAGCATGACCGCCTGGTGCAGGCCGAGCAGATCGCCGAAAACCGGCGCAGCGAGCAGGCCTGGCTGGCCGAGTTGGAGTCGCAGCGGGCGTCCAGGCGCCGGAGCTCGTAGCGACACCCGCGCAGGGTTTACTCCCGGCTCTCGTTATCCGCGCCGAGATGATCGCCAGCGGGTCGCCGCAAGGGACCACGTTTGGTCCCGAGATGGCGTGGACCCCGGTCGAGGTCTTCACGGGCGAGCAGCGCCTGTCTTGTGAGATGCGCCTGCGCGGGCGGCTGCGCGAGCGGCTGCTGGACACGGAGCCCACCCTGCGCGTGCGCAACGCGACCACCGTCGCCGCCGACCCCTCGATGCCGCGCCTGGTCGGCGCGCCGGAGGGCATGCTGCACCGCCAGCACGTGATCACGGCCACGCTGGTCGCCGGAGAGCCGCGCGATCCCGACGCGCCCGAGATGACCTCGCGCCAGGCCCTGTTCGAGGGCGATCACTGGAGCGTCAGCGGCAGCGTCGAGTTCCCGGCGGGACTCGGCGCCGACCAGCACATGGACAAGCTCGCCGGTGGCAAGTTCGTGCTCCTGCACCAGGTCAGCATCTATGCCAACTGGGGCGGCGCGCCCGTGGGCTGGCAGCTGGCTGAGGCCTACATCAACCTCGAGATCACGCGCGGGATTTATCTCAGGTAGGAGCCGGCGGAACGACCCCCTCCCCGGCCCTTCGGGCCGGACCTCCCCATGAGTGGGGAGGAGTATCGGATTACAAAGGGATGTTGCCGTGCTTGCGCGGCGGTCTCTCGACCGTCTTGCGCAGGCACAGCTGCAGAGCTCGTATCAGCTCCCGCCGCGTTTCCCGTGGCTCGATGACGTCGTCGATGTAGCCGCGCTCCGCGGCCACGTACGGGTTAGCGAAGCGCGCGGTGTACTCGGTCACCAGCTGTTTACGCCGAGCGTCGGGGTCTGACGTTGCGGCCAGCTCGCGCTTGTAGATGATGTTGACCGCGGCTTCGGGTCCCATGACCGCGATCTCCGCCGTCGGCCACGCGAGATTGAGATCGGCGCCCATCTGCTTGGGCCCCATCACGCAGTAGGCACCGCCGTAGTCCTTGCGCGTGATCACCGTCAGCTTCGGGACGGTGGCCTCGGCGTATGCGTAGAGCAGCTTGGCGCCGTGCCGGATGATCCCCTCGTGCTCCTGCGCCGTCCCGGGCAGGTAGCCGGGGACATCGACCATCGAGATGATCGGGATGTTGAAGGCGTCGCAGAAGCGGATGAAGCGCGAAGCCTTGACGGACGCCTTGATGTCGATCGCTCCCGCCAGCACCTTGGGCTGATTGCCGACCAAGCCCACGGTGTGTCCGCCCAAACGCCCCAGGCCGACCACGATGTTTTGCGCGAAGAAGGGCTGCACCTCCAGGAACTGACGGTCGTCGAGCAGGCGCGTGATCACCTCGCGCATGTCGTAGGGCAGGTTCGGACTCTCCGGGACCATCGTCTGCAGCTCGTCGTCGGCGCGCTCGAAGTCGTCGGCGGTGGGCTTGAAGGGAGGCTGCTCTTCGTTGCTGGAAGGCAGATAGGAGAGCAGCCGGCGCACCATCTCCGCGCTCTCGGCTTCATCGCCGGGCAGGAAGTGCGCAACGCCGGAGCGCACGTTGTGCACGTCGCCGCCGCCCAGCTGCTCGAAGCTCACGTCTTCGCCGGTGGTGACGCGCACGACTTCGGGACCGGTGATGAACATGTACCCCTGATCGGCGACGATGAAGATGAAATCGGTGATGGCCGGTGAGTACACCGCGCCGCCCGTGCATGGTCCCGCGATCACCGAGATTTGCGGGATCACGCCCGAGGAGCGCACGTTCCGGAAGAAGATCTCGGCGTAGCCCGCCAGCGCGACCACGCCTTCCTGGATGCGCGCGCCACCCGAGTCGTTGATGCCGACGATGGGGATCCGGTTGCGCAGCGCCAGGTCCTGGACCTTGATGATCTTCTCGGCTGTCACTTCGCCCAGCGAGCCGCCGAGCACGGTCGCGTCATAGGCATAAACCGCCACGTCGCGCCCGCCGACCTGTCCGAAGCCGCTTACCACACCGTCGCCGGCGACCCTCCGCTCCTCCATGCCGAATCCGTGCGCGCGGTGGGTGGCGAAGATGTCCAGCTCCACAAAGCTGCCTTCGTCCAGCAGCGCGTCGATGCGCTCGCGCGCGGTGAGCTTGCCCTCCGCCCGCCGCTTCTCGAGCGCCGGGCCGCCCGGGTGCAGCACGCCATAGCGCTTCTTCCGATAGGCGTTGAGCTTCTGTTCCGAGACTGACGCAGGGGTCAGATCGGGCGGCGCGGCCGGTTCCACCGCCGGCTTGTTGCGCCGGACCGGCGAAAACCCTCTCGGCTTCCGGCTCGCCATCGTCGCCTAATGGTAGTGACCGCCAGGTAAGGCCAGGCCGGGCCCGGCCGGCCTCAAAACCGGGGCGCTGCGTCAGATCGCGGCTGCTAGGCTTCCGCCTCCATGGCAGTCGGATCGGCGACCAGACTGGCCCGGGTCGAGCCACGCCGCGCGGTCATGATTTCCGTCTGCCTGGTCGGCGCGGCGGCCTCTGTGGTGGGCGAGATGATCGTTCTCCTGCGGGAGCTGTTCTCCGGCGAAGCGGGCGACAGTGGCCTCGGCCAGGACTTCTACAACCTCTGGTTCGCGGCCAGGAGTTCCCCCCAAGAACCCATCTACGCCAAGGCGATTGCCGAGTTCAAGCAATACCCGGGCGATCCCATCCACCTGGCGCAGTTCGTGTATCCACCGTTTGCGGCGCTGGTCGTCAAGCCGCTCGCGGGACTGCCGTTCGCAGGCGCGGAGGCGGTGTGGCTCCTGATCGGGGCAGCATGCCTGGCGGCTGCCTGCGCGGTGGCTATCCGGTGCCTGGAATCGCCGGTGGAGAGGAGCCTGGCGATCGTGCTGGCAGCCACGGCCCCGAGCACCTGGTGGAGCCTCCAGCAGGGCCAGATGAACGTGCCACTGCTCCTGTGCATGCTGGCCGCGGGAGTCGCTCTGGAGAAGCGCAGGGATCTGCTGGCGGGGATCCTGGTCGGCGTCGCCGCGGCCGTCAAGATCTATCCCGGGATCCTGATCGTCTACTTCATATGGGCCGGCCGCTGGCGGGCGGCGCTCGCTGCGGTGCTGGCGGGCGGCATCTGCACGCTCGCGGGCTTCGTGCTCGCCGGCTCTGACGCGCTGGACTACCTGCGCGTCGTGCTGCCCAACCAGCTGGTCCCCAGCACCGGCTACGACAACATGGGCTTGCCCGGGGTTTTCCAGCGTTTCTTCGTTCCCAATGTCTTCGACAGCCAGGTCGCCAACCTTCCCATCCTGGCGGCGGTTGCGCCCAAGCTCGGAGCCCTGCTCCTTGTCGCGGTCACCCTGGCGCGCGAGCCCGGCGGCCGCGGAGCGGCGCCAGTCTGGAGCGCTTTGGTCCTCACCGCGCTCCTGCCGTTGATCGTCACGACGGCCTGGCCGGCGACCGCCATCTATGCCATGCCGGCGCTGTGGGTGGCCGCGGCCTGCCTGCTCCGCCCTGGAGCCAGCCTGCCTACAAAAGCCCTCAGCGCGAGCGCCATCCTGCTGTTGTACGTGTCGCCTCTGCTCCGGGGCACCGTCTACCCACCTCTGGCCTCGGCCGCCGCCATCCGATCCCACGACCCCGTCTTCTACGTCTGGGGCCTTGACGTGACCCTGGGCCTCCTCTTGAGCTGGTGGGCGCTGCTCATCTTGAGAGAAGTGCCACGATGGTCTGGTCGGTCCACGTTTGCGGCCGAGTCATGACATATGGAGGTGATGCGGATGGCGATCAATGACGAGGTCAAGTTCACCTGGATCGGCCACGGAAGCTGGAAAGTGCGGAGCGCCAAAGGCAAGGAACTTCTGATCGACCCCTGGGTGATGAACAACCCGGTCGCCCCCGATCACCTGAAGAAGGTCGACCGCTGCGACCTGATGCTCATCACGCACGGGCATTTCGATCACATCCACGATGCCGTCGAGATCGCACGCCAGACGGGCTGCACCGTGCACGCCATCTTCGAGACCGCGACTTGGGTCGGCTCCAAGGGCATCGAGAAGGTCGACGGCGGCAACAAGGGCGGCACCCACGAGTTCGACGGCATCCGGGTCACGCTGGTGCATGCCGAGCACTCCTGCGGCATCACCGACGGCGACCAGATCGTCTACGGCGGCGAGGCCTGCGGCCTGGTGGTCGAGTTCGAGAATGGCTTCACGATCTACTTCGCCGGCGACACCGACGTTTTTGGCGACATGCGCCTGATCGGCGAGCTGCACAAGCTCGACGCGGCGTTCCTGCCCATCGGCGATTACTACACGATGTCGCCCAAGCGGGCCGCCAAAGCCGTCGAGCTGATCGGATGCAAGACGGTGGTGCCCATGCACTTCGGCACCTTCCCCGCGCTGGTGGGCCGGCCGAGCCAACTTCAGGAGCTGGTGGGCGGAGGCGTGAGCGTTCTGGATATCAAGCCCGGAGACGAGGTGTAATCTCGCTTACACTGCCGTGAGCTACCGCTATTCACGCTGGGACGGGACCCAGCATCTCGATCCCCTGGACGCGGATGAGGTCCTGGACGCGCTCTCCGAAGACCTGATGTCGTACGGGGACCTGTCGGCGGCACTCCAGCGGCTGTACCGGTGGGGCTCCGACCAGGTGCCGGGGCTGGAGCAGCTCTTGAAGCAGATCCGCGAGCAGCGGGAGCGTGAGCTTTCGCGATACGACCTCGACTCCACGGTCGAAAAGCTGCGCGAGCAGCTGGACGAGGTCGTGCAGACCGAGCGCCGGGGCATCGACCGCCAACTGCAGGAGCTGGTGGGCGGAGGCGTGAGCGTTCTGGATATCAAGCCCGGAGACGAGGTGTAATCTCGCTTACACTGCCGTGAGCTACCGCTATTCACGCTGGGACGGGACCCAGCATCTCGATCCCCTGGACGCGGATGAGGTCCTGGACGCGCTCTCCGAAGACCTGATGTCGTACGGGGACCTGTCGGCGGCACTCCAGCGGCTGTACCGGTGGGGCTCCGACCAGGTGCCGGGGCTGGAGCAGCTCTTGAAGCAGATCCGCGAGCAGCGGGAGCGTGAGCTTTCGCGATACGACCTCGACTCCACGGTCGAAAAGCTGCGCGAGCAGCTGGACGAGGTCGTGCAGACCGAGCGCCGGGGCATCGACCGCAAGCTGCAGGAGCAGCAGGATGAGAGCGCGCGCCGCGTCCTGGACCGGATGGCGAAGCAGCGCAAGGACCAGCTGGACCGCATCCCCGACGATCTCGGCAGTCGCGTCAAAGCGCTGCGCAACTACGAGTTCATGGATCCCGACGCGGAGCAGATGTTCAACGACCTGCTGCAGAAGCTGCAGCAGCAAATCATGGACCAGATGTTCCAGGGCATGAAGCAGGGCATCCAGTCCATGACGCAGCAGGACGTGGGCCGTGTGCGCGAGATGGTGCGCGACCTCAACAAGATGCTCGAGCAGCGCGAGCGCGGGCAGCAGCCCGACTTCCAGGGGTTCATGCAGAAGTACGGGGACATGTTCCCGCCGGGGATCGAAACTCTCGACCAGCTGCTGGAGCACCTGCAGCGCCAGATGGCGCAGATGCAGTCACTGCTGCAGTCGCTCTCCCCGGAGGCTCGTGACGAGCTGCGGCGTCTGATGGACGAGCTCCTGCAGGACGACGCGCTGCGCCTGGAACTGGCGCGCCTGGCGGGCAACATGCAGAGCCTGATGCCGCCGGGCGAGCTGACCGAACGCTATCCGTTCTTCGGCGACGACCCGCTGTCGCTGCAGCAGCGTCGATCGGTCGCTGGCCCAAGAGCTCCTGGGCGACGATGCCCGGCAGTCGCTCGATCAGCTGCGCCGCGTGACCGAGGTGCTCGAGAAAGCGGGCTACGTCGAGCGAAAAGGCCGGCGGATGGAGCTGACGCCGCGAGGCATGAGGCGAATCGGGCAGTCGGCGCTGCGCGACATCTTCGAGCAGCTGAAGAAGAGCCGCATCGGCCAGCACCGGATGACCGGCGCCGGCTTGGGCACGGAATCGGCCGAAGAGCTGAAGGACTACGAGTTCGGCGATCCCTTCCTGATCGACATGCGGGAGACGCTCTTCAACTCACTGCAGCGCGAGGGCCGCGGGGTGCCGGTTTCGATCGCGCCCCAGGACTTCGTCGTGCACCGCACCGAGCATTCGACGCAGGCGTCCACCGTGCTCATGATCGACATGAGCCGCTCGATGTTCCTGCGCGGCTGCTTCCTGGCGGCCAAGAAGGTGGCGATCGCGCTGGACGCCCTTATCCGCAGCCAGTTCCCTCGCGACAGCCTCTACGTGGTCGGGTTCTCCAACCGCGCCGTCGAGCTGAAGCCGCAGTCCCTGCCCCAGATCGCGCTCAACGACTACGTCTACGGGACGAACATGCAGCATGGCTTCCAGCTCGCGCGCTCGCTGCTGGCGCGCCACCGTGGCAACCGCCAGATCATCATGGTCACCGACGGCGAGCCCACCGCGCATCTCGAGAACGGGCACGCCTACTTCGCCTACCCGCCCACCTACAGGACGATCCAGGAG
>VBEO01000090.1 GCA_005881825.1 Chloroflexota bacterium | reverse complement strand
GCCCGGGTCCGGTCAACGGCCTGGCTCCGGGCCCCCATCCGGTATCGGCGCGGCATACAGTGATATTAGCGAGAACTTTTCTCTAGTCAAGCTATCTCGCGGATCATGGAAAGGTTTTCCGCTGGGCCCGGGCCCGGGCGCTGCCAGGACCTACCGCTCGGCCTGGTTGACACTGCCGTCGTCGCGGTTGTCCGAGCGGTTGGGGCAACCACCATCGCGACTCTCGACCGGGCGCGTTTCGGTGTCGTCCGGCCGCGTCATACAGCGGCGTTCAGATTGGTTTCCCATAAGTCGCTGCTCGCAACTTCTTCACAGCGCCGGCTCGGTCCCGGTAGCGCGAGCTCGCCACCGGCCAGCGCCCCTAGGGAGTGGCGCTGTCCACGGGGGGTGAACGAGGGTAGCGCCGGTGTGGTTCGCTTACTGAGTTTGAGCAGACGTGATCGGAGGAAGGCCCGTGGCTGACAGTGGTAGAGGCTTCGTGCTTCGTCCCGGCGAAGGGCGAGCGATTGATCTGGGCGTGTTTCAGATGTCAGTGAAGGCGAGTGCCGGCGATACGTCCGGAGCCTTCTCGTTGCTCGAGGCCGACGAGCCGCCGGACTTCGGGCCCCCTATGCACATTCACCAAGATTCGGCCGAGGCCTTCTACGTATTGCAGGGCGAGTACATCATCTTTTTAGAGGACCGCGAGCTCTTCTGCCCGGCTGGCTCGTTCATCTTCATTCCGGCCGGCATCCCTCACGGCTTCAGGGTTGGCAAGCAAGCGAGCCGCAAGCTCAACCTGTACGCCCCGGCCGCGATGGTCGGCTACTTCGATGACTTGAGCGAGGCGCTCTCGCAAGAGTTCGCAGACCCGCGAGTTCTGTCCGAAATCGCCGAACGCTACTCCATGGAGGTGATTGGGCCGGTTCCAGAAGGGTACCTGTGACCCGGCGCACGGGCTGGCCACTGCCGTAGTCGCGCAGTGCGGGCGGCGATGCCCTCCGCGGCAGTTCGCAACTTTGGCGGAGGGCCGCTTGCAGTTGCTCGGTCACGTTCGGGTTGGGGAACAGTAAGTCCTGTTCCCCCAGGGAACAATTAGGGAACAGTCGCACTCAACCGCAGCGTGTCGTTAGATGTCGTCTCCTATTTGGATAGGCCAGCCTGATTTCGCCAAGAGAGAACCCGGCTTACAGTCCGCTCTCGGCCCACCCTTTACCGGAATCAGTCGGGGTTCGGTATCAGGATTAATTTGCCCTGCACCTCAGCAGCTTCCACCTGCTGATGCGCTCTAACCACATCTTCTAACGGGAGACGTGCAGCGATCACCGGTCTTAGCTTGCCTGCCGTGAGCAGGTCGAACAGGGCCGTCAAATCATCCGAAAACCACTCCGGGTGTTTCTTCTTCGTCGATCTGATGTCGTAGAACGCCACGCGCTTGCGGCGTGGCGGCAGCGACCAAAGCGTGAGCCACAGGTATTGCGCCAGGACATCCAGCAAGACGGTGCCGCCCCGGTTTGCTGCTTCGTAAAACCCGAAGGCAACAACCGTCCCACCGTTTCGAACAGCTCTCACCGAAAGCTTGAGGTGAGCCGCCCCGATGGGATCAAACACCGCATCCACACCAGCGCCGCCGGTAAGGGCAGCGATCCGCTTCACGAAGTCCTCGGTCCGATAGTCGATGGGCGTGGCGCCCAGGCGGGTGACCAGCTGGTGCTTAGCTTTGGAGGCTGTACCGTAGCTTTCGAGTCCGCCGATTTGGGCCAGTTCCAGGAACGCGGTACCCACGCCGCCTGCCGCGCCATGCACGAGGGCCGCTTGGCCGCGCGTCAGATGTGCGATCCGATGCAGCATCTGGTACGCCGCGACGTAATTCATCACGAGGCTGACAGCCTCGGCCACATCTACCTGGCTTGGTGCGGGAACCAGTTCCCGAGCTGGTAGACAGATGTATTGGGCGTAGCTCCCGTAGAACGTTAGAGCGGCGACGCGTTCGCCCGGTTCAGGCGCTGAGATGTCAGGGCCAACCTGGTCGACGACGCCCACCATGGCATAGCCTGGTGTGAACGGCGGTTTGGGACCTCCTGGATAGCGGCCGCGTCGGATGTTCACGTCCGAGAAGGAGACATCGGCCGCCAGGACCTTGATGCGGACTTGACCCGGTCCGGGGACCGGCAGCTCCTCCTCGATGAGCTGCATCACCCCCGGGCCGCCGGTCTGGCTGACGATCACGCGTATGTACTTCATCGCGACCCCTCCAGTGCTGTCAGCTAGCCAACCCAGTAGAGTGCTGGAAGTCAACTCGAAGTGACGACAATTCGTTTTGATGTAACGCTGTACAGGATCGACGACTGGACGATCTTCCGGCTGCCTCAGGAAGGCAGCCGGAAGCTGCCGTCACGCGGGCAGGTGGCCGTGCAGGGAACCATCAATGGGCACGATTTCCAGACGGTGCTGGAGCCCGACGGTCATTCCGGCCACTGGATGAAGGTCGATCAAAAGCTGCAGCGAAGCGCCGGCATAACGGCGGGTGACACCGCGACTCTGGAAATTCAGTCCACCAAAGACTGGCCGGAGCCCAGGGTGCCAAAGGACCTCGAGACAGCTCTGGCAGCTGCGCCTCAGAAGATCCAGGACATCTGGAGAGACATCACGCCTATGGCGCGTTGGGAGTGGGTTCGCTGGGTGAATGCGACCAGGAATCCCGACACGCGCAAACGCCGGGTCGAGGTGTCGATCTCGAAGATGAACAGCGGCAAGCGGCGGCCCTGCTGCTTCGACCTGGCTGCCTGCACCGATCCCAACCTCTCCAGAAGTGGACGACTGGCCGGCATCGGGCAGTAGACCGCTTGTCGATTCGGCGGACCCCCAGGCGATGTCTGAGTAAAGGCACAACGTGCTACCCGCCAGCCGCTTGGAGGTGAACCCGATGTCAGAACGCGAACCGACCCAGGCCACCAACCCCGATCGCTACGGCTCACCGGATCTGCCCTGGAGCCGCGCTCGCGAGGCGCTCACGAATGAGCCGCGCTCGCGCAACGTCACCTTCTTCCTGGGTACGGTGGGGCCCGACGGCAAGCCCTACGCCGCGGGCGTGGGGGCTCTCTGGCAGGACGGCTGCCTGTACTTCACCAGCGGGCCCGGGATGCGCAAGGCTCGGAATCTCGCCACGAACCCGAACTGCACTTTCTCCGTCGGCCTTGAAGGCATCGACCTCGTGCTGGAAGGCACGGCCGCGCGGGTGACTGACGGGCCCACCCTGGAGCTGCTCGCCGGGCGCTACCGAGAAGGAGGCTGGCCGGCCGAAGTGGCCGGCGACGCCTTGACAGCCCCGTACAGCGCGCCGACGGCAGGGCCGCCGCCGTGGCACCTCTACCGTTTCTCTCCGCGCGTCATCAACGGGCTGGCGACGGCCGAGCCATACGGGGCCGCCCGCTGGGTTTTCTAGGCCAGGGCCACACCTCGCAGCCCCGGCGCTGAGGTGCCTCGACCAGGGGTTCCGAGCTGGTACGCCGGCCTGCTGGCCGCGGTCGCCATACAGCGGGTCGTCGAGCTCGCGATCTCGCGGTCGCACGAGGTTGGGCGGCCGGCGCGGCGCGCGGCCTCGGGCTCCTACCCGGTGATGGTCGCGGCTCATGTCGGGCTGCTCACGCTGCCCTTGCTGGAGGTGCGCGGCGATCGCGGCCGGCGGCCCCGCGCGCGCTGGGCGGTCGTGCTTGCCGCGGCGACCGCGCTGCGGGTATGGAGCATCGCCAGCCTGGGCCGAGACTGGAATGTCAGGGCGGCTGTGCCCTCGGATTTAAGGCCGGTCGTTCGCGGTCCCTATGCCTACATCCGGCATCCGAACTATCTGGCGGTCATCCTGGAATTCGCCGCCATTCCGCTGATCGCCGGGGCCCGCCGCAGCGCGCTGCTGCTGTCCGCCCTGAACGCCGCGGTTCTCTTCGACCGCATCCGCGAAGAGGAACGCCTTCTGAACGCGTCACCCGCTTACCGGAACGCGTTCGCGGGCCGGCCGCGCTTCATTCCCGGCCTTTTCTGACGGCGTCCAGGCGAGCTCCATGAGCTCGATGCTCACCCCTGGCCCGAGTCCGATGCCCAGGCCTCGCCGTGCTTCGCAGCCCAGGTCGGCCATCAGCCGTTCCAGCGTGAAGAAGATCGCCGCGGAGGAGGTGTTGCCGACCGCTTTAAACACCTCACGCGAAAGCCGCAGCGCGTGCCTGGGCAGGCCGAGAGAGCGCTCGATCGCCTCGAAGATGCGCGGACCGGCGGCGTGCACGGCGAGGAAGTCGAGGTTCCCCAGGTCTGAATCACCGAGGAAGCTCCGCAGGGCCGAGTCGAGCGTTCGCTCCAGGACTCTGGGCAGACGGCGGTCCAGCACGACATGGAAGCCACCGTCGCGAAGATCGAAACCGAGCAGGTCCGCAGTGCCGGGCAGGAGGCGGGAGCCCGCGCGCACCACGTCCAGACCGGGGCGCGTCCCGCCAGGCGCTGCGCCGAGCACCGCCGCGCCGGCACCGTCGCCGAACACCAGCGCCGCGGTGAGGTTGTCCGGCGAGGTATCGCCCGGCTGAAAGTTGAGCGAGGGGAGCTCCACCGCCAACACGAGCACCTTGTGGTCGGGGAACGCGGTCAGATGGCGGTGCGCGAATGCGATGGCGGCCGCTCCGCCTGAGCAGCCGAGCTCGGTGATCGGAAGCCGCAGCACGTCCGGGCGCAGCCCGAGGTCGGGAGCCAGGTGGACCTCCAGCGAGGGCACGGAGTAGCCGGTGCAGGAGACCGTGATCACGAGATCGATGTCCTCGCCGGTCAGCTGCCCGCGACCCAGCGCCAATAGGTAGCGGGTGCCGACCGCGGCCTCCGCCTCGGGCAGCCGCCCCAGCTGGGGCCAGAAGTGCCGGAGCCGTTCCAGGCCTTCCGCCGCCTCGAGCCTGTAGCCGGGGACTGCGGTGGCGACGGAGAGCAGGTGGGACATCGCTCAGATACCCGCCAGCGCGGCCCAGTCCCGCGGCGTCAGCGAGAGTGGGCTGCGGCTGCCGTCGTTGACCTCCAGCAGGCGCGAAAAGGTCGCCGGGCTTCTGGTCAGCCCGATGATGGCTCGGCCCGCGCGGCTCGAGGACCGGGTCAGGCCCAGCGCCAGCCGCGACATGAAAACCCGCCGCCGCCACTGCCCGGCCTCCCACCGGCGATAGCGGGCGGCGGCCCGGTCCGGCTCGCCGGCCAGAGTCGAGGCCAGGCGGCGTGCCGCCACCAGGCCCGCGGCCATCCCATCGCCGGTCAGAGGATCCAGGAAGCCGGCGGCGTCCCCGACCAGGAACACGCGCCCACCGGCCACCGAGGATGGCCGGGACCAGAAGGGACCAGCGCCGCGCACCGCAGCCGGCGGAGATCCCGCCAGCTCAGGGTGGGCCTCGGCGACGTGTCGCCTGTAAGCGGCGCGCACCGGTTCGTCCGCGGCCTTGAGGCCGGCCTTCGGTCCGAGGAGAGCGACCAGGACCTCGTCTCGGCTGGTCGGCGCCAGGTACACCTCACAGCCGCGAAGCAGCGTCACCACGATGCCGTCGAACTCGTGAGCCGGCAGCTGCAGGTGGCCGACAAGGGCATAACGCCTGGCCCGCGGCGGTCGCTGCCAGCCCATCAGCCGTCCGACCTGGGATCGGCGGCCGTCGGCGCCGACCAGGATCTTGGCCGTGATCGATCCCGCCGTGGTCTGCACCGACACCTGGCGTGGCTCGGTGGCGATCGCGCGGGCTCGGCAGCCGAGCACCAGCTCCACGTTCGGGGTGGCGGCCGCGTGTTCCGCCAGCAGCCTGTCGAGCACCAGCCGGCGCGTGCCGCGGCCGGTCCTGCCTTTCGAGAACGACCCGGCGACGCAGCCCACGCTCGGGACGCGATAGCTCACGCCGCCCAGCGGAGGGAAGCAGTCGAGCGGCACCCCGAGCTCCTCGAGGACCTGCGCTCCGGCCGGCATCAGCCCTTCACCGCAGGGCTTGTCCCGAGGAAAAGTGGCCTGGTCGATCAGGAGCGTCCGCAGCCCGCGCAAACCGAGCATGGTGGCCAGGGCGGAGCCGACCGGCCCGGCGCCGACCACGATGACATCGGCATCCGTGGTCATCTCAGCACCGTACAGACTTGGGCGCGCCGGTCGGCGACTGGAGCGTGCTACACCTGATCCAGGATGGCGCGCTCACGTACGACCCAACAGCTGACCGAGCAAGACCTTGAGCTGTTCCAGGCCACGAACTTCGCCCACGTCGCGACCCTGAGCGAGGACGGCTCGCCTCATGCCGTCGTGGTCTGGGTGGACGCCGCCGACGGAAAGGTCCGCTTCAACAGCGCCGAGCACGCGGTCAAGGTCAAGCACCTGCGGCGGGACCCGAGGGTCGCCGTGTCTGTGCACGGACAGGACGACCCCTACCGCGCGGTGACGGTGCTGGGCTCGGCCGTGATGACCACCGAGGGTGCCGAGGAGCACATCGACCTGCTCACCCGCAAGTACACGGACCGGGACCGCTACCCGGCCGAGTGGCGGGCGGCAAACGAGGTGCGCGTCTTGATCGAGGTCGCACCTCGTTCGATCCTCCGTTATGGCTACTGACGAACGACCGGGCGCTTTTTAGGCGCCGGCGACAGGGGCTCCGTACGCTCGGGACATGAGTCCCTGGCTTCTGCTCGTGGCCAAGGTCGTGGTGGCGGGGGTCTTCGTGGCTCTGCTCGCCCACCTCAGCTCAGCGCTTAAGCCCAAGATGTTCGCCGGCCTGCTTTCCGGCGCCCCCAGCGTGGCGACTGTGAGCCTGCTGCTGACCGGCCTGCAGAAGCCTCGGGAAGTGCCGATCAGCGGCCGCGGCATGATCCTCGGCGCGGCAGGGCTCGTGGCCTGCTGCGTGGCCGCCTCGCTCCTGGTCCCCAAGCTGCACGCCATGGCAGCCACCGCCGTGGGCTGGGTGTCCTGGGGCATCGTCACCTTCGCCCTGTTCCTGTTGCTGCCGAGATGACACTCACCCAGCGGCTGGCTGCGGAGCTGCGCCGGGAGCGAAGCCAGCCGGTGGGGATCGACACCGGCAAGCTCGCCAAGCCTCTGCTTGCGCACCTCGGCATCCGCTTCGTGTTCGGAGCCGGGATCGCCCTTGCGGCCGGGCTCGTGGCGATGCGGTGGGGACCGCTGGTCGGAGGACTCTTCCTGGCTTTCCCCGCGGTGCTCCCGGCGGCGCTGACCCTGCTCGAGCGGGAGGAGGGCGCTTCCAAGACGGACATCGACGCGATGGGCGCCATCATGGGAGCGCTGGCCATGGTCGTCTTTGCGGTCCTGGTCGCGGCGGGCGCGCCCGTGCTGCTGGCGGGCCTGGTGTGGATGGTGGTCGCGGTGGCGCTGTTCTACGGGCTCCGAGTGGGGATTCGGCGCCTCCTCTAGACACACAAACTAATGTTCGATAGGGCAGCGCGCACCCACTAGATACAGCGCCTTCTCGTCGCCGAGCTACCACTGGAACGATTCACCGACCGCGGCGTGCTGGGCAGGCCACGACATCTTGTGGTTAGAGGGTTGACAGCAAGTGGGGGGCGGGCTACGCTGCGTGGCGAATCGCGGTGATCAGTGGGGGAAAGTGGTGAAAGCTCGAGAGTCCCAGCATCCGTCGCAGCACACGTCCACGTACGGCACGCAGCACACGTCCTCTTCGCCACTTCCTCCCGCCGCGGTGAACAACCCATGCGAGGCCCGATGAGTGTTCGTCGGCACGCACCGGGTCCGGGTGGACGAGAAGGGACGCCTGGCCATCCCGATCCAGTTCCGCAAGCAGCTGACCGAGGGCACCCACATCTCGATCGGCCCGGAGAACGTGCTCACGATCTACCCGCCCGACCAGTGGCAGGCGCTGGCGGACCGGCTGACCAGCCCGCTGCCCAGTTCGGAGACGCGCGCCCTGTCGAGGGCTCTGTTCTCGATGGCGTCCGTCTGCGAGTTCGACGGCCAGGGCCGGGTGATGCTCTCTCAGGAACAGCGCCGGCAGGCGGGCATCGAGCCGCGCTCGACGGTGGCGGTCGTGGGCAGCGGGTCCCGGGTCGAGATCTGGCCGGAGCCCAACTGGGAGCCCTACTCCGAAGACGCGCGAGGGCGCTTCACCGAGCTCGCTGACAGGGTGATCGAGGCCCGTTGACGGGCCATATACCAGCACTTTCAAAACCGGTCATAGCGTTACTTCAGCCCAGGCCAGGGGGCATCGTCGTGGATGCCACCCTGGGCGCCGGCGGGCATGCGCGGCTCCTGCTGGAGGCGATCCAGCCGGGCGGCCGGCTGCTCGCGATCGATCGCGACCCGGCGGCCGTCGCTGGGGGCCGAATCCAGCTGAGCGGGTTCGAGCCCCCTGCCACGGTCGTCCGGGGCGATTTCGGCGACCTCGACCACATCGCGCGCAGCCACGGCTTCGCGCAGGTCGACGCGGTGCTCTTCGACCTCGGCGTCTCCTCCATGCAGCTCGACGACCCCGCCCGCGGCTTCAGCTTCCGCGGTGAGGGCCCACTCGACATGCGCATGGACCCGGACAATCCGGTCACCGCCGCGCAGCTGGCCAACCAGCTGCCGGAGCGGGAGCTGGCGGGGTTGATCCGGCGGCTCGGTGAAGAGCGGTGGGCGGCGCGGATCGCGGGCTTCATCGTGAAGCGGCGGCCGCTGCGCACCACCCGCGACCTGGCCGCGGCGGTCGAGGCCGCGGTGCCTCGCGCCGCCTGGCCGCGGGACATCCATCCCGCGACCCGCACCTTTCAGGCGCTGCGCATGTCCGTCAACGACGAGCTGGGCAGCCTTGGCAACGGGCTGAAGTCCGCACTCTCGATCCTCACTCCCGGTGGGCGCATGGCGGCGATCTCCTTCCACTCACTGGAAGACCGAACAGTGAAGACCTTCTTCATCGCCGAGTCGAAAGACTGCGTTTGTCCCCCCCAACAACCAGTCTGCACCTGCGCTCACCGGGCCTCTCTCCGCATCGTCACCAGGCGTCCGGTGCTGCCGGACGAAGAGGAGATCCGCGCCAACCCCCGAGCTCGCTCGGCCCGGCTGCGGGTCGCCGAACGAATCTGACCGTCTCCCCTAAGACCTCGGGGTCGCCGAATTCCCTCCCCTCGTTGTCTCCCCACAACACACAGGCGGCCCCGGGGCACCACCTACTTCACTCCCAGTCCACGCCACAGCACGAAGAGGTTTCCAGCGTTTGGTCAATTCCCGAATACTCGAGCGCCGGCGGCTGCGGGCGGGTCACGCGCCGCGGCCGGTTCCGCGCCGCCGCCGCGTTCGCCGCGACCTGGTCGAGCTGGCCGGCGTACGCGCGGCGGATCGCCTGCGGGCCTCGCCGCACCTGCGCCTCTACCTGGTCGTGGCCACCTTCGTGACCGTCCTGGTGGCGTATGTGGTGGTCGGCTCGCAGGTCACGCAGACCTCCTACGAGCTGGCGCGGCTGCAGAACCAGCAGGCGCAGCTGCAGGCCGAGCAGGGCCAGCTGCGCTACCAGGAGGCGGACATCCGTACGCCGGCGCAGATCCAGCACGACGCCCAGGCCGCGGGCCTGAGGCAGGTGCCGCCCACCAAGTACGTCGGCTACCAGCCGGTCGCCATCGACCTGCAGGCGCCCACGGGCTCCGGTCCGGTCGACCAGCAGCCCCGGTGGCAGCAGGCGGTGGCCAGTGTCCTGGGTGCGGTGTCCGGCACCCGCGACGTGCTGGCCGGGGACAACTGACATAGACGCAGCCTGGCCCACGCGCACGCGCCACCGGCCGGGTTCGCGCGTGCGTGGCGACAACCCGCGGCTGCGGGTGATCGCGCTCACCCTTTTGATCCTGCTCACCGCCGGCGCCATCTGGGGACGGCTGGTGTACTGGCAAGTGCTGCAGCACGGCGAGCTCTCGAAGTGGGCCGCCGGCCAGTACCAGAAGGTCGTTCCCCTCCCGGCGACGCGGGGCGTTCTATACGACCGCGACCTGCGGCCGCTGGCCGTGAACACGACCGTGTACTCGGTGTTCGTCTCCCCGGCCGCGGTCCCGCCCGACCAGCGGGCGCCGGTCGCCACCGCGCTCACCCAGATCCTGGGCGTCGACCACGATCTGCTGCTCGGCACCCTCGCCTCCGGCCGGCAGTTCGCGTACGTGGCGCGCCGGCAGGCCAAGGAGAAGGCGGACCAGGTGCAGGCCGCGGCGCTGCCCGGCGTCGGCCTGGAGCCGGAGCAGCAGCGCTCCTACCTGCCGGGTGGCTCCGACGGCAGCCTCGCGGCCAACCTGCTCGGCTACGTCAACGTCGACGGCCAGGGACAGTACGGCGTCGAGGGCTTCTATGACGCGCGCCTGGCCGGCAAGGCGGGATACAAGACGACCTATCGCGACGCGGCCGGCCGCGAGATCGCGTTGGGGCCGAGCAAGACGGTCGATCCGGTCAACGGCTCCGACCTCGTGCTCTCCCTGGATGCCAACATCCAGTACGCCGCCGAGCAGGCGCTGGCGGCCGGCGTCAAGGCCAACCAGGGCGAGAGCGGGTCGGTGATCATCATGGACCCGCACACCGGCGGCATCATCGCCTGGGCGGATTACCCGACCTATAACGCGAACAGCTACGCCAGCAGCAACCCCGCGACGATCAAGGATCGCGTCGCCGCTGACCTGTACGAGCCGGGTTCCGTGATGAAAGTGGTGACGCTGGCCGGCGCGCTCGACGCGCATGCGATCACGCCGACGGCGACCATCCAGGATCCCGGTTACGTCGACGTGGGAGGTTTTCGGATCCGCGACTGGGACCTGAAGAACCACGGGACGGTGACCTACACGCGGGTGCTCGAAGAGTCCTACAACGTGGGCGCGGTCAAGGCCGAGCAGGCCGAAGGCGGGACCAACTACTACCGCTACCTGCAGAGTTTCGGGTTCAACGCGGCCAGCGCGGTGGACGTGGCCGGTGAGCAGTCGGCGCCGCTGCGGCCGCTAGAGCAGTGGCGCGATTCCGAGCTGGCGACGGCTGCCTTTGGCCAGGGGATCGCGGTCAACATGGTCCAGATGGCGGCCGCGCTGAACGTCGTCGCCAACGGCGGCAAGTACGCGCAGCCCCACGTGGTGGAGCGCATCGGCGGTCAGCCCAACCCGATGCTGGGGGCGCCCCAACGTCAGGTCATCGCGCCCGACACCGCGGCTCAGATGAACAAGATGATGCAGTCGGTCGTCATGCACGGCTCGGGCTACACGGCTCGCGTGCAGGGTTTCGAGACCGACGAGGCGGGCAAGACCGGCACCTCGCAGATGCCCGAAAACGGGCAGTACTCGATCGACCACGTGTGGGCCTCGTACGCGGGCTTCCTGCCCGCCGACAACCCCAGGTTCACGATGCTGGTGGTGGTCCGTAAGCCCAACAACGGCTCGTTCGACCACAACGAGGGCTACTACGTCTCGGCTCCCATCTGGAAGGCGATCGCGCAGGCGATCATCCTCCAGTGGCGGATAACCCCCGACCCGCGCTGAAACTGCCGAGCGCCGGCGGCGGAACGCTTTTTCGAGCGCCAAACAGTTCCGGCGCCGGCGCTCGGCTGTGCGTAACCCTGGACCTCGACGCCTCGCTTAACTAACGGGATGCATCTCAGCCTCGTCGAGGTCGCGGCGGCGATCGGCGGGGCAACGGCGTCGGGGCCGTCCGTGGAGGTCACCACCTATCACACGGACTCGCGCCAGGTTGTGCCCGGCGGGCTCTTCTTTGCGCTCAAGGGTGCCGAGACCGACGGGCATCGCTTCGTCGGCGATGCCGCTGCACGGGGCGCGGCGGCCGTGGTGGTGGACCGCGAGGTCGACGCCGGCGCGGCGGCGGTGCTCCGGGTCGCCGACACCTGGGCCGCGCTCTACGCGCTGGCGCGTCACGTCCTGGCGCGCGTTTCGCCACTGGTCCTGGGTGTCACCGGGAGCAACGGCAAGACCTCCACCAAAGAGTTCCTGGCCGCGGCTCTGGCCGCGCGCTTCCCGACGCTGAAGACCGAGGGCAATCTCAACACCGAGACCGGCGTGCCCCTGACCATCCTCCGGCTGGAGGCGGAGCACCGGGCGCTGGTGCTGGAGATGGGGCTGCAGGGCCCCGGCGAGATCCGGCGGCTGGCGGAGCTGGCGCGGCCGCGGATCGGGCTCATCACCACCATCGGCACCGTGCACCTGGAGTTCTTCGCCTCCCAGGCCGACCTGGCGCGGGCCAAGGGCGAGCTGGTGGCGGCGCTCCCTCCAGACGGCCTGGCCGTGCTGCCGGCGGACAGCGCGCACCTGCTGCTGCTGCGCTCGCTGGCGACCGCCCCGGTGACGACCTTCGGGCCGGGCGGCGACTGGGAATTTGGGGACTACCGCCCGCAGGGCTCGAGGTGCCGGTTCACCGTGCGTGGCGTGGAGGTGGCCCTGCAGCTGGGCGGCCGCTACATGGCCGGCAACGCGCTTGCCGCTCTGGCCGCGGCGGAGTTCGCCGGCGTGCCGCTGGCCACGGCGGCCCCGGCGTTGACCGCGGTGAGCGTGCATCGCCGCCTGGCCGAGTGGCCGGCGCCCGAGGGCTTCACGATCGTCGACGATTCCTACAACGCCAGCCCGGAGTCGATGCTGGCCGCCTTCGAAACGGTCGCCGAGCGCGAGCGTCGCGGTCGGCTGCTCGCGCTCCTGGGCGAGATGCGCGAGCTGGGCGCGGCCGCCGACGAAGCCCACCGCCAGGTGGGGCGGCGGGCGCGGGAGCTCTTCGATGCCATCTGCGTGGTCGACGTGGGCCGTGGGCCACTGCTCGCCGAGGCCTCAGGCGGAGAACTGGTTGCCGACAACGCGGCCGCCCTGGCCTGGGTTCGCGCCGAGGCCAGGCCGGGCGACACCCTGCTCGTGAAGGCCTCCCACGGCGTTCACCTCGAAGAGGTGGTGCTCGAGCTGCTGAAGGGAGCGGCTTGATCCTGGACCTGGTCACGGCCGCGATCGCCTTTCTGGCCGGCCTGCTGCTCTATCCGCCGGTGATCCAAGGCCTGCGCCGGCTGCGCTTCGGCCAGGTCATCCAGGACGAGCTGGAATTCCACAAGGCCAAGGCGGGTACGCCCACCGGAGGCGGTCTGCTCTTCGTGGCGATGGGCATCGTGGGCGCCTTGCTGGCGACCATGGCCGGGCATACGGGCGCGCTGCCAGTCCTGGCCGGGCTGGTCGTGGGAGGGCTGCTGGGGGCGTTCGACGACGCCCAGAAGCTGAAGGTGGGTTCGATCGGCATCCCGGCCCGCCTCAAATTCCCCGTCCAGCTGCTGCTGGCGATCCCGGTAGCCTGGCTGGCGCACGCGCCCCAGCACCTGGTGCCGTTCGACCTCGGCTGGGCCTACTGGCCGCTGGCCGTGCTGGCGATCGTGGCCACCGCCAACGCGCTGAACATCACGGACGGCTCCGACGGCCTCGCCGGCGGCCTGGCCCTGATCGCGCTGGTCGCCGTGGCGCTGGCGCTGCCGGGCGCTCCGGCCGGAGAGCGGGCTGCGGCCATGACGCTCGCCGGTGGCCTGGTCGCCTTCCTCGTCTACAACCGCTTCCCGGCCCGCGTCTTCATGGGCGACATCGGGTCGCTGGGGCTCGGCTACGCGCTGGCGGCGATGGCCGTGCAGCAGGGGTGGCTGCTGCTGCTGCCGCTGCTGGGTCTGGTGTTCGCTCTGGAGACCCTCTCTGTCATCATTCAGGTCGCCTATTTCAAGGCGACCGGCGGCCGCCGCGTCTTCAAGATGACCCCGATCCACCACACGTTCCGCATAGAGGGTTGGTCTGAGAACCGCATCGCGCTCTCCTTTTGGGGAGCGGGCGCTCTCTCGGCGCTGGCGAGCGCCTGGCTGGCCCGCCTGGCCGTCTGACCGTGGGCGAGCGCGCCCTGGTCATCGGCGCCGGTCTGTCCGGCCGCGCCCTGGTTCGCCACCTCACAGCTCGCGGCGTCGCGGTGCGCCTGGCCGACCTCAAGCAGCCCGATCCCGCGCCGGCCTTCCCGCCCCAGGTGGAGGTCTTGTACGGACCGTATGACCAATTGATCCTGGAAGGCTGCGACGCCGTCTACGCGAGCCCCGGGGTGCCCTGGGACGACCCGCTGCTGGAGGCGGCCCGCACCCATGGGCTCCTGGTCTCCAGCGAGATCGACGTTTTCTTCCGGGAGTGCCCGGCGCCGATCGTGGGCATCACCGGCACCAACGGCAAGACGACCACCACCGCGCTGACCGGCGAGGTGCTGCGCCAGGGCTCCCGGCCCGTCCTGGTCGGCGGGAACATCGGCGAGACCGTCCTCGACCGGCTGGACGAGATCACGCCCGAGCACTGGGTGGTGCTCGAGCTCTCCAGCTTCCAGCTGGAGTCGGTGGCTGAGCCTCGGGTGCGCATCGGCGCCGTGCTCAACCTGACGCCCGACCACCTCGACCGCCACCACACCATGGAGGCTTACGTCGCGGCCAAGGCCCGCCTTGTCGAGTTCCTGGAACCGGAGGACACGGCCGTGCTCAACGGCGCAGACGCGCGCGTGCGGGAGCTGGCCGGCCGCACCCGCGGCCGCGTGGTCTGGTTCGACCGCCATCGCCCCGACCCGCCCATGCCCATCCCCGGCGAGCACAACCTGATGAACGCGCGCGCGGCCGCCGCCATCGGCCGGGTGGCCGGCCTGGACGATGGCGCCATCGACCGCGCCATCGCCGGCTTCCAGGGCGTCGAGCACCGGCTGGAGCTGGTCGGGGAGTGGGAGGGGGTGCGCTGGTACAACGACTCCAAGGCCACCAACCCGGACGCCGGCCAGGTCGGCGTGGCGTCGTTTGCCGGCAAACCCCTGATCCTGATCGCGGGCGGTTACGGCAGCGGCTTCGACCTGGCCGCCTGGGCCGAGGAGGTACGCCGGCGCACCCGTCTGGTGGTCCTGATCGGCCAGAGCGCGGACCTGCTCGCGCAAACGCTGGCAGGCCACCCGATCCAGCGTGCCGCCAGCCTCGAAGAAGCCGTGGAGTTGGCGGCCGCCGCCGCCCGGCCCGGCGAGGTGGTCCTGCTCAGCCCCGCCTACAAGAGCTTCGACATGTTCCAGAGCTACGAGGACCGCGGCCGGCGCTTCAAAGGCGCGGTCCGCGCGCGCCATGGGGTGACTGCGTGAGCGCGCTCGCCGGCGTCCGCCCGGCCTCGGCGGCTCGCGCGGCCGAGCCGGAGCGCGATCGCGACCTGCCACTGGTCGGAGTAACCCTGGCACTGGCGGGACTGGGTCTGGTGTTCGTCCTCAGCGCCAGCCAGGCGCTGGCCTACCTCGAGCACCGCTGGGCGCTCTACTTCTTCGCCCGCCAGCTGGCCGGCGTCGGCATGGGGCTGGCGGCCATGTTCGTCCTGATGCGGATCGACTACCACCGGCTGCGCCGCCTGGCGCCGGTGGCCGCGGCCGCGGCGTTGGTGCTGATGATCGCAGTCCTGGTCCCGCACCTCGGCGTCCAGGTCAACGGCGCCCGGCGCTGGTTCAACCTCGGGCCCCTGGGCACCTTCGAGCCCTCCGAGCTGGGCAAGCTCTGCTTCGTCGTCTACTGCGCGCATTGGGTCGAAAAGCGGCAGGACCGGATCCGGGATCTCTACGACGGCTTCCTGCCCTATGCCCTGAAGCTGGCGCTGGTCCTCGCTGTCCTGATGGAGGAGCGGGACCTGGGGACTGCCGTGGTCACGGCCGCGATCTTCGCCTCGATCTACTTTGCCGGCGGCGGCCGCAAGCGCCATCTGGTCCTGCTGGCGGCGGTGCTGATCGCCGGGTTCGTGTTCCTGACCGTCTCCACGCCCTACCGGGCGGCCCGGCTCTCTTCCTTCACCGACCCATTCAAGGACCCGCTCAACACCGGCTTCCAGTCCTCGCAGGCCATCATCGCCCTGGGCGCGGGCGGCTGGCACGGCGTCGGTCTCGGGCAGTCGGTCCAGAAGTTCCTCTGGCTGCCGGCGGCGCACACGGACTTCATCTTCGCGATCGTGGGCGAGGAAACGGGACTGCTCGGCACCACCGCCGTGCTGCTCGGCTTCTGCCTCTTCACCTGGCGGGGCTACCGAGCCGGCCTCCGAGCTCCCGACCGGCTGGGGGTGATGATGGCGGTCGGGATCACGACCTGGATCGCCGTCCAGGCCCTGGTCAACATGGGCACCGTCACCGACACCCTGCCCGCCACAGGGGTTCCCCTTCCTTTCATCAGCTACGGTGGCACGTCGGTGGCCATCCTGCTGGCCGCGGTCGGCGTGCTTCTCAACATCTCGGCCCAGGGGACCGACCAGGGCCTGCGGAGGATCGATGCGACTCTTGATATCGGGCGGGGGGACCGGCGGCCATCTGATGCCGGCACTCGCCGTCGCTCAAGCCTTCCGCGCTGAGCACCCGGAGGGGCAGATCCTGATGGTGGGCAAAGCGGGCGGGCCGGAGGAGCGGCTGGTGCCCGCCGCCGGGCTCGCCCTGGAGACGGTGCCCATCCGCGGCCTCGACCGGGACGCGGCCTGGAAGAACCTGGCCCTGCCGGCCGTGGTGCCGATGGCCATGCGGCGCGGCCTGCGCATCCTCGACAGCTTCCATCCAGACGTGGTGCTGGGCATGGGCGGCTACGCGATGGCGCCGGCCGTGTGGGCCGCCCGGCGCCGGCACGTCCCCTACGTGCTGCACGAGAAAGACGTCCGTCCGGGGCTGGCGACCCGGCTCTTCGCGGCCGGCGCCACCGTGGTCTGCACCACGCTGCCCGGAACCGAGTCGCGGCTGCCGGCCAGGGTTCGCACCGAGTTGACCGGCATCCCGCTGCGCGCCGGTTTCGCCCGGCGCACGCCCGTGATCCCGCCGCGAGTGCTGCTGGTGACCGGCGGCTCCCAGGGCGCGCGGCGCCTCAACCAGGCGGTTTGGGAGGTGCTGCCGGAGCTGCTGCAGCGCTTCGACTCGGTGATCCACCTGGCCGGCCGGCAGGGCGCGGCAGAGGTCGAGCGCGTGGTCGCGGAGCTCCCCGGCTATCGCGGGCTGGCTTTCACCGACGACATGGCCGCGCTGATGGCCGAGGCCGACCTGGTGGTCTCGCGCGCCGGCGTCGGCACCATCGGCGAAGTCAGCGCCGTCGGGCTCCCGATGATCCTGGTGCCGGGGACGTTCGGGGGCGCCCACCAGGAGCTGAACGCGCAGGCGGTTATGGCCGCCGGAGCCGCGGCCAGCGTGCCGGACGCTGAGTTCACCGGCCGCCGCCTGCTGGCCGAGCTCGACGGGCTCGACGCCGAGCGGCTGAGGGCGATGAGCGCAGCGTCATCGGCGCTCGGCCGTCCTGATGCAGACCGCCGCGTGCTGCGCGTGGTCGAGCAGGTGGCGTCATGACGCGCATCCACCTCATGGGCATCGGAGGCGTCGGCGTCTCGGCTCTGGCCCGCGTCTACCTGACGCGCGGCGAGGAGGTGTCCGGCTGCGACCTGAAGGAATCCGAGGCGCTGGCCGCGATCGAGGCCGAAGGCGCGCGGGTGAGCATCGGCCACGACCCGGAGCATGTTCTGGCCGCGGATTGGCTGGTCCACTCCGCCGCGGTGCGCGCCGGTGAGCCGGAGCTGGAGGCCGCCCGGGCGATGGGGGTGAAGATCATGACGCGGGCCGAAGCGCTGGCCGAGCTTTTCGCCGGCACTCGCTCGATCGCGGTGGCCGGGAGTGCCGGCAAGACCACCATCACCCACATGCTCGGCCAGGTCCTCACCGGGGCCGGGTATGACCCCACCACCCTGGTCGGCGATGGACGCAGCTCGCGGGTCGGCCATTCCGACTGGCTGGTCGCCGAAGCCGACGAGTCGGACGGTTCGCTGGTGCTGCACCACCCCCGCTACGCCGTCGTCTCCAACGTCCACTTCGACCATCCCGACCACTTCGCGGGCATCGAGGAGGTGGCGGAGATCTTTCAAACCTTCCTGCGGCAGCTGCCGGCCGAAGGCGTGGCCGTGGTGGGCGCCGACGACGAGCGGGCCCGCGGCCTGGAAACGCCGGCCCGCAAGGTCAGCTACGGCTTCGCCGAGGACGCCGACTACCGCTGCGGTGAAGGCCGGCCCTTCCGTGTGTGGCATGGGGGAGATGAGCTGGGCAGCATCGACCTCCGGGTGCCCGGGCGCCACAACGTCGAGAACGCCACCGCCGCGGCGGCCATGGCCCTGGAGCTAGGCGTCTCCTTCGAGCAGGTGAGCCGGGCGCTGGCCGGCTTCACCAGCGCACACCGGCGAATGGAGCTGCTGGGCACCTGGCACGGCGCGACCCTCTACGACGACTACGCGCACCACCCCCGGAAGGTTCAGGCCGCCCTGGCCGCCGCCCGCGAGCTGCCCTTTCGGCGTCTGATCACGGTGTTCCAGCCTCATCGCTACACCCGCACCGCCGGGCTGCTGGACGAGTTCGCGGGCAGCTTCGGGGAGGCCGACGCCGTCCTGGTTACCGACATCTACGCGGCGGGCGAGGAGAATCCGACCCGCATCAGCGGTGCCAACCTCGCGCACAAGATGCGGAACGCCCGCTACACGCCCGACTTCGGCAGCGTGCGCGAGGCGCTGGAGGATTTGACCGGCCGCGGCGACCTGGTGCTCTTCATGGGCGCCGGCGACATCTGGAAGTTGGGACGTGAGCTGGCGGACGAAGGCTGACCTGGTCTGGCTGGACACGCTGCCCGGTGTCGAGCGCGATCACGCGCTGGCGCGCCACACCTCCTTCAACATCGGGGGGCCGGCCGCCTGGTTCTGCGAGCTGGGCCGCGTGGACGAGGTGGAACGGGTGGTGGAGGAGGCCGCCCGCCGGGGCGTGCCGTACCTGATCCTGGGCGCGGGCACCAACCTGCTGATCGCGGACTCCGGATTCGACGGCCTGGTGCTGAGGGTCGTCAACCGCGAGCACCAGGTCGACGGCTCGCGCGTGCGCGCGGGCGCGGGTCTGAAGATGATGCGCCTGGCCCGGCTGGCGGCCGATGCCGGGCTGGTCGGCTTCGAGTTTGCGATCGGCGTCCCCGGCAGCGTGGGCGGCGCCGTCTACCAGGACGCCGGCTGTTGGGGCCGCGAGCTGCGTGAGGTGCTGGTCGAGGTCGAGGGCTACGTGCCGGGTGAGGGCCGGGCCACCTGGCCGGCGGAGTCGCTGGGGCTCGGCTACCGAACGTCGGCTTTCCGGGAGGGACCGCTCCACGGCGCCTTGATCACCGCCGCCACCATCGAGCTGCGGCCGGGCGACGGAGAGGCCGCCAAGCGCGAGATGGCGCGCCTGACCGCCGAGCGCAACCGCACCCAGCCCATCAAGACCAAGAACTGCGGCTCGGTCTTCAAGAACCCGCCTGCTGACTCCGCAGGCCGGCTCGTGGAGGCGGCGGGCTTGAAGGGCGCCTGGGAGGGACGGGCGCAGATCAGCGACCTGCACGCCAACTTCATCGTCAACCACGGCGGAGCCGGCGCCGACGACGTCCGCCGGCTGATCGAGCGTGCGATCGCCGCTGTGCGCGAGCAGTTCGAGGTGGAGCTGGAGCCGGAGGTCGAACTGGTGGGATTCGCGGCATCAGGGGGGCAGGCGGGGGAAGGGCTTGGCCCGGCCGCCGCAGGGGGGAGTCCCCCCACAAGATGAGGATCGCCGTACTTGCGGGCGGCCGCTCGGCCGAGCGCGAGGTCTCGCAGCGCTCCGGCCGCGAGGTCCGTTCGGCGCTGGAGGCGCACGGCCACCAGGTGGAGACGGTCGACCTCGACGGCGGCACCTGGGACGCGCTCCGCGACGGCGGCTTCGACTGCGTGTTCATCGCGCTCCACGGACGGCTGGGCGAGGACGGCACCGTGCAGGGCATGTGCGAGCTGCTCGGCCTGCCCTACACCGGCTCTGGCGTGCTGGCCAGCGCGCTCTGCATCGACAAGACCCGCACCAACCGGCTCCTGGAGGGGGCGGGCCTGCCGGTGCCGGACTTCGAAGAGTGGGAGGCGGTGGAGGGCGTGGAGGCGGGGGTGGTGGAGCGGCTGGTCAAGACCTACGGCCTCCCCCTGGTCGTGAAGCCGGTGCGCGAAGGCTCGACGATCGGCCTCACCATCGCCCGCGACGCGGACGCGGTCGCCTCCGGCCTGGTGCTGGCCGGCCGCTACGACCGGCGGGTGCTGGTGCAGCGCTTCGTGGCGGGGGTCGAGATCACGGTCGGCGTGCTGGCCGCACCCGAGCTCCAGGTCCTGCCCACGCTGGAGATCACCTACGAGAACGAGACCTACGACTACGACGCCAAGTACACCGCCGGCCGCTCGCACCACATCATCCCGGCCCGGATACCGCCGCCCACGCGGAAGCGGGCGGCGGAGCTCTCGGGACGGGCATTCGAGGCCCTCGGCTGCGCAGGTTTCGCGCGCGTCGACCTGATCGTCGACGAGGCCGGCGGGTGCTGGCTGCTGGAGGTCAACACGGTGCCGGGGCTGACCGAGCTCTCCCTCTTTCCGGACGCCGCCAGGGCCGCCGGCATCGAGTTCCCCGATCTGTGCGAGCGCCTGGTCGAGCACGGCATCGCCCGCCATCGAATGCGAGTAGGGCCCTCGTGAGCCCACGCAAGCGGCGCGCGTCGCGCTTCCCGCACCCCGGCCTGAGCTGGCGCCACAAGGCGCCGGCCGTGCGGCTGGCGGGCCAGATCTGGAATCAGTCCAATGCGATCACCGAGAAGCAGGAGGGCACGCCGCGCTGGCGAGGCCTGGCCGCGGCCCTGGCCGCGGTCGAGCTGGTGGTCGCAGTGTTCCTGGCCGCCGGCCCGCTGTTTCAGGTCCGCCAGGTCGACGTGCAGGGTTCGAGCCGGGTCGGGGCGGGCCAGGTTCGCAGCCTGGCCGGGCTCGACCGGCCCATCTCGGTATTCGCGGTCGACGCTGCGACGATCCGCCGGAAGTTGGCGGCGACGGCCTGGGTGCGGGAGGCCACGGTCAGCACCGAGCTTCCGGACCGGGTCGTGGTCAGCATCCAGGAATGGCAGCCGGTGGCGGCCTACCAGGCCGGCCCGCAAGGCAAGCCCTACTACCTGTCCGACCGCGGCGTCGTGCTCGGACCGGCTGCCACCACCACCACGGTGCTGGACGTGCAGGGCCCGGTCGGGCCCGAGCCGCGGCCGGGGCAGGCGCCGCTCGAGCTCACGCTGCTGACGGCGCTGGTCAAAAGGCGCTGTTCGGGCGTGTGATCACGCCGGAGGAGATTGCCGCACTCAAGGACAAGCTGGCCGCCTTGAAGTCGATCGCGGCCGACGTCAACTTCAACAGCAGCGACCTGGACTACGTCAACCTCATGAACCCCAGCGAGCCGGCGGTGAAGCTGAAATCGGCCAAGCCGGCGCCCACGCCGACGCCCTCGGCGCACCCCACGCCGACCCCGGCGCCCTCGCCGTCGGCGGCCGTGCAGCCCGTGCTCTCGTGCGCGTAATCCTGGTCGCGGCGGTGTTCGCCGTCGTCGGCGTGGCGCTCGGCCTGCTCTCGCCGGTGACCGTTCCGATCACCTACGCCCGCTATACGGCGGTGGCGCTGCTGGCGGGTCTGGACTCCATCTTCGGCGCCTTCAAGGCCTACATCGCGGGCACCTTCGAGCCGCGCGTCTTCGTTTCCGGCCTGGTCACCAACATGGCCCTGGCCGGCGGGCTCACCTACGTGGGCGACAAGCTAGGCGTCGACCTTTCGATCGCGGCCATCGTCGCCTTCGGGGTGCGCATCTTCAACAACCTGGCCTCGATCCGCCGCCACTACCTTTGATAAAGGTGGCGGCCCTGGTGCTGCCGCTGTGCCTGGACACCTTCGCCATCGCGGCCGCGGTCGGGGTCCAGCGGCCGCGAGGGGCCGAGCGCCTGCGCCTGGGCGCGGTCTTCGCCGCTTTCGAGGGCGGCATGCCGTTGGTGGGGCTGCTGCTCGGACTGGCCCTGGCGCAGCTGCTGGCCGGCGCGGCGGAGTACGTCGCGATCGCGGTGTTGGCGGGGGCTGGACTCTGGATGCTGCGCGGGGATGACGACGACGCCGAAGGGTTGCGTTCGGCACGCGGCCTGCGCCTGGTGATGCTCGGGCTCAGCGTCAGCCTCGACGAGCTGGCGATCGGGTTCACGATGGGCCTGCTGCGGGTGCCCGCAGTCCTCGTGGTTGCACTCATCGCGCTCCAGGCTTTCCTGGTCTCGCAGCTCGGCTTCGCGCTGGGCGCGATCGTCGGCGAGCGCGTTCGGGAAGGCGCCGAGCGACTTGCGGGTGGCTTGCTGATCCTGCTAGCGCTGTTTCTGCTGGTGACGCGCCTGTAGGAAGTCGTCGATCAGCCGGCGGGAGATGCTGAAGGGTCCCGGCAGCGGCGGCAGCTCGTCGCCGGGCGCGAACCACCGGGCCTCCTCGATCTCGGAGTCCCGCAGATCGATCTGGCCAGGACCGGCCGTGGCCACGAAACCGATCATGAGCTGGCTCGGGAAGGGCCAGGACTGGCTCCCGAAGTAGCGCACCCGGGTCACCTCGAGCCCCACCTCCTCCTCCACCTCGCGGGCAACCGTTTCCTCCAGCGCTTCGCCCGGCTCCACGAACCCGGCCAGCACGCTGAAGAAGGGCCCCCGGAAGTTGCGGTTGCGCGCCAGCAGCATCCGTCCACGCCGCTGCACCCGCATGATCACGGCCGGGTTGATGCGTGGGAAATAGCTGGCCCCGCAGGCCTCGCAGGCCCGCGCGCGCTCGCTGTCGACCGGATGGGTGGGGTGCCCGCAGCGCCCGCAGAAAGCGTGCGAGCGGTACCACTCGACCAGCTGATAGGCGCGGCCGGCAACGCCGTGCAGCTGCGGGTCGAGGCGGCCGAAGAGCTCACGGAGGCCGGCGTGGGCGACGCCCTCGGGCACCGCATCGACCGAGACGGTGAACACCGGCCGCCCGTCCAGGTGGCCGATGAAGAGGGCGGTGGCCGCCAGCTCACCGAGGTGCTCGACGCCGGCCGGCGCGTCTGCCACCACCAGCAGGCGGTCGCCGCTGAAGGCAAAGAGCAGGGCCTCCGGGCCGGGTGTGGCTGAGGGATCGATTCCGGGCTGGAAGGCGAAGGGCAACTCAGAAGCTAGGATGCTCCGGCGGGGACCAAGGGAATGACGGCGGCTACCAGATGTAGCTTGCCGACCTTCCTACCGGCGGCAGAGCGGCCCAACTTGTATGGTCCACCGGCAAAACACCCACAACATCTAGTCCGCGAACTCCCGAGGCGCTATACTGCCCGGGACCCGCCAAGTCCATCCCCACAGCCCCCAGGAGATCTCCCAGCACTTGTCTCGGCGGAAGCGCACAGCCGGCCTCGATCTCGGCACCTCACGGGTCACCGCGATCATCGGCGAGGTCGACGACTACGGCCAGGTCCAACTGCTCGGCGTCGGCGAGGCGCCGGCCGAAGGCCTGCGCAAGGGCGTGGTCGTCAACATCGACAAGACGGTGGTCGCGATCCAGGCGGCCACGGTGGCCGCCGAACGCATGGCCGGTCTCCGCATCGAGTCGGCCGTCTGCACGCTGGGTGGTCCGCACCTGGCCAGCCAGAACAGCCGCGGCGTGGTTGCGGTCAGCCGCGACCACGGTTTCGAGGTCCGCGAGGAGGACGTGGAGCGCGTGATCGAGGCTGCTCGCGCCGTCTCGGTACCCAGCGACCGCCAGGTCATCCACGTTCTGCCGCGCAGCTTCACGGTCGACGGCCAGGATGGAGTGCGCGACGCGGTGGGCATGACCGGGCAGCGACTCGAAGTCGAAACCCACATCGTCACGGCGGCCCAGACCAGCCTCCACAACGTGGTCAAGTGCGTGCACCAGTCAGGCTTCGACGTCGAGGAGGTGGTCGCCCACGGCCTGGCCTCGGGCGAGGGCGTGCTCACCGCCAACGAAGTCGACCTGGGCGTCTGCCTGGTCGACATCGGCGCCGAAACCACCGACGTCGTCCTCTACGCGGAGGGTTCGGTGCTCCGGATGGCGGTGCTCCCGGTCGGCGGCAACCACGTCACCAACGACATCGCGATCGGGCTCCGCACCACACCGGCCGATGCCGAGACCTTGAAGCTCAACTACGGGCACACCTTGCCCGACGTGATCCCCCCCGAGGAGCGGATCGAGGTGCGGCAGGTCGGGGGCGATCGCATCCAGGCTATGCCCCGCCGCTTCCTGGCCGAGATCATCGGCCCCCGCATGCGCGAGATCTTCCAGATGGCGCGCGAGGAGATGCGCAAGAGCAGCTATGACGGACGGCTGCCGGCCGGGGTGGTGGTCACGGGTGGCGCCGCACGCTTGATGGGCACCACCGACGCCGCCCAGGCGGTCTTCGACTCCGCGGTCCGGCTGGGCCTGCCCTGCGGTGTCGGCGGCCTTGCCGACCGGGCCGGCGGCCCCTCGTTCGCCGCCGCGGTCGGGCTCGTGAAGTGGGGCGCCCGCTCGGCGCCCGTGGCGGTGCTGGCCGGAGTGCGCGGCGCCCACTCGCCGGCGATCGGCACCGCGTACCAGAGGACGGTGAGATGGCTCAGGGACTTCTTCTAGGCAACGAAGCAGACGACGCAGCAAATGACTTGGAGGTCGGTATGACCATGAAGGGCGATCGGCAGGACGGCAGGGCTCGGATCAAGGTGATCGGCGCCGGCGGCGGCGGCGGCAACGCGGTCAACCGCATGATCTCGGCGGCGCTCAAGGGCGTCGAGTTCATCGCGGTCAACACCGACATGCAGGCGCTCGACAATTGCAACGCCGACGTCAAGGTCAACATCGGCCGCAAGGTCACGCGCGGCCTGGGCTCGGGCGCCGACTGGACCAAGGGCCGCGATTCGGCCGACGAGAGCCGCGCCGAGCTCACCGAGCTGTGCCGAGACACGGACATGGTGTTCATCACCGCCGGCATGGGCGGCGGCACCGGCACCGGCTCGGCCCCCGTGATCGCCGAGGTGGCCAAGCAGCAGGGCGCCCTGACGATCGCCGTCGTGACCCGTCCCTTCCGCTGGGAAGGCAAGATTCGCAACGACACCGCCGAAGAGGGAATCAAGCAGCTCAAGGACAAGGTCGACGCCTTGATCGTGATCCCCAACGACCGGCTCACCCAGTTCGTCGACCGCAAGACCACCCTCGAAGAGGCTTTCCGGATCGCCGACGACGTGCTCCGCCAGGGTGTGCAGGGCATCGCCGACCTGATCGTCAGCCCGGGCACCATCAACCTCGACTTCGCCGACGTCAAAGCAGTGATGCAGGACACCGGCGAGGCGCTGATGGGCATCGGCTTCGGGTCCGGTGACAACCGCGCCGAGGACGCGGCCAAACAGGCGGTCTCCAGCCCGCTGCTGGAAACCTCGATCGACGGCGCCCAGGGGATCCTCTTCAACATCACCGCGGGGCGCGACATCACGCTCCACGAGTGCGAGAAGGCGGCCGAGATCGTGAAGGCGTCGGCCGACCCCAACGCCAACATCATCTTCGGCGTCGTCAACGACGACCGCATGCAAGGCGAAGTCAAGATCACCGTGATCGCGGCCGGCTTCGGCGCCCGGGCGCGGCGCATCGACAGCGCGCCGGTCACCGAGTCGGTGCCTGGTTTCGCCGAGCGGCTGGGCGTGAAGGTCGGCGCCGAGCGGCCGCAGTTCGGCACTGACGAGGAGGACCTCAACATCCCCGCCTTCCTGCGCAACCGCCAGTAGCGGGGTTCGTTCCCAAGCGTGCGCTGCCCGTACTGCGGTCACCACGACCTCAAGGTCGTGGATTCCCGCGACTCCGAGGTGGGCGAGGCCATCCGGCGCCGCCGCGAGTGCCTCAACTGCGGGCAGCGCTTCACCACCTACGAGCGCATCGAGGCGGTGCCCTTCTACGTGATCAAGAAGGACGGCCGGCGCGAGGATTTCGATCCTCAGAAGCTGGTCATGGGCCTGCGCAAGGCGACCGAGAAACGCGACATCTCGCAGGAGAAGCTGCGCGCGATCGTGGACGAGATCGAGGCCGACCTGCGGCGCAGCGGGCGGGTGGAGATCCCGAGCCAGGAGATCGGTGAGATGGTCATGGACAAGCTGCGCGAGCTGGACGAGGTCGCCTACATCCGATTTGCGTCGGTGTACCGGGAGTTCATGGACCTCCAGCAGGTCAAGCGGGAGATCGAGCAGGTACTGAGCGCGCGCCGGCACTAGCCTGTAATTCGTGGACTGGATGGGTTGGTTCGTGCCGCGTTTCGGCCGGCGGACGCTGCCGCCGGAGAGCCTCGCTCCTCCCGTCGATGACGACCTGGCCTTGCTCGACGGGCTGCGCGCGGAGGGCTCCAAGCTGCAACTGCCGCACCCGGTGCGGGTCTTCGTCCGCTTCGACACCGAGACCGACGCCCGTGGCGCCATGGAGCTGATGGACAAGGACGGTTACCGGTCCTTCCTGCGCACGGATGCGGAGGGGCGCTGGACGGTGACGGCGATCCAATCGATGATCCCGACCCCCGGCGCAATCACCAAGATGCGCGAGAGCCTGACCGCCCTGGCCGGCACGCTGGGCGGGGAGTACCTGGGCTGGCAGGCGCCGCCGGTTTACTGACGATCCCCGCGCTGGCCGCGGAGCCAGGCCTGGAGCACGGCTTTTCCGTGGCGCGGCCCCTGGACCCGGCTGAGGCAGCGACCGCGGCCATGGTGCACGGCGCGCAGGTCGCGCGCGTCGATACGGCGGGCGTCACGGTGAGCGGCGTGGACGGCCTGGTCAGCGACCGCCCCGGCCTGCCGCTGCTGGCGTCCTTTGCCGACTGCTATCCGGTGATCGTCTACGACCGGAACCGGCCGGCGGTCGGCCTGGCGCACGCGGGCTGGCGGGGGACGGCCGCCGGCATCGCCGGCGAGCTCGTGCGGACGCTGGAGCGGGAGTACGGCTCCCGGCCGGCCGACCTGGTCGCCGGCATCGGTCCCGGCATCTGCGGCGACTGCTACCAGGTCGGTCAAGAGGTGGCCGAGCGCTTTGACGGCTTCGCGCGCCCCGATGAGGAGCGGCGCTTCCGGCTCGACCTGGTAGCGGCCAACCGGGCGCAGCTGGAAGCGTCAGGTGTGCCGGCGGCCGGCATCCACGTCCACGGGGCCTGCACCTTCGAGTCTGCGCACCTGCCCTCGCACCGTCGCCGGCCGGACGGCGCCCGCTTCTATTGCCTGGTCGCGCTGAGGTAGAGAGCCGCCTGCTGGCGGTGCGCGCGCGCATCGCCGAGGCCGGCGGCGATCCGGGGCGAATCGCGGTAGTGGCGGTGACCAAGGGCCGTTCCCTGGAGGACTGCCGGGCCGCGCTGGCCGCCGGGTTGCGCTCGCTCGGCGAAAACCGAGTCCAGGAGGCTTTGCCCAAGCTGGAGGCACTGCCGGAGGCCGAGTGGCACCTGGTCGGCCACCTGCAGACCAACAAGGCGCGCGAGGTGGGCGGGCGCTTCGCGCTCATCCATTCGGTCGACTCGTTGCGGCTGGTCGAGGCGCTGGCCCGCCGGGCGCCGGAGCAGGCGATCCTGCTGCAGGTCAACACCTCGCGCGAGCCTCAGAAGCACGGCTTCGACCCGGATCAGGCGTGCGCGGCGGTGCAGGCGGCCGCCCAGCTGCTCCCCGTCCAGGGCCTCATGTGCATGGCCGCGGTCGAGGGGGATCCGGAGCCGGCCTTCGAGGAGCTGCGGCGGCGGCGGGATGAGGCGGAGCAGCGGCTCGGCCGAGCGCTGCCGGTGCTCTCGATGGGCATGACCCAGGACTTCGAGGCCGCGGTGCGCGCCGGCAGCACGATGCTCCGCCTGGGCCGCGTGCTGTTCGGCTGATCCGGCGGCGCGCTACGTAATCTCGGTCGGTCGCTTCGCGGCGGTGATCAAGGCGTGTCCTGCCCACCGCATCGTCGCGATCGCAGCCTGGTTGTCGAGCCCGCAGACGTCTCGCAGCGCGATGTAGGCCTCGACGCCCACCGTCATCGCCAAGCCGTTGACCAGTCGCTCGAAATCGTTCTTGTCCAACCTGCCTCGGAGCGGCTCGAGAGCCTGCTCGATCCACTCGAGGCGGCGACCCTGGCGCAGCCGAGGCTTCACGACGTCGGAGTTGTCGAGCCACTCCTGCTGCGTGATCTGCAGCATCTGCCGCATTTGCGGTTCCGCCTCGATGACCCGCTCGAACATGGCAGTGCAGACGACATCGAAGCGGGCGTTGACGTCGTCAGCCGGCGCATCAGCGAGCGCCGGTGCGATCTCCGGGTGCGTCGACTGCAGCGCCGCTTCGAGCAGAAGGGCACCTTGGGAGGGGAAGTAGCGGTAAGCCGTGGCTCGCGAGACCAGGGCGGCGTCTGCGGCCTCGGCCACGGTGGGACGGCGGCCCTGCGCCAGCAGCGAGGCAGCCGCGACTACGATCGCGAGTCGAGTACGGCGCTTCTGCAAGATGCGACCGGAGTCTTGACGTGAGACTACCATCTCATTATGCTATCGAAGTCTTACGTTAACACGTCGGCTGGATGCCGGCAACGGTTCTGGAGGAACGGAGCATGACGGCTGGTTCGGCTACCGCGATCAAGCATCTCCCGACCGGGCGCGGTCGCAGCTTTGCGATCTTCGGCTCGATCCTGACGTTCAAGGACGAGCCGCAGGGCGGCGCCCACAATCACCTCACCTTCGAACATCGCGAGCTGCCGAACAGCAGTGTGCCCCCGCACCGCGAACCGAGCCACGAGAGCTGGTACGTGCTCGAGGGGACGCTGGAGGTCGATGTCGAGGGCGCCAAGTACCAGTTGGGCTCGGGCGACTTTCTGGCGATCCCGCCCGGGACCCTGCACTCCCTTCACAACCCCGGTCCAGGCCCGATGCGGGTCCTGACCACGGTCTCGCCGGGAGACGCCCACGTGCGCCTGTTCACGGCCGTAGGCCAACCGGTCGATGACGGACTACCCCTCCCCAAGGAACCGGCCGCCACGGATCCCGGACAGCTGGCGAGCGTTGCGCGCGAATGCGGCATCGAGTTCCTGCCTCCGGGCGAGCGCTGATCCAAATCCGACGGCGTGTGTCGGGGAGCTTGGAGGCTCCCCGACATGCGTAGACTCGCGGGGCGATGGGTTCGCTGCTGGGACTGGTACAGGTCTTCCTGTACATCCTGGTGATCCTGATCTTCATCAGGGTCGCCTTCTCATGGATCGGACCCAACCCGCGCAACCAGATCTTCCGGATCAGCTATCAGCTCACCGAGCCCTTCCTGGCCCCCGTGCGCAACCTGCTCCCGCAGACCATGGGCCTCGACCTCAGCCCGATGATCGTGACCCTGGTGATCTTCATGCTGATCAGCATCCTGGGCAAAGCCGGATAGACTAGAAACAGGCGTAGACGGAGACGGGTAGGACCGCCCACCGAGCCCTACAGAGAAGCCCCGGAAGCTGAGAGGGGCGGGCCGCGGGCGGTGCCGAGATCACTCCCGAGCCGATACCCGAGAGTGCGCGGTTTACCCCACAAAATCTGCGATTTTGCGGGGGCCCCATTAAAGGGCAGCCGCGAATCTGGGTGGTACCGCGGACCTGCGTGAAACGCCGGATCCGTCCCAGAGAACCACAAGGACGGATTCGACATGCAGACCAAGAAGCGCTTCCAGGACGTCACCAGCCGCGTGAACTTCCCCGAGCTCGAGCTCGAGGTGATGAAGACGTGGGCCGAGGAGCGCACTTTCGAGCGCTCCCTAGAGCTGCGAGAGGGCGGCCCGCGGTTCGTCTTCTACGAGGGTCCACCCACCGCCAACGGCAAGCCCGGCACCCACCACGTGCTGGCGCGCACCTACAAGGACGTGATCCCGCGCTACCGGACGATGAAGGGCTACTACGTCGAGCGCAAGGCGGGCTGGGACACGCACGGCCTCCCCGTCGAGCTCGAGATCGAGAAGAAGCTCGGCATCTCGGGCAAGCAGCAGATCGAGGAGTTCGGCATCGCCAAGTTCAACGAGCTGTGCCGTCAGTCCGTCTACGAGTACGTCGAGGACTGGCGCCGGTTCTCCGAGCGCATGGCGTTCTGGCAGGACTACGACCACGCCTACTGGACGCTCACGTCCGACTACATCCAGTCGGTCTGGTGGGCGCTCAAGAAGATGTGGGACCAGGACCTCATCTACAAGGGGTTCCGGGTCGCGCCCTACTGCCCGCGCTGCATGACGCCGCTCAGCTCACACGAGCTGGCACAGGGGTATCGCGACGATATCCCCGACCCCAGCGTCTACGTCCGCTTCCGCCTGGCCGAGGATCCGAACACTTCGATCCTCAGCTGGACGACGACACCCTGGACGCTGCCCGGGAACGTCGCGCTCGCGGTCGGCAACGACTTCGACTACGTCAAGGTCAAACAGGGCGACGAGTTCCTGATCCTGGCCGAGGCCAGGCTCGACGTCCTCAACGGGGACTACGAGATCGTGGAGCGCGTGAAGGGGCGCGACCTGGTGGGCAAGCGCTACCAGCCGCTCTATACGTACCTGCTGCCCAAGGACGCCTACGCGCACGTGGTCGTCGACGCCGACTTCGTCAGTCTCGAAGAGGGCACCGGCGTGGTGCATACGTCGGCCGCCTACGGCGCGGACGACTTGCGCCTGTGCCAGGAAAAAGGCGTGCTGGTCCGCCACACGGTCGACCTACGCGGCCGCTTTTTTCCCGAGGTCGAAAAGTTCGCCGGCCAGTTCGTGAAGGACGCCGATCCCAACATCACCAAGGATCTCGAGGAGCGCGGGCTGCTCTACGCGTCGGGCACCATCCGACACACCTATCCGTTCTGCTGGCGCTGCGGCACGCCGCTCATCTATTACGCGCTTGACAGCTGGTACATCAAGACCAACGAGCACAAGCACGAGCTCGTGAAAAACAACGCCGAGACCAACTGGATCCCCGCCCACATAAAGGACGGGCGGATGGGCGAGTGGCTCCGCAACAACGTCGACTGGGCACTTTCGCGCACGCGCTACTGGGGCACTCCACTGCCGCTTTGGGTGTGCGAGGACTGCGGAGAGGTGCGCGCGGTCGAGAGCGCCGAAGAGCTCGGCCTGGCGCCCGATGCCGACCTGCACCGGCCCTTCATCGACGAGGTCACGCTCGAGTGCGCCCGCTGCGGCGGCACCGCGTACCGGGTGCCGGACGTCATCGACGGCTGGTTCGACAGTGGCGCCATGCCCTTCGCACAGCGTGGCTTTCCGCGGCAGGGCCACGAGCTCTTCGAGCAGACCTTCCCGGCCGACTACATCTCCGAGGCGATCGACCAGACGCGCGGCTGGTTCTACTCGCTGCTCGCCGAATCGACGCTGCTCTTCGGACGCAACTCCTATCAGAACGTGATCTGCCTCGGCCACGTCGTGGACGAGGGTGGCAAGAAGGCGTCCAAGTCGCGCGGCAACGTGCTCGACCCCAACTACCTCTTCGACAAGTTCGGCGCCGACGCGGTGCGGTTCTTCTTCTGCAGCTCCACGGTCGGCGAAAACATACGGACCAGCGAGACATATCTGCAGGAGCAGACGCGCCAGTTCTTCCTGCCGCTCTGGAACGTCTACTCGTTCTTCGTCACCTACGCCAACGTCGACGGCTTCGACGTCAACGCCGCCGAGGTCCGGTCAACAGAGCGCCCTGTGCTCGACCGCTGGCTGCGGTCGCGCCTGGCCGGATTGGTGGAGGGCGTCGATCTGGCGCTGGAGCGCTACGACGTCAACGGCGCCGTGCGGCCGATCCACAGCTTCGTGGACGACCTCTCCAACTGGTACGTGCGGCGCTCCCGCCGCCGCTTCTGGAAGAGCGAGTCCGATGCCGACAAGCTCAGCGCGTACGAGACCCTCTACTCGACGCTGGTGACTCTGGCCGGCCTGCTGGCGCCGTTCACGCCGTTCCTGGCCGACGCCATGTATCGCAATCTGAAGGAGGGCGCGAGCGTGCACCTCTCCGCATTCCCGGTCGCCGAGGCCGAGGCCTTTGACGAGCACCTCGAGCAGGAGATGGCCCGAGCGCGGCGGCTGGTCGAGCAGGGTCTGGCCGCCCGCGACGCTGCCCGACTCAAGGTCCGCCAGCCGCTGCGCGTCCTCTCGGTGCCCGGCGATCCCCTGTCAGAAGGCATCGCGGCCATCGTGCGCGATGAGCTCAATGTGAAGGCGCTGGTCTTCGGCGCGGCCGAGGTCAAGCTGGACACCGAGATCGACGAGGAGCTGCGTGCCGAAGGGCTGGCGCGCGAGATCGTGCGCCAGGCCAACGACCTGCGCAAGCAGGCCGGTCTGCGTGTGGAGGACCGCATCGAGCTCTACTGGGACGCCGAGGACGGCGTGCTGGCCGGTGCGCTCGAGCGCTGGACGGATTACCTTGCGCGGGAAGTGCTGGCCGTCGAAGTAACCCGCGGGCGCCAGTCAGCCCAGCAGGAGGCCGAGACCAAGATCGAAGGAGAGCCCCTCTGGATCGGGTTGAAAAAGCACTCCTGACGCCGGGCCGGTTGGCCTTCGTCCTTATCGCCGCGGCCGTGTTCATCGTCGACCGCGTCACCAAGGGCCTGATCAACGCGTCTATCACGCCCGGCACCGAGATCAGCCTGGTGCCTCGGTTCCTGTGGATCACCAACACCCACAACGCCGGCGCCGCCTTCGGGCTGGCCCCGGCGGGCGGCCTGCTCTTCCTGCTGGCCTCGATCGTGGTCTCGGCCGGTTTGATCGTCTACGTCGCGCGGAACCCCGGCAACACCCTCAACGACGCGCTGCTCGGCCTGGTGCTGGGCGGCACGCTCGGCAACGGCTACGAGCGCCTGGTGCACGGCACCGTCACCGACTTCATCACCGTCCACTGGTGGCCGGTCTTCAACATCGCCGACTCGGCGATCTCGGTCGGGGTCGTGCTCCTGCTGGCCGGATACTTCCTACGCCAGAACCGCGCCGCCTGAGGGCGGCCTCCGCGGCCCGCCGGCTGGACAGCTGGCTGGCGGCCCAGGAGCCTGATCTCTCCCGATCGGCTGCCACGCGGCTGGTGCGCCAAGGCGCGGTGCGCTTGAACGGCCGCCCGGCACGACCCGCCGAGCCGGTGGCGGAGGGCGACCTGGTCGAGTACGCGCTGGTGGAGGCGGGGCCGGCGGCGCCGAGCGCGGAATCGATCCCGCTCCAGGTCGTCTACCAGGACGGCGACCTGCTGGTGATCGACAAGCCACCAGGACTGGTGGTGCACCCGGCCCCCGGCCACCGATCGGGCACGCTGGTGCACGCGCTCCTGGGCTTGGGGGGCGACTGGTCGCGGGCCGGGGGCGAGGCGCGCCCCGGCATCGTGCACCGGCTGGATGCCGGCACCAGCGGTCTGATCCTGGCCGCCCGCAACGACCCCGCCCACCGGGTGCTGGCCGCCCAGCTGGCCGATCGCTCACTGACCCGCACCTACCTGGCGATCGCGCTGGGCTCGTTAAAGGCCGACCAGGGCGTGCTCGAGGGTCCGATCGGCCGCGATCCCCGGCACCGGCAGCGAATGGCCGTCGTGGAGGGCGGTCGCTTCGCCCGCACCCGCTACGCGGTGCAGGAGCGCGGCCGCCAGGCCACCCTGGTGCAGGCCGAGCTGGACACCGGCCGCACTCACCAGGTGCGCGTGCACCTGGCGTCCCTCGGCCACCCGCTGGCCGGAGATCGGGTGTACGGCGGGGCCAGGGCCGCCGCCCTTGCGGAGCGGCCTATGCTTCACGCCTGCCGGCTGCGGCTGCGGCATCCTCGGACCGGCGAGCAGATGACCTTCGAAACGCCACCTCCCGACGACTTCAACCTCGCCTGGGAGCGCCTGCGCTGAGCCGCGGACTGCTGATCGTCCTCTCGGGCCCGGGCGCGGTCGGCAAGGACACCATGATCGGCCTGCTTCGGAAACGCGATCCCAGGCTCCGTTACTCGATCAGCTACACCACCCGGCCACGCCGTGAGTACGAAGTGGACGGTGTTCACTACAGCTTCGTGGACGAGTCGACCTTTCGACGGCTGATCGCCGAGGGCGAGTTCCTCGAGCACGCCAGCGTCGGCGGCTACCTGTACGGGACCTCGGCGCGGCGGGTGGAGGAGATGCAGGACGCCGGCGACGACGTCATCCTCAAGATCGATGTGCAGGGTGCGGAGCAGGTGCGGCGGCGGCGGCCGGACGGGATCTTCATCTTCCTGGCGCCGCCCTCCATGGACGAGCTTCTGCGGCGGCGCCGGGAGCGCGGGACGGAGGACCGGGAGGTGATGGCGGCCCGTCAGCGGCTGGCCGAGGTCGAGATGTCCTTCGCCGACCGCTATGACTACGTGGTGGTGAACGACGACGCGGAACGCGCAGCGGGGGAGGTCGAGGAGATCCTGGAAAGATGCCGCTCGAGCCGGTGAGCCTCCCTGGCGAGATCCGCGGCCTCCGCATAGGGCTGCTGGTGTCGGGCGGCATCGCCGCCTACAAGCTGGCCGACCTGGCCTCCGCCATGACCCAGGCGGGCTGCGCCGTGCGGGTGGCCATGTCGGCCGCCGCTAGCCGCTTCATAGGCGCGGCCACCTTCCGCGGGGTCACCGGCAACCCGGTGCTCGTCGACCTCTGGGCGCCGAGCTCCGAACCCGAGCCGCACGTCCAGCTGGGCGACTGGGCGCAGCTGCTGCTGCTGGCGCCGGCCACCGCCAACACCATCGCCAAGCTCGCCGAGGGCCGCGCCGACGACATCGTGAGCGCCACCGTGCTGGCCGCGCGCGGCCCGCTGGTGCTGGCGCCAGCCATGAACGACGCCATGTGGGCCAAGCCGCAGGTCCAGGAAAACCTCGCGCGGGTTCGGGCTCGCGGCGCCCTCGTGGTGGAGCCCGAGGCGGGGCACCTGGCCAGCGGCCACACCGGAGCCGGACGTCTGGCCTCGGGCCAGCGCCTGCTTGACGCACTGGCCGAGGCGGCCCGCGGGCGCTACGACCTGGCCGGACGCGCAGTGGTGGTTTCGGCCGGAGGCACTCGGGAGCCGATCGACCCCGTGCGCTTCATCAGCAACTACTCCAGCGGCAAGATGGGCTACGCGCTGGCGGCCGCCGCCGCCGAGCGGGGAGCCAGGGTGACGCTGGTCACCACCGCGTCGCATCCCGCGCATCCCGGGATAACCGAGGTCGGCGTGGAAACGGCCGCCGAGATGCTGGAGGCGCTGCGCCAGGCCCAGCCAGGAGCCGACCTGCTGGTGATGGCGGCCGCCGTGGCCGACTACCGGCCGGCCCGGGTGGCCGCCGAGAAGATCCGGCGCGAGCAGGCCGCCGAGCTGGCGCTGGAGCTGGAGCGAAACGTCGACATCCTGGCCGAGCTGGGACGCGAGCCCGGCGCCGAGCGCATCTTCCGAGTCGGCTTCGCGGCCGAGGGCGCCGAGCTGGAGGCGAAGGCGCTGGAGAAGCTGGAGCGCAAGCGGCTGGACGCCATCGTGGCCAACGACGTCCGGCGCCGGGACATCGCGTTCGGCAGCGACTACAACGAAGCGGTGGTCTACCTCCGAGGCGGAGAGCAGGTGGAGCTGGCCCGCATGACCAAGCGTGAGCTGGCCGACCGCCTGTACGACCTGCTGCTCCCGAAGCTGCGTTGAAGCAACTCACAGCCTGCCTCGCCGTGCTGGTCCTGGTCGCGGCCTGCGGCGTCTCCAGCAAGCGCACGCAGGCCGATATGGATCGCGACGGCCAGACGATCGCGGCTGCTCTCGAAGCGGCCGACGCCGGGGGGATGGCCTTCCACATGACCGAGAACTGGGTGGTGACGGGTGGCCAGATCCCGAAGGGCAAGCAGTCCAGCATCGGCCTGACCGGCGATGGGGGCATCAAAGCCGGCCGGGTCAAGATGACGCTCAAGTTCACCACCGGGAGCAGCAAGCCTTCCTACGACGCCGTGGTCGGCCAGGGCTTCCTTTACGTCAAGGCGCAGAAAGGCGGCGGCGGCTGGATGCGCACGCCGCAGCCCGCGGCCAACCCGCTCTATCCGGCCGCGCTGCTGGAGCTGCTGAGAGAGGACGTGCTGCTGGCCAAGCGGGTCGACCCCTACTCGCTGGTGCAGCAGGGAAACGGGTTCGCCCACAAGTACGTGGTGGTCCCGGCCACCGACCAGCTGGAGCAGCTGGACGCGGTCTCCTTGAGTGGTGCCGACGAGGCCACTTTCCTGAAGACGGCCACCGGTGAGATCGACGTCTTCGTGTCCCTCAGCGGCAACCACCTGCAGCGGGTCGAGGTCCACCTGGTGGGCACCGATCCCACCAGCGGCGAGAAGAACTCGATCACCAGCACCAGCGATTACCACTCCGCCAAGGTCGGAGAGATCGCGCTCCCGGCCGGCGCTCAGGACGTGCAGCCCGCTCAGATCTTCGGTTGATCTACGCGGAGGTGGCGGTCGAGGCCGCGCGCACGCTCGACCACGAGACCTATACCTACAGCATCCCCGACGGCCAGGACACCGTTCCCGGCCACCGGGTGTGGGTTCCCTTCGGGCGCCGGACGACGGTCGGCTACGTGGTGTCGGTCGGTGCCGAGGAACCCGGGATCGCGGTCAAGGAGATCGAGCGCTCCGATCCCGATGCCCTGCTGCACGGCTGGCAGGTCGAGCTGGCGCGGCGGGTAGCCGAGCACTACTGGGTTCCCCTGATCGAGGTGCTGCGAGCGATGGTGCCGCCGCGGATCCGGCGCGGCAAGTCGAGCGGCGCCGGGCCTTCGGCTCGGCAGAGCCGGCACAGCCAGCTGCTGCTGATGGCGGCCCGCGCCGGCGGCCCGGAGGCCGGTCCGGAGCCGACGGCGGCGCAGCGCTCGGCGCTGGCGATGATCGCAGCCAACCCGGTCACGCTTCTCCACGGGGTCACCGGGTCCGGCAAGACCGAGGTCTATACAGAGGCGGCCCGGCAGGCGCTGGAGCAGGGCCTGCGGGCGCTGGTGCTGGTGCCCGAGATCGCGCTCACGCCGCAGCTGGTGGGCGGCATCGCACGGCGCTTGGGCGAGCGCCCGGCGGTGCTGCACAGCCAGCTGACCGAGCTGGAACGCGCCCAGGAGTGGTGGCGGGTCCGCCGGGGCGAGGCGCGGCTGGTGATCGGCAGCCGCTCGGCCGTCTTCGCGCCCATCCCGCGGCTGGGGCTGATCTGCGTCGACGAGGAGGGGTCGAGCGCCTACAAGCAGGACCGCACTCCCCGCTACGACGCCGTCTGGGTGGCACGTCGAATGGCGGAGCTGACCGGCGCGCGGCTGGTGCTGGGAACCGCGACGCCGACGGTCGCCACCTACGCCGAAGCCGACGCCGGCCGGATCGCGCTGGCCCGGCTTCCACTGCGGGTGCGCGGGGTGCCGGCGCCGGTGGAGCTGGTGGACATGCGCGAGGAGGCGGAGCGGGGCCACCGGCTGCCGCTCTCGCGGCGCCTGATCGAAGTCGTGGAGCGTGCTCTGGAGGCCCGCGAGCAGTCGATCCTGTTCTTGAACCGCCGGGGCGCCGCCACCTTCCTGCTGTGCCGCGACTGCGGGAAGTCGATCCAATGCCCCGGGTGTTCAGTGAGCCTGGTCCAGCACCCGGAGTTGGGCGGCCTGCACTGCCACTACTGCGGCTTCACCCAGGCGGAGCCCGAGTTCTGCCCGCACTGCGGGAGCCGGCACCTGAGCGCCCGGGGCATGGGCACCCAGCGCCTGGAAGGGCTGGTCAAGCGGCTATGGCCGGCGGCCCGTGTGGCGCGGCTGGACAGCGACGCCATCCGGGGCGCGGACTCCTACTTCCGGATCTGGGAGAGCTTCCAATCGGGCGCCGCCGACATCCTGGTGGGGACCCAGATGGTCGCCCGCGGCTTCGACCTCGAGAACGTGACGACCGTGGGGGTGGTGGACGCCGATCTACCCCTGCACTTCCCGGACTTCAGGTCAGCGGAGTCGACCTATGCGCTGGTGACCCAGGTGGCCGGGCGGGCGGGCCGGGCGCCCGGCCAGCGGCACTCCCGGGTGATCGTGCAGACGTCGAACCCCGAGCACTACGCGCTCCGGCACGCGGCGGAGGGTGATTACGAGGCCTTCTATCGGGACGAGCTGCCCTACCGGCAAGCCTTTGGCTTTCCTCCTTTCGGCTCGCTGGCGGTCCTGACGTACACACACAAGGACGACGAGAAGGCCGCGACCATGGCCCGCGAGGCGGCCGAGCAGCTGGCGTCGGGCCTGGTGCGGGAGGGCATCGACGAAGTCAAGATGCTCGGCCCGGCCCCCGCCTTCATTCACAAGCTGCGCGGCGAGTACCGCTGGCAGGTCACGCTCAAAGGGCAACGGTTGGAGCGCGCCCGGATGCTGCAGCCGCGCGGCAAAGGCTGGAGCATCGACGTCGACCCCGTCGCGTAAATGCCCTTCGTGGGAGGGTCAAGACCCTCCCCTACGAATCAGTCTTTCAGGGCTTCCTTGATCTGGTCCAGGTGGCTGTCCTCGTGCTCGACCATGTAGGGGATCGAGCTGCGGATCGTGCGGGCCGGCCACTCCGGCCAGCGCACGGGGCGGTCGAGGTCCTCCTCGCTCATCTCCTGGAAGACCTCGCGCAGGGTGTCCATGGCCTCGGTCAGCTCCGATTTGATGCGGGCGGCATCCCAGCCGCCGGCGCCGTCGGCCTGGGCGTCGTTGAAGCTGTCGCGCTCCTCCTGGGTGAGGTGCATCAGCTCGCCGTCCAGCGCCCGCCGGATCACAAATGCCTCGCCGAGCTCGGCGGAGACCAGGTGGGCACAGAGCTGGCGCACGCTCCAGCCTGTCTGGCGGTCCAGGCGGTCGAGGTCGGCCGGGCCCAGGCCCTCGACGATGCGCAAGGTCTCTTCGCGCTGCCCCTCCAGGGGCCTGAGTAAGTCGGCGGGCGCCATGCCTGCCGCGAAGGATAGACCCAAGAAAACCCCACCGAATCTCCGATTCGGCGGGGGCCCCATTACCTGCTCACTACAATCCCAATCCGTGGCCGTACGCCAGATCCTCGGCTTCGAGCATCCCGCCCTGCGCGAAAAGTCAAAGCGCGTCCCGCGCGTCGACGGCTCCATCGTGCGCCTGCTCGACGACCTCGCCGAGACCATGTTCGCCGCCCCCGGCGCGGGTCTGGCCGCCAACCAGATCGGCGTGGCCCTGCGCGTCTGCGTGGTCAAGGGCGACGACAACCAGGTCTACCACCTGGTCAACCCCGAGATCGTGAAGGGCGAAGGCGTGCAGGTAGGTTACGAGGGCTGCCTCAGCTATCCCGGTTGGTTCGGCGAGGTGGCACGCTACGAGACGGTCACCATCAAGGCCCTCAACCGCAAGGGCAAGGGCGCGCGCTACAAGGCGGCGGGCTTCACGGCCCGGGCCTTCCAGCACGAGCTCGACCACCTGGACGGCATCCTCTTCACCGACCGCCTGACCAGCCTCGACTCGCTGCGGCGGGTCGAGGAGCTGGAGGCCGACGATGAGGAAGCGGTCTAAGCGCTGAGGATCGTCTTCGTCGGCACCGCGCCTTTCGCGGTGCCATCCTTGAGAGCCCTTGTGGCCGCTGGGCATGCCCTGCCGATGGTGGTGACTCAGCCCGATCGTCCCGGCCACCGCCTCAAGCTCACGCCGCCGGCCGTCAAGGTCGCCGCCGGCGAGCTGGGCCTGCCGGTGTTCCAACCGGAGCGGATCCGGGAACCGTCAGCGGTCGAGCGACTGCGCGCTGCGGCGCCCGAACTGATCGTGGTCGTGGCCTACGGCCAGATCATCCCCCGCTCGATCCTGGAGCTGCCGCCCAACGGCGTGCTCAACGTCCACGCCTCCCTGCTGCCCCGGTGGCGGGGTGCGGCGCCGGTGGCTCACGCCATCCTGGCCGGGGATGAGTTCACCGGCGTCACGATCATGCAGATGGACGAGCAGCTGGACCATGGTCCAGTCCTCGCGAAGCTCCTGGTCGAGACCATCGCCCAGCTCGAGAGCCTCGATCCGCGCGAGCAGGACCACGCACAGGCGACGCTCGCGCCCAAGCTCTCGCGCGAGGCCGGCGAGCTGGAGTGGGGCCTGCCGGCAGACGAGATCGACCGGCGCGTCCGTGCCTTCCAGCCCTGGCCCGGGGTCACCCTGCCCTGGCAGGGCGAGCGGGTGAAGGTCCTGCGCGGAAGGGTGGAGGGCGATCGCTACGTCCCCGAGGTGGTGCAGGCGCCGGGTGGGCGGCCGCGGGTGGTGGATGGCCGATAAAGAGGTCGCGGTCAACCGGCGTGCCTTCCATGACTACTTCGTGGATGAGCACTACGAGGCGGGCATCGTGCTCACTGGCACCGAGGTGAAGTCGCTGCGGGCGGGCAAGATCCAGCTTCGCGATGGTTTCGTACGCATCGACGGTCACGAGGCCTGGCTGGAAAACGTGCACATCTCGCCCTACACACAGGGCGGCTACGTCAACCACGAGCCGATGCGACCGCGCAAGCTGCTGCTGCACGCCGAGGAGATCTCCTCGTTGATCGGCAAGGTGCGTCAAAAGGGCTACACGCTGGTGCCGCTGCGCGTCTACTTCAAACGCAATCACGCCAAGGTGGACGTCGGCCTGGCGCGCGGCAAGCGCCAGTACGACAAGCGGCAGGCGCTGGCGGCGGCCGACGCCCGCCGCGAGATGGCGCGCGCCCTGAAGCGATAGGTCGAGGGAGGGGCGGCGGCCCCTCCCTCCGTGGGCTACCTGAGTTCGACGACCGTCAGGTCGAAGTAGTCGTTGGCGTCGGTGACGGTATTGCCGTCAAGCGCGACCAACTGAATCGTGTGCTGGCCGGCCGGCAGGCCGGGGGCCACGATCACGTTGCTGACCAGCGCCCTGTGGCTGTTCACCTCGTTGGTGGCGAGCTTGATGCTGCCGACGCTGCTGCCGTCGACGACCACGTTGGCGCCGATGGTGGACCACAGCGTCCGCGTCCAGGCGGAGCCGCCCGCAAAGATGAGCAGCGTGCCGCCGCTGCTCGTGTAGCCGGCCTGCAACGGCAGCGGCCCGGGAGCCGCGTTGAGCAGCTGACTGCCGCTGGTGACCGTACCAGGTGTCCCGGCGAGCCCTTGGGGTCCGGTCGCTCCGGCCGGCCCGGTGGGTCCTGGAGGCCCGGCCGGTCCGGCGGACCCAGCGGCCCCAGCGGGTCCAACGGGTCCAGCGGGTCCAGCGGGTCCGGCGGGTCCAGCGGGTCCAGCGGGTCCAGCGGGTCCGGGCGGCCCGGCCGGCCCGACGACTGGCGCACCGGGCGTGCCCTGGTGAGGATCATGATTCCCGTTGTTGCCGCTGAGATTGGTGTCCGCGGCGACGGAGTAGGACGCAGACTGCCAGGCCTGCGGCGCTCCGCTCGCGTCCGCGACGCGAGCTGACGCTCCCACGGCGCTCGCGATGACGAGGACTGTCACGCCGGCCGCGGCCAGCGCGACCAGCGCTGATGATGGACGAAACATGATGAATCCCTCCTTGATCTCCGGCCCCTGTCGGGTAGCTATCTAAGCGCGGAGGGATCCGCTTTCTTGCCCGTGCCCAGCACGCACCGCCGGCGTTATGCGGCCAGGTTGATTCCGATCGAGCGCAGGCGCTTGTTCAGCGCGTTCATCGCGAACTCCAGAAGCTCGTCCTCGCTGCGTCCGAACTCGCTGTAGTAGCGGTCGTCGGGCGGGTGGATGGTGCCTGAAATCAGTGGCAGGCACTCGACCAACGTGCGCTGGATGAGGGGCGCAAAGCGCTCCGCGTCCTCGCGCACCGCCTCCTGGAGGACCTTGATGCCGAAGTTCACGTGCCGCGACTCGTCACGCGCCACGGCGGTGAAGCCCTGGTAGTAGCCGAGGTGGGTGAGCCCTTCCTCCCGCAGCGATTCCAGCTCGAAGCGCTGACCGGTGAGGGCGAGGGTGGCCTCGACCACGATGTGGTAGATGGTCACGCCCTCGATGAAGGCGTCGACGTCGCGCGGGTTGCTGGCCATCCGCTGCGCCACGCCCGGCAGGCGCTCGTAGAAAAGCTCGTTGTAGCCGGGATTGGTGTCGGGCCGAATCTCCTCCAGGATGGCCTTCAGGTCGGCGGCGTCGGTGCCCACCACCTCGCGCCACCAGCGGTCGAAGAAGATCGTGTGCCGCGCCTCGTCGACCATCTGGGTGGACAGGAAGATCTCGATCTCGGGCTTGGGCGCCGCCCACACGAAGGGAGCCAGCGTCGAAGTCACGCGCTCCTCGCCGTTGAAGAACAGGCGGCGGCCCCACAGCGTGGCCTCCTTTTCGAGGTCGGTCGCCTCCTGCCAGCGCTGCCGGTCGGGACCGAAGTCGAGGTCGCCGACCGCCCACTGCTGCTTCTCCCAGCGGTTGTACAGATCCATGTAGGTGGGCATGTTCTCGAGCCCGCGATCGATGAAAAGCAGGACGTCGTCGATGCGGATGTCGCCCAGCTGTTTGAGGTTGGCGTTGGCCACCCGCTCCATCACGTCCTGGGTCTGGTTCTCAACTGCCATCTCCAACCTCCGAAAGGTAGATTGCGCGGCCCATGCGGGCCGCTTGGGCGACCATGTGGTCGCGGTCGTAGGTCCTGGATTCCAGCCACCACAGCGCCAGCTCGCCGACCATGCCGCCCAAGGCGTGGGCGACCATCTCCGCGTGCGTGCCGTCGCTGAGGCCCTCGCGGCCGAGGCTGCGGCCGACCAGGTCGAGCAGCCGCCCGGAGAGCTCTGCATACAGGTGCTCGAAGGCGGGATCGGCCTGCAGCGCCTGCCGGAAGAAGACGCGGTACAGGGCCGCCTCCTCCTCGACGAACTCGAAGAATGCCTGGAGGGCATGGAGGAGGGGGTCGGCTCCGGCGGTGGCCGCCTCGATGCGGCGTTCCAGCTCGCCGGCCGCGCCGTGGACCACATGCTCGAAGAGCTGGCGCTTGCCGTCGAAGTGCTGATAGAGCAGCGCCTCCGAGACTCCAGCGGCGGCCGCGATGTCGCGCGTGGTGGTGGCGTGGTAGCCATGGGCGCCGAAGACCTTCTTGGCAGCATCCAGGATGGCCTGGCGGCGGGCGTCGGCGGTGAGCCGGCGCTTGTAAGTAAGCACTCACTCAGTAAGCTAGCGCAGGGATTGGGAAGGGGTCAAGGCGGGTAGAATCCCGCTCGTAAGTCCAGCTTTCGTGGGGGCGTCCGGCTTCGACGGGGCAGATGGGCTTCGGGATAGCGAGCCGAAGGCCGTGAGCGTTACAGCGGCAGGCAACACAAATGCCAACGACAATCGCGCTCTCGCCTACGCTGCGTAAGCAGTAAAGGTATGAGCCCCGAGACTTAGATCTCGGGCGCCGCCCCAGGTCAGGCCGGCGGGCCTGGGGACGGCGTCAAACAGCCGGCTTGCCGAGCGGGGGCGCCACGGCCTCGCGAGGGACTTGCACCGCGGCTGGCCCGAGGGGATCCCGCCGGGAGGAGCCCTCAGGGTGAGATCAAAATCCCTGACACGCTCGTAGAAGTCCTGAAGGACGCTGCTTCGGACGCGGGTTCAACTCCCGCCGCCTCCACCAACTCCCCGCGCGTCTCATACTCGCGAACGTGCTGCTGGCCGGCCGCGTCGCTTTGGTGACCGGGGCCTCCTCCGGCATCGGAGCCGCGCTCGCGGCCATGCTCGCCGAGGAAGGGGCGCGGGTCGCGGTTGCCGCCCGACGTGAGGCTGAGCTCCGCGAGCTGGCTCGACGCATTGAGCTGGCCGGAGGCACGGCGCTCACGGTAGCCACCGATCTGACGGACGACGCCGCGCTGCGGCGCCTGGTCGAGCGAACCGTCGACGAGCTGGGGCCCATCGACGTCCTGGTCAACAATGCCGGCTTCGCCGTGTGGAAGCCGCTGGAGCTGACCTCGGTGGCGGAGTGGGACCAAACGTTCGCGGTCAACATCCGGGCGCCGGCGCTCCTGACGGCGACAGTGCTGCCCGGAATGCAGGCGCGCCGGTTCGGACGGATCGTGAACATCGGCAGCGAGGCGGGGGTGGCCATCGTGCCTAGTCTGGCCGCTTACTGCGTGAGCAAGCACGCGCTCGTCGCCTTGACCGAGGTCGTCCAGGACGCCAATCACGAGAACGGCATCAAGGCCTGGGTGGTCTGCCCCGGCTTCGTGGACACCGAGATGGGAACCGTGGTGCCCGGTGCCAAGCCGGAGAACTTTCTGAAAGTGGAGGAGGTCGTGGATCTCGTCCGCTACCTCCTCGGCCTGGGGGACAACGTCAAGCTCGGCCCCCCGGTACTGGTCCGCACGATGCGCAACCCGATGCCCTCCTGAACCCCCTTGGTCACTTCCTAGAAGGGTCCGGTCGCGCGTTAGTGATGGCATGCACAGGCTTCGAAACTTCATCGCACCCCTGGTCGTGGTCGGCGCCCTGGGGGGCAGCCTGGTCGCGACCAACGTCTCCGCGGCGCTCCTCAGCGGCGAAGAGCACGGCGATGCCGTGGCCAGCGCGGCACGGACGTGCCCGCACAAGACAGCCAGCGACCCCGATATCCACGGTGACTGCGTGTCCTCGGTGGCGCGCACGAACGGGGAGGCTTCGTCAGCCTCGACAGACGAGACCGGGAACGGCAACAACCACGACAACCACGGCGCCGACGTCTCCAAGGTCGCGCAGAGCGGGCCCAGGGGGACCGCGGACGACCCCGACGCTCACGGCGACGCGGTCAGCGCGGTGGCCAAGACCCACTCACACCACTAAAAGCAGGGAAGGCACTCAGCCAAGGGCTTTGCGCCGGCGCACCACCCCGGACCGACGCGGTCCAGGGACCTCGCGCCGGCGCATCGCCTCTTCTTCGGCGTCGGCGGCCACCGCCCGGTGGACCACCACCAGCAGCACCAGCCAGCCCAGGCAGACCAGCACGAACGCGCCGTAAGCCAGGTCGGCGACC
>VBEO01000111.1:2329-14205 GCA_005881825.1 Chloroflexota bacterium | reverse complement strand
GGCGTCTGACCATGAGGTGCTGTGGCACCCGGGGCACCACGCCGGCACACAGAACTGACCGACCGCGAGCCCTTGATACGGACACCTCGGTGATGATCGCCATCGTTTCGGACATCCATGGAAACTGGGAGGCGCTTAAGGCCGTGCTAAAGGATCTCGGGACCGTTCGGCCAGACGTCGTGGTCCACGCCGGCGATCTCGCAGTAAATGGGCCCGCGCACTACAACAGGCCCACGGCCGAGTCACACGAGTACATGTCTCGGCGCCGGTAAGCGCACCATGCACCGACCCCGCACGGCGGTCTGCCCTGAGAGGCTGCCGGCCGATCAGTCTGCGACCTGGTCGGCAGGCCAATGCGGAGGTATAGCGGTCACATATGACTTCGACATTCCAGGCTCGAACGCTCGAGGTGCCCGGCGGCAGCATGTACTACGAGGTCCAGGCTGCCGGCCCCAATAGCGCGTCCTGACGGGCTCGTCGGCGGTGAAGGACCGAACTCGGCGACCGTCACCAAGGCGGCGCGGCTTTTAGTCAGCCCACCTGTTGGACGGCCGCTGCGCTGAGAGTTCGGGGCAGGACCTGCTCCGTCACCACCCGATACTGCTGCGCCTGGTCGTAGCCGACCAAGCGCAAGGTGATTGTGGTGGCTCCAGCCAGCACGAAGCGCATGAGGTGGTCGACGCATTCGTCCACCGAGCCGAATGCCACCCAGCGCTCGAGGAACTCCTCGGAGAATGAGGTCATGTAATAGGACTCGAGGAACTTCTTCGACTCGGCGAAAGCCCGCTCCCGACTTTTACCGACATTGATGTTGTAGTAGAGCGCGGCTTCAAAGTCCTCCGGCAGCTGCCGGCCCTGCTCCTCCGCGTACTGACGGATGAGGTCGAGATGACCCGCAAAGCTCTCGGGCGTGTTCTCCGTCGTCATCCAACCATCGCCTAGACGCGCCACTCGGCGGAGTGAGGTCTCGACATTCTTCTGCTGATGTGGGTACGGGTTCGCCGTCACCCAGATCGGGATCGGCTGCTGAACCGGACGTGGGAGCACTGCCAGGTTCTTGAAGGAGTAGTACTCACCGTCATAGTTCGCAGACTCCTGGCTGGAGACCAGCCGGAGGATCTCGATGGCTTCCTCCATCCGTCTCATCCGCGAACTCGGCTCGACGTTGAGGTTCGCGAATTCCTCGTAGAACCTGCCACCGTCCTGACGGGGTCCTCCCTGACAGGCGACGAAGGTGGTTCGCCCACCAGACAGGAAGTCGAGGCTGCACCACTGATAAGCGAGCAGGCGCGCGTCGCGCAGCGGGGTGCTCGCGAAGCAGGCCGGACCAATGCGGAGCCTGTTGGTAACGGCCGCAATCGCCGCCATGAGGGTCAGCGAGTCGAGTCGCGGCTTCGCGAAGATCGAATCACCCACCCAGACCGAATCCCAGACCCCGGAGGTGTCCGCGCGCTGAGCGAGCTTGAGCATCTCGGGCACAGTCGTGGCACCCGTTATCACTCCTCGATTGGGCAGCGTGAGGCCGAAGGCTAGCTTCCTGATCGACATGTGCTGAGTCCTAAAGGGCGGGCGGCTCTAAGCGCCGGCTCGGCTCCGGCATCTACTCCAGCCACGTGGTGCCGACATCTCGGAAGTCGCCGCTCGAAAATCCATACACCATAGTCATCGTCTCACCTGCCCGAGTCCGCACCGCATGCGGGGTGCCGGCCGGCAGGTAGACGGCGGTGCCGGCGCTCGCCTCGACCATCTCATCGTCAACCGTGACCAGGCACGATCCTTCGATCACGTAGTAGAACTCGGCTCCTGCCGGATGGTAGTGGAGCGGGTGGTACTCGTTTTCGGCCAATTCGTAGACGCCGAAGTCGAACTCCTCAGCGCCGTTGACATAGCGAGCGATAAGGGGCCAGACCCTGCCCTTGTCCCTGGGGTTGCCCTGTAGGTCGGCAAGGTTGACCGGCGCCATCTCGCTCAAGCGCGTGACCTTGCGAAGCGGCGCTGCGGTAGCCGAGAGTTCACCCGGGATCTGGTCATAGGGTCCGCGGAACGCGGTCATGTATGCCTGGTCGCCGTCCTTGATCCTAGTCATGCCAGCAGCGCATCGGTGCCGAAACCCTGCGGGGTCGCGGCCGTCAGCCAGGTTCCGGTGACGATCCGGGTGGCCGATCGATGGGTTTGGCGGACGGCACCCAGCTCGACCGCCACTGGTCCGGGGCACACCAGGCCCTCACGACCGCCGTCAGCTCCGCTGCGCGCTCCTCAATGTCCGCCCTGTTCGCGAAGCGCATGAAGCGCACCTGGCGACCCGGTCGCAGCACCTAGCGAGGCAGCACGTCTGACAGCTACTTGACAGCTACTGGCCCCAGTCCTTTCAGGCCTTCCAGATCCCTGACTCGGCGAGAACACCGAGCGCGTGCTCGCCCGACTGTCGGATGTGGTCGCGCATCGCGCGGCCCGCCCCCTCGGCGTCGCGCGCGCCAAGCCGCTCGATGATCGTCGCGTGGTGGCGGTTGGCGATTTGCCAGCCGCCGGCTTCGTAGCCGCGCGGCACGCTTCCCGACAGAAAGCGCACCAGCCAGGCCAGGCGGCGCGATCCCGAGGCGCGATTGATGATCATGTGGAAGCGTTCGTTGAGCAGCTCCAGTCGCTCACCGTCGCGGCTCACGCTCATCTCCGCGTGGACCGCGCGCAGATTCGCCAGCTCATCGTCGGTCAGATTCTGGGCGGCCCGCTCGGCGGCAAGGCCGGAGACAAGCCCGAAGACCTCGTATTGGTCGGCCAGGTCCTCAGGCCCGAAGGACCAGACGAAGACGCCGTGGCGGGGCACGATGTCGACAAGGCCCTCCCGGTCGAGCGCGATCAGCGCCTCCCGGATCGGCACCCGGCTCACCCCAAGCGCCGCCGCCTCGGCGTCCTGATCGATGCGCTCGCCCGGCCGCAGCCGGCCCGAGAAGATGTCGCGGCGAAGGCGGTCGGCGACCTCGACGGGGAGATTCGGCCTCACCGCGCGATGAGCTGGGCGACCAGCCGCCGAATGGCGTTCTTGTCGTGCTTTCCGTACTCGGTGAGGGGCAGCGCGTCGACGAGGTAGAGCAGCTCCGGCCGCGATCCGAGCGGCACCTCGCGCTCGGCGAGGAAGCCGGTGAGGTCGGCGAGCTCCGGCTTCGCCCCGCGCGTCGGGACGACGACCGCCGCGGCCCGCTCGCCGAGCCGACCGTCCGGTACGCCGACGACGGCGACGTCGTGGACCTCGGGGTGGGTGAGCAGGTCAGGTCGCCGGTGGCGAGGAAGCCGTCGTCGCGCACCACCTCGGCCGTCGCCTCCGGCCGGCCGAGGTATCCGGCGAAGAGCGAGGGGCCGCGTACGAACATCTCGCCCGGCGTGCCCGGGGGCAGAGGGTCGTCGGTCCCCGGACTGACCACCCGGTACTCGATCCCGTCGAACCCCCGGCCGTCGCAGTGGAGGCGGCGATCGTCGGGGGCGCCGGCCGGGACGAGCGAGTTGCCGAGGCACTCGGTGAGGCCGTAGATGCGCTGGATCTGAAAGCCGAAGCGGCGCTCCGCCTCCCTGAAGAGTTGGTCGGAGCCGGAGCCGGCACTGATCCCGCGCAGCGACCGCAGCTTCGCATCGTGGACAGGGTCGAGGGCGAGGAGATCGTGCACGTGTGTTCCCGAGAGGTGGGTCCAAGTCGCCTCGGCGCTCTCGACTGCGGAGGCGAAGGCGACCGGGTCCCACCCCACGAGCGGAACGACTGCCGCGCCGGCCATAACCGGCGGGTAGAGGGTGAAGATGGTCCCGCTCGCGTGCCCGAAGGGGCCGACCTGCACCACACGATCCTCTGCGGTCAGGCGCGCGATCCGGGCGTACTCGCGGGCGGCGAAGACGGGACCGGCGTAGGTGTGCATGACGACCTTGGCGGGGCCCGTGGTACCGCCGGTGGAGAGCAGGAGTGCGATGGCGCCGGCGTCGACCGGGGGCAGCTCGGCGGCGGCGTTCGCAGCGACGGCCGACTCCAGCGTCGGGAGGCGTTCGCGGGCCCAGTCGGGAGCAGCGCCGGCATCGGCGAGCAGGATCAGGCGCACGCTGGGTGATTCACGGCGGATGCGGTCGAGCACCCCGGCATCCCACTCGCCGCGCGCGAGCACCTCGCCGGAGACGATGAGGACGGGCGCTTCGAGGGTCGCCGCGAGGGAGATGGCCTGAGCGGGGTGGGCGCGGCTCGGCAGCGGAGCCAGGCGGCCGCCGGCGCCGGCGACCGCGGCGGACACGACCGCGGCCGGAAGGCCATTGACGAGCGGCGTGACGACGCCGTCGCCCGGCTTCACGCCCGACGCGACCAGGTGCTGCGCCAGCGCGCGAGCGGCGGCTGTCGCCTCTCCGTAGGTCCGCACCTCGGGCTCGAGGTAGAGCGGGCGATCCGCCGCCGCCGCCGCCGACGTTTCGAGGAGGCTGAAGAACGTGTCGTCGGACCAGAGCCCTTCGGCGCGGTAGCGCGCCTGGAGCTCGGCCGGGAGCAGCGGATGGCTCTGCATGGGCTCTGCTCCGGGACGGCTACTGGCCGCGGTAGTCGGGCTGGCGCTTCTCGATAAAAGCCGTGGCGCCCTCCTTGGCGTCGTTGGTCTGGTGGTTGCTCATGACCATAAAGTGCTCCAGGACGGCGATCGTCTCGCGGTCCGACTCGAGGCTGCGGCTGAGCGCGAGCTTGCACCAAGACAGCGCGAGCGGGCTCTTGTCGATCAGGTCCTTCACGAACTCGTCGAGCGCTTCATCGAGCTTGTCGGCGGGCGCCGACACGTTCGCGAGACCCCACTCGGCGGCCTCCTTGCCGGTCAGCAGCTTGCCGGTGAAGAAGAGCTCCTTCGTGCGTCGCATACCGATCATGCGGGGCACCGACCAGTACGGCCCGGCGCCGCCGAGGAGGCCTCGGCGGAGGTGGTAGTCGCCGATCTTGGCGTCGTCGGCGACGATCGCGAAGTCGGTCCACATCATCATCTCGAAGCCGCCCGCGACGGCGTAGCCGTGGACGACGGCGATGGTCGGCTTCGGGATCAGCCAGTCGTTGCTGAGCGCGAGAAGGCCGGACTGGCGGACGATCTTCCAGCTCTCGGCCTGGTTGCCGAGGGCGTCGGCGTTGAGCTCCTTGAGGTCCCGGCCGGCGCAGAAGGCGCGGCCGCGGCCACGATGGTGGCGACGCGGCCGCCGTGGGTCTTCTCGTATTCGATGGTCTCGAAGGTCTTAGCAGGCATTTATCAAATATACAATATGCGCGAAGCGCAGGCCGTCGTGACATTAGCGGCGGGCCCGTTGGCGGCGCGCCGAGCTAACGGCGGATGTGGGGGAGGACCTCCCTTCCGATCCGCAGCGCGTTGCGCTCGTGGAGGTCGACCCCGACACCTTTGGTCCCGATCCAGATTCGGTCCAGCCCGACGTCGACGAGCTCCTGCAGCCGCTCCGCGCAGTACTCGGCGTCGCCGACGATGGCGAACTGCCGGATGAGCTCCTCGCTGGCCGCTTCCCGCGGGTAGAACGTGAGCTCGCCAGGCTCGGCGCCTTCCCCGCGGACGATGCCGCCGGCGGGGTTGCGCAGGACCTTCTCCATCGTCTCAACCGCGTGCCGGTACTGTCCGTGCTCGGCCGCGTCGACGTCGGCGCTGACCGACTTCGGCTCGAAGCCGGAGAAGCGGGCGTGGGTGATGGCAAGGCCGCGGATCGCCTCCAGCGCGGGATCGTCGGGGCGGTCGACGACCGCCATCTGGATGTAGCAGCCGAGCGCCAGCTCGCCGAACTCGCGACCGTCGGCCTCGCAGGCGGCGCGCGCCTGCTCGATCGAATGCCGGAGGCGGTCGGCACTGGCGCCCACCGAGAAGCTGATCGACTCCGCGCGGCGGGCGGCGAGCTCGATCGTCTTCGGCCCGGTCGCGGCCACGTCGAGGGGCGGTTTCGGAACGTCCAGGGAGGGGTCGATGTCATAGAGCCTCCCCATCGCGGAGACGTTGCCCTCGATGTCGACGATTTCGCGCCGGAGGTAGCCCTGGATTCGCGAGATGTACACCTCGAAATCGGCGACCCTCATCGGCGCCTGCTGCAGCACCTTGACGCCGCCGTCCCCGCGGCCGATGCCGAACACGGCGCGGCCGTTCGAGAGGCCCTGCACCGTCGCCATCGCGTCGGCGGCCAGCATCGGGTGCCGGATCGGGATAGCGACGGCGGTCGCGACCTTGAGCCTGGTCGTCGCCGCGGCGGCGACGGCGAGGACGGCGTAGGGGTCGGGCAGGATCCCGTGCGCCTCGCCCACCGCGAGCCCATCCCAGCCGGCGTCCTCCAGCTGCTTGGCGATCTCGCCGGTGCCGGCGCCGGGCACCGGGTTGGCGCCCTGCCGGAAGAACTCGACCAGCTGCTTCGGCCGGCGGACGGTCATATGATCGCGTCTTCCCAGTAGAGGCCCCAGACGGAGGTCAGGGTGCCCATGATCTCGCCCTCGGTCGCGTAGGCGCGCACGGCGTCGAGGATGTAGGGCATCGTGTTCTCGGCCGGTGTCGCCGCCACCTTCTTGAGCTGGGCGAGCGCCTTCTCCACTTTGCCGTTGTCGCGCCGCCGCCGGACCTCCCGCAGGCGCCCGACCTGGCCCTCCTCGGCCGCGCGGTCGATCCGTAGGAGCTCGAGCTCGTCCGCCTCGTCGGTGCCGGTGAACGCGTTGACGCCGACGATCAGCCGCCGCCGCTGCTCGACCTCCGACTGATACCGGAAAGAGGCGTCCGCGATCTCCTTCTGCGGGAAGCCGGCCCTGATGGCAGGGATGACGCCGCCGTAGCCGTCGATCTTCTCGAAATAGGCGAGCGCCTCCTCCTCGAGCTTGCGGGTCAGCGACTCCATGAAGTAGGAGCCGCCGAGGGGGTCGATCGTGTTCGCGGCGCCGGTCTCGTAGGCGATCACCTGCTGGGTGCGGAGCGCGATCCGGGCTGCCTTGTCGGTCGGCAGGGCCAGCACCTCGTCCATGGCGTTGGTGTGCAGCGACTGGGTGCCGCCGAGGACGGCGGCGAGCGCCTCGAGGGCGGTCCGCGCGATGTTGAGCTCGGGCTGCTGGGCGGTCAGCGAGACGCCCGCCGTCTGCGTGTGGAAGCGCAGCTTCCAGCTCCGCTCGTCCTGGGCGCCGTAGCGCTCGCGCATGACCCGCGACCAGATCCGGCGCGCCGCCCGGAACTTGGCGATCTCCTCGAAGAAGTCGATGTGGCTGTCGAAGAAGAAGGAGAGCCGGGGCGCGAAGTCATCGACCTCGAGGCCGCGCTCCAAGCAGGCGTCGACGTACGCGAAGCCGTCGGCGAGCGTGAAGGCGAGCTCCTGCGCGGCCGTCGAGCCGGCCTCGCGGATGTGGTATCCGCTGATCGACACGGTGTTCCAGCGCGGCACCTCTTTGGTGCAGTACTCAATGGTGTCTACCACCAGCCGCATCGAGGGCTCGGGCGGGAAGATGTACTCCTTCTGGGCGATGTACTCCTTCAAGATGTCGTTCTGAAGGGTCCCGCCGACCTGACCGAACCCGACGCCCTGCTTCTCGGCAACGGCCAGGTACATCGCGAGCAGGATCGCGGCCGGCGAGTTGATCGTCATCGAGGTTGTGATCTCGCCGAGCGGGATCCCCTCGAAGAGGCGCTCCATGTCGGCCAGCGAATCGATGGCGACGCCGCAGTGGCCGACCTCGCCGCGCGAGGTGGGCGCGTCCGAATCCTGGCCCATCAGCGTCGGCATGTCGAAGGCGACCGAGAGGCCCGTCTGGCCGTTCTCCAATAGGTAGTGGTAGCGGCGGTTGGTCTCCTCGGCGGTGGCGAAGCCGCTGAACTGCCGCATCGTCCAGAGCCGGCCGCGATAGCCGCTCGGGTGGATCCCCCGCGTGTAGGGGAACTCGCCCGGGAACTCCTCTTCGTAACCGGCCGCGTCGAGGGCTGCCGACGTGTAGAGAGGCTCGACCTCGACCCCGGACATCGTCGAGGTCTCGACGCCGTCGCGCATGGGCGCCTGGTAGGCCGCCCGCAACCTCTCTTCCCGGCCACCGCGTTGCTTCACTGCCATGTGGCACCATATGCTAGCAAATCCGATATTCGGATGATCGAGTAATCAGGAGTCATGACGAAAGAGAAGCGGCTGCCTTTCGACCCCGTCGCCGAGGCGGCGCGGCACTGGCAGGAGCGCTGGCCCGGCACCGAGCGGATGGCGGCGGCGACGGCGATCATGCGGGCGCAGCAGATCGTCCTCGCCCGCGTCGACGCCGCGCTTGCCGAGGTCGGCCTCACCTTCGCCCGGTACGAGGCGCTCGTGCTGCTCCACTTCAGCCGGACTGGCCAGCTCCCGCTCGGCAAGATGGGGCTTCGCCTGCAGGTCCACCCGACCAGCGTCACCAACGCCATCGACCGGCTGGAGGCGGAAGGGCTGGTGCGCCGGATCCCATCGCCGACCGATCGCCGGACGACTCTGGCCGGGATCACGCCGCGCGGGCGCGAGGTCGTCGAGCGGGCGACGGAGCTCGTCGCGGCGAGCGGGTTTGGGCTCGGCTCGCTGGGCGCAGCCGACCTCGCCGCGCTCAGCCGGGTACTGCGCCGGCTCCGCAAGGACGCGGGCGACTTCTGACTCACGCCGCCTCGCTCGCGGACGCCGCGGCCGAGGGCGGCATGGGAAGCGCGCCGGCGGCCACGGCGGCGCCCGCGGCCACCAGCGCGGCCATCGCTACGAGGCCGGCCGTGAAGCCGCCGGTCCAATCGGCGAAGACCCCGATGACGACCGGCCCGGTCAGCCCCGCGAAGCCGCTCATCGAGTAGTAGAGGCCGCCCGCAGCGCCGCCCAGCGAGCGGGCGGGCGGGCTCTCCAGCATCGCCAGCACCAGCAGCGAGGGGAGAAACCCGATCGCGACCCCGGCGGCGACGATGCCGGCCGCGACCAGCGGCGCCGAGCCGACGGCCAGCAGCAGGAGCGAGGCGGCGACCGCGGCCAGGCCGCCGGTGATCCACCAACGCCGATGGTGGGGACGGGCGACGACCGTGACCGATATCGAGGAAAGGATGCCGATCGCCATGTACCCGGCGGCGACGAGGCCGGCCAGGCTCGCGCTGAGGCCTTGGCGCCCCAGCACGGTCGGCAGCCAGCTGGCGAGCGCGTGTCCCGCGGAGATCCCGGACAGCGTCGCGGCCAGGACGGCCAGGATCGAGGGGCGGCGCAGCAGATCGAGGCTCTGTCCCAACACCTGCCGAATCCGTGCCGCCGCCGGTGGCCGGGCGCGGAGCTCGCGGGAGAGGAGCAGCCAGGCGGGGAGGCCGGCGAGCATCGGCACCGCGCCGGCCGCCAGCGCCGTCCGCCAGCCGCCCGGAAGCCCGGCGAGATGCGGCCCGACCGCCAGCATGAGGGCGAAGCCGGCGCTCAACCCGCCGAAGGTGATCCCGGCGCCCAGGCGCCGGGCCCGCCCTTCGAAGGCGGTCGTCAGGAGCGAAGCCGCGCCGCTGATGACCATCGACCAGGCGACGCCGCCGAGGGCGACGGCCAGCACCAGGGTCACGCCGTCGACCGCGGCCGCGCGACTGAGGCTCGACAGGGCTGTGAGCGCGGCGCCGACGGCGACCACCCGCGCCGCGCCCCAGCGCGAGATGAGCGCGCCTACGGCGACCGAGGAGAGGCCGAGGGCCGCCTGCCAGGCCCCGAGGGCGACCCCTGCCGTCGTCGGCGACAGCGCGAGGTCGCGCATCAGGGCGGGGACCACCGGGGCCAGGGAGGCGGCGACGAAGCCGGTGGCGGCGCTCATCCACGCCAGGCCGGCGAGGACCGGCCAGCGCCCGCGCGACGGCGCGGGCGCCTCCCCGGCGCCGGCCGACGTGATCATCTTTCCATAATTTACCGACCCGTCGGTAAGGGAGATAATAGGGGGCCGCCCGCGCCGGCGTTCCCAAGCGCGCATACCCCGACCAGCAGGAGGCGCACAAGCATGGGCGACTACGGCGGCTACAGCTCGATCCGGTTCGAGCGCATCGGCGACATCCTGAAGGTGACCCTCGCCAACCCGCGCAATGAGCTCAACGCGGTCGACGGCGAGCTCCATGACGAGCTCTGCCGGCTCTTCGCCGACCTCAAGGTGGAGCGCGAGGCTCGGGCCGTCCTCCTCACCGGCTCCGGCCGAGCCTTCAGCGCCGGCGGCGATTTCAACTGGATGCGCGGCGTCACCAAGGACGCCCTCTACGAGATGCGCCGTGAGGGCAAGCAGATCGTCTGGAACCTGCTCGACGTCGAGCTGCCCATCGTCGCCGCTGTCAACGGCCCCGCGATCGGCCTCGGCGCGACGATCGCGCTGCTCTGCGACGTGGTCTATATGGCCGACACGGCGATCCTCGCGGACCCCCACGTCCGCGTCGGCATCGTCGCCGGCGATGGCGGGGCGGCGATCTGGCCGCTGGTGCTCGGTCCGGCGCTCGCGAAGCGCTACCTGATGACGGGCGACTCGCTCTCCGCCGCCGAAGCCGAGCGCTACGGCCTGGTGACGGGGGTCACCACGGCCGACGAGCTAGAGGAGACGGCGCTCAAGTTCGCCCGCAGGCTCGCCGCCGGCGCGCCGCTCGCCGTCCGCTACACCAAGGCGGCGGTCAACCAGTACGTGAAGCAGGTGGCGACCACCACCTTCGACTACTCGATGGGGCTGGAGCTGCTCACCTTCGTCAGCGAGGACCACAGCGAAGCGCTGGCGGCGATCAAGGAAAAGCGCAAGCCCAGCTTCCAGGGGAAGTAGGGTGCCCGTCGAAGACCGCTTCGCGGGGAAGGTCGCCCTCGTCACCGGGGCCGGGTCCGGGATCGGCCGCGCGTCCGCGACACGCCTCGCGGCCGAGGGCGCGGCGGTCGTCGCCGCCGACATCGACGAGGCCTCCGCAGGGGAGACCGTCGAGCAGCTGCGCGCCGCGGGTGGCCGCGCCGCGGCCGTCGCGGTCGACGTCTCCGACCCCGCCTCCGTCGAGGCCGCCGTGGCGGTCGCCGTGCGCGAATTCGGCGGCCTCGACCTCGCCGTAAACAACGCGGGCGTCGGCGCCGAGCCCGAGCCGGTCGGCAGGCTCTCCGTGGCGGGCTGGGACCGCGTGATCGCGGTCAACCTGAGCGGCGTCTTCTACTGCATGCGCGCCGAGATCCCGCGGATGCTGGAGCGCGGCGGCGGGGCGATCGTCAACATCAGCTCGGTGATGGGCGTCGTGGCGACGCCGACCGCCTCGGCCTACGCCGCCAGCAAGCACGGCGTGGTCGGCCTGACCAAGGCCGCGGCGCTCGAGTACGGGGGGCAGGGCATCCGCGTCAACGCCCTCGGGCCAGGCTTCATGGTCACCCCGGTCAAGGGCCAACGCGCCCGGAGCGAGGACGTCGTCGGCGGTCTCCGCGCCCAGCACGCGCTCGGCCGGCTCGGCCAGCACACCGAGATCGCCGCCGCGGTCAGTTTCCTGCTCTCCGACGAGGCGTCGTTCATCACCGGGAGCATGCAGCTCGTCGACGGCGGCTTCACGGCCCGATGATGGCGCCGATTCCAGCCCGCCGGTTCGAGGGGCGCGTCGCCGCGGTCACCGCCGGCGGTTCGGGCATGGGCCGCGCGGCCGCACTCCGCCTCGCTGCAGAAGGCGCGCACGTCTGTGTCGTCGACATCGACGAGGCGGCCGCGACGGCCACCGCGGCCGCCGCTCGCGACGCGGGCGGCGAAGCCGAGCCATACCGCTGTGACGTCTCCAGCGTCGAGCAGCTGCGCGGGCTCTTCCGGGCGATGGAGGAGCGCCACGGCATCCTCCACGTCCTCTTCAACAACGCCGGCATCCCCGGCGCGGCCGGCGTCGAGGTCAGCGAAGAGGAGTGGGAGTGGGCGGTGGGGATCAACC
>VBEO01000111.1:0-2323 GCA_005881825.1 Chloroflexota bacterium | reverse complement strand
CGGCGAGGTGGGCTCCGACGGCGCTCCTCTGTACGGGATGACGAAGGGCGGCGTCACGCTCCTCATGAAGTCGCTCGCTCTCACGCTCGCCCCGAAGGGGATCCGGGTCAACGCGGTGATGCCGGGGCCGATCCAGACCCCCATGCTGGCGCGCTTCTTCACGCGGGAGCCCAATCCCGAGGTCGAGGCCCAGATTCCGAAGCTGGTGCAGCGTCTCGTCCCGATGGGCCGCGCCGGGCTGCCGGAGGAGGTCGCCGCCGCGGTCGCCTTCCTGGCGGGCGACGACGCCGCCTTCGTGACCGGCGTCGCGCTCCCCGTGGACGGCGGCTACCTCGCGCGCTAGGGAGGAGCCGTTCAGACTAGGCGGACCAGCCCCCGTCGACCGGGACCACGGCGCCCGTCATGTAGGACGCGGCGTCCGAGGCGATGAACCGGACCACCCGCGACACCTCCTCCAGTTCGCCCCAGCGCTTCATCGGGATGTCGGCGACCAGCTGCTCATAGCGGGGCCCGTTCCGGAAATCGGCGGTGAGCGGCGTCTCCACCAGGTGGGGGCAGACGAGGTTGACCCGGATGCCGTCCGGCGCCACCTCCCGGGCCAGTGTCTGCGTCAGCCCGACCAGCCCGTGCTTGGCCGCCGAGTAGTAGCTCAGCTCGGGCCAGCTGCGGAGCGAAGAGGTCGATCCCATGTTGACGATCACCCGGCCAGGCCGGCGCTCCTGCCAGGCGTTCAGCATCGCCCGCGACACGAGGTAAGCGCTGACCAGGTTCAGCTCGATCATCTTGCGCCAGCCGGCCGGCCGCATGTCCTTGAGCTGCCCGCGGAACGACGCCCCGCCGGCATTGTTGACCAGGATGTCGACCTCCCCGAAGCGGTCCCGGGCGGCCGCCACCATCCGCTCCACGTCCTCCTCGCTGGTGACGTCGGCGGCGACAGCCAGGCACTCTGCTCCGACGCCCTCGATAGTCGCCCGCGCCTCCTCCAGCGCCTCTGCGTTGCGGGCTACGAGGACAAGGCCGCGCGCGCCGGCCCGCGCCATCTCCTCGGCGACTGCGAGGCCAATGCCGCGGCTGCTGCCGGTGATAAGGGCGACCTTTCGGTCGAGACGGAAGGGGTCCGACATCTCTTACAACAAGGAATTCTCGGCGCTCGCGCGCGCCCCCAGCCGACCGGCCAGCTCGAGCCAGCCCGTGACGACGTCCGGCTGCTCCAAGAAGGGGACGTGGGCGGCGTCCGCGATCGGCACCAGCACGCCTGCCATCCGCTTGGCGAGCTCCACCTGGTCCTCGAGCGGGATGGCACGGTCGTGGGCGCCCCAGAGCACGAGCGTGGGCGGCGGGTCGAGTAGCGGCTCCGGCCGGTAGGCCGCCACGGCGGTGAGGTGCGCGACGTGGTCGGGCTGGCCGCAGGCCTCGTAGTCCTCGACGATCAGCCGCTGCCGCTCGAGGTCGGACCGGTCGTGGAGGCAGACCCGGGCGAGCTTCGCGTGGAGGTCGGGCGGGTAGTCGATGAGCCACTGGAGGGCGGCCTCGCCGACGGTGATGCCGAAGCCGGCGGCGACGAAGACGAGCGCGTCGACAGTCGTCCGGCGCGCGATCTCGATCGCCGCCATGCCACCGGCCGACGTCCCCACGAGCACCCGCGGCCGGGGCAGGGCCGCCACCTCGGGCTGGAGCGAGGCGGCGATCTCGAAGACGCTCTCCCCGGGCGGCATAGGCAGCACCCTGGCTCCGATCCGGCCGGCGACCGGCCGCCAGGTCAGGCCCGCGCTGCCAGCGCCGGGGATGACGGCGAAGCTGACCTTCACGAGGGAACGCCGGCGGCGGTCCGGATGAGGCGAGCGCTGAAGTACTCCAGGACGAGCGCTCCGTCCTGGTTCACGACGCGGTGCCGGAGGCGGACGACGCCCCGGTCGGGCTTGGCACTCGGGCGCGCCTCTACCACCTCCACCTCGGCGTGGATCGTGTCCCCGACGCTGACGGGCGCCTTCCAGCTGACGTCGGTGACGCCAAGCATCCCGACGGCGTTGCGCATCGCCCCGGCCAGGACGACGAGGCCCTCCGCGAAGCTCAGGGTGAGGTACCCGGGCACCAGGCGGCCCTGGTAGAGCCCCGTCCGCGCCGCCTTGCCGGCGTCAAGCCAGAGCTCCTCGAAAAGGCCGGTCAGCTGGACGAAGGCGAGCAGGTCGGCCTCGGCGATGGTGCGCCCCATGGTCGTGATGACGTCGCCGGCGTGGAAGTCCTCGAGGAGCGGCCCAGCCGCCGCGGTCATACGCGCCGGCCGCTGACCCGCGCCGCCGCCTGCTCGTCGAGCGAGGGCGGA
>VBEO01000110.1 GCA_005881825.1 Chloroflexota bacterium | reverse complement strand
GCGTGCTCATGCTCCGCCACTTGAAGGAGACGGCCGCAGCTGACGCCATGGAGCGTGCGATCGCGGCCGTGATCGAGGAGGGCCGGGCGGTCACCTACGACCTTAAATCGCGCCGGGACGATCCCACGTCGGTCGGGACCTCCCAGGTCGCGGACGCGATCGTGGAGAAGCTGGCGGGTTAGCGGTCGCGGCGGGTCCGAGGCGGCCCTCCGACTCCAGGAGCTCTGGCGCCAGCACCAGCGCACACCCTTCCCGGCGGCCGACCCGGGTCGCTCGCCGGCGCTGCAGGAGATCGCGCTCTACGAGTCCTGGCTGGGCTCGATCGTGGAGGCCGCCATCGAGGGCGGGGGAGAGGTTTCGCATCCGCACGCGCTGATGCTGGAGGTGCGCCGGGCGGAGGGGAACCAGGCGCTGTGGGCCGCGGCCGCCGGGCAGCCCGACCACGTGCGTGCCTACGCCGCCCGCCTGCTGGCGATCGAAGAACTTCTGTCGACTCTTCCCGTGGCCGATTAGGATTCCCGCCGCACATGAGGCGGCTTGCACTCCTGGCGCTGACAGGCCTGCTGGTGGGCTGCTCGACCGGTACTGCGTCCGTGCAGCCGCCGGTGCAGGCCTCGGCTCCGGCCACGCCGACGGCAACCCCCGTGCCGACGCCCACGCCTATCCCGCAGCTCAGCCTGACCGGCCTGTTCCACCCTTCGGAGGCACTCGCGGCGGATCCCGGGCACATGCGCACTCTGATCGCGACCGGCGACATCATCACCGCGCGCATGACCAACATCGAGCAGATCAGCCATGGGTTCACCTGGGCCTTCGCCCCCACGGCGGACTACGTGAAGAACGCGGACATCACATACGTCAACCTGGAGACGCCGCTGTTCGCGGGCTGCAAGCCGAGCTCGGAGGGCCTGCAGTTCTGCGGTGACGCCCGCAACGTGCAGGGCCTGCAGGCGATCGGATCCAAGGTCGCCAACCTTGCCAACAACCACCTCGGCAACTACGGACCGGCCGGAACCCAGGCCACTGTGGACCTGCTGGAGAAGAACGGGATCAAGACCTCCGGGCTGGGGCCGCCCGCGATCCTGGAGGTGCGCGGGCTGAGGTTCGCCTTTGTGGGCTTCAACGGGGTGGGGGTGGCGATCGACCGCCAGGCGATGGTGGCCGGGATCCAGTACGCGCGGGCGCAGGCGGACGTGGTGGTGGTGCAGTTCCACTGGGGCAAGGAGTACGAGCGGCAGCCCATGCCCGATCCCGGCGTGCCCACGCCCGACAACCCGGTCGAGATCGGGCACCTGGCCGTCGATTCGGGGGCCGACATCGTGATCGGTAACCATCCGCACTGGTACCAGGGCATCGAGATCTACAAGAACAAGCTGATCACCTACGCGCACGGCAACTACGTGTTCGACCAGATGTGGTCCGAAGAGACGCGCGAGGGCGTGATCGGGACCTACACCTTCTACGACAAGCACCTGGTCGCGGCTTCCTGGAAGCCTCTGCGCATCTACCAGTACGGGCAGGCGCAGTGGATGAACGACGCCGACTCGGCCCGGGTCCTCGCCACCATGGAGGGCGCCAGCAAGACGCTGGCCGCCCGGCTTGGAGAACCCACCGGTTAGCTTTTAGAATCCGCCAGTCGCTCTCCTGGACGTCACAGCCAACGCCCTAGAAGCCGGGAGGAGGCGGGATCGCGGAAGGCGCCGCAAGCGCCGCGATCTCGCCCTGGTCGCTTTGCTCCTTCTCGCCGCGACCGTCTTCGCCCTGAGCCTGGGCTTGATCTCAGGCCTTCGGCAAGCGCCGGCCGTCACCCGGGCGATGGCTTCGGCGGTGGCTCGCCCGGCGGCTGCGCCCTATTACGGCGGCTTCGCGCCCGCCCTCGGCCCCGACTTGGCGTTTTCCGCCCAGGCGGGGATCCTGGTCGACCTGGACGCCAAGCGTGTGCTCTGGGCCAAGGACGCCGGCAGCCGGCGGGCGCCGGCCAGCCTGGCCAAGATGATGACCGCCATGGTGGCCGTCGACCTCGCGGGCCTGGACCGCCAGCTCATCGTTCCGCAGGAGGCCACCGGGGTGGTGCCCAACCTCATGGGCCTGGAGCCCGGTGACGTGGTGACCGTGCGCGAGGTGCTGTATGGGCTCTTCCTGGATTCGGGCAACGACGCGGCCGAGACGCTCGGCCAGGCCATCGTGCCCCGTGCCCGCTTCGTTGCGGAGATGAACTCGCGGGCTCGCGCCTGGGGCCTGACCGGCACATCCTTCAGCAACCCCAGCGGGCTGGATGAGGAAGGGCTCGCGACCACGCCCTACGACCTGGCCGTGATCGCCGGGCACCTGGAGTCGCGCTATCCAGCCCTGATGGAGATCGCGGGCACCCGCTCGCAGACGATCCCGGCGACCTCGGCGCACCACGCTTACGCTCCTTACAACCTGAACAAGCTGCTCTGGACCTACCCGGGCGCCACCGGCCTCAAGACGGGGCTCACCGACGACGCCGGGGGCTGCGTGGTGGCCACAGCCACGCGCGGCGGCCGGCACCTGATCGCGGTGGTCATGCACTCGGACGTTTTCTTCACCGACGCCGCCCGCCTGCTCGACTACGGCTTTTCGACGCCCGCGTAGGGGAGGGGCTTGCCCCTCCCGCGGGCGGGTCAAGACCCGCCCCTACGAAACCTTGGCGGCGCGCTCCAGAAGCATCCGTCGCTCGCTCTCGTTGCGGGTCAGCGAGGCCGCCCGCTCGAACTCCCGGCGCGCCTCTTCCGCGCGGCCCAGCTTGACCAGGAAGTCACCGCGCACGCTGGGCAGGAGGTGGTACTCGCGGAGCGAGGGCTCCTCCAGCAGCTCGTCCACCAGCCGCAAGCCGGCCGCCGGACCGAAGGCCATGGCCACGGCCACCGCGCGGTTGAGCTCGACCACCGGCGAGGGCGCCACCTCGGCCAGGGCGTCGTACAAGGCCGCGATCCGCTGCCAGTCGGTGTCCTCGGCCGTGCGGGCACGGGCGTGGCAAGCAGCGATGGCCGCCTGCAGCCCATACGGCCCCAAGACCCCACCCAAGTGCTCGGTCCGGTCCAGCGCAGCCAGGCCGCGCCGGATCAGAAGCCTGTCCCAGCGCCCGCGGTCCTGGTCGAGCAGCAGCACCGGCTGTCCGTCCGGGCCCACCCGCGCCCGCAGCCTTGAAGCCTGGATCTCCATCAGAGCCACCAGCCCGTGCACCTCCGCCTCGCCCGGCATCAGCTCGGCCAGCACGCGGCCCAGGCGCAGCGCGTCGTCGCACAGCGCCGGCCGCACCCAATCCTCGCCGGCGGTGGCGGCGTAGCCCTCGTTGAAGATCAGGTAGACGACCTCCAGCACCGAGGCCAGGCGTTCGCGCAGCTCCGAACCGGTCGGCACCTCGAAGGGCACCCGCGCTTCTGCCAGCGTGCGTTTGGCACGCACGATGCGCTGGGCCATGGTCGGCACCGGCACCAGAAAGGCCCGGGCGATCTCGTCGGTGGTGAGGCCGCCGAGCAGGCGCAAGGTCAGCGCCAGCCGCGCCTCCTTGGGGAGCACCGGATGGCAGGCGGTGAAGATCAAGCGCAGCAGGTCGTCGCGGATCTCCGGCTCCGAGGGTTCAACGGCGTCCTCCAGCTCGCGGCCCAGCTCCTGGTACTTGCGGTCCAACCGCTGCATGCGCCGCACCAGATCGATCGCGCGGTGCTTGGCGGTGCCCATCAGCCAGGCGCCAGGCCGCTCCGGGACGCCCGACTCGGGCCACTGCTGCAGCGCCGCCACGAAGGCGTCCTGGGCCAGCTCTTCGGCCAGACCCACGTCGCGCACGATGTGGGCGAGGCCGGCGATGAGGCGCGGCGACTCGATTCGCCAGATCGCCTCGATCGCCGAACGCGGGTCGGAGTTAATTCCGAGAGGACTCCATCTGCTGGCGCATCCGGCGCTCGCTCTCCTTGACCGACTCGGGGATCGCGTCGCCATATTCCTCTAGCTCCGCGACGGGCCGGATCTCGATCTCGACCCCGCCGTCGAAGGGCGCGCGCTTGATCCACTCCACCGCCTCGTCCATGTCCCGCACCTGGAGCAGCCAGAAGCCGCCGATCAGCTCCTTGGTCTCCGTGAAGGGGCCGTCGATCACGGTCCTCTGCTTGCCCTCGAAGCGCACCTTCCGGGCTTTGGAGGTGGGGGTGAGCCCCTCAGCGACCAGCATCACGCCCGCCTTGACCAACTCCTGGTTGAAGCGGTCCATGGCCTCGAAGAGCTCGGGCGGCGGCAGCTGCCCCTTCTCCATCTCCTCACCGCCGGGGACTATCACCATCACGCGCATCTGCAATTCCTCCTGAGTTGATCCTGATAAGGGCATCGAACGAGGGCGGGCGGAATCGACAAGAATTCGGGGTCGTGATCCAGATTGAAGGTGTGAGCGCGCTCGAGGTCCTCGACTCCCGCGGCAACCCCACCCTCTCGGTCACCGTCGAAACCGAAGCCGACGCGGGTACCGCGATCGTACCCTCGGGCGCCAGCACGGGCGCCCACGAGGCCGTCGAGCTGCGGGACGGTGACCGCGACCGCTTTGGAGGCAAGGGCGTCCTCAACGCCATCGCCAACGTCGAGGGCGAGATCGCGGCGGCCGTGGAAGGCCGCGACGTGCTCGACCAGGGCGGCCTCGACCGCACCCTTATCGACCTAGACGGCAGCCCGAACAAGGGCCGGCTCGGGGCCAACGCCATCCTTGGCGTGAGCCTGGCCGCCGCCCGCGCCGCGGCCAACAGCCTGGGCATGCCTCTCTACCGCTACCTCGGCGGCGCTCAGGCCAACCTGCTGCCGCTGCCGATGGCCAACATCCTCAACGGCGGCGTGCACGCCGACAACAACGTCGATGTCCAGGAGTTCATGGTCTGCCCGGTGGGGGCGGCCAGCTTCGCCGAAGGCATCCGGGCGGTGTCCGAGGTGTACCACGCGCTCAAGAAGATCCTGCACGGCCAGGGCCTCTCCACTGCTGTGGGTGACGAGGGCGGGTTCGCGCCGCAGCTGAAATCGAACGAGGAGGCGCTGCAGCTGATCGTGCATGCCATCGGCGAGGCCGGCTACCAGGCGGGCGCCGAGGTGGCGCTCGCGCTCGACCCGGCGGCCAGCGAGTTCTTCAAGGACGGCGCCTATGACCTGGCCGGCGAGGGCCGGCGCCTGAGCCCGGCCGAGATGGTCGAACTCTATGCGGCGTGGGCCGACAAGTACCCGATCGTCTCCCTCGAGGACGGCATGGCCGAGGACGACTGGGACGGTTGGAAGGCCATCACCGAGCGCCTGGGCACGCACTTGCAGCTGGTCGGCGACGACATTTTCGTCACCAACATCACCCGCCTGGCCGAAGGCATCTCGAAGGGCGTCGGCAACTCGATCCTGATCAAGGTGAACCAGATCGGGACGCTGACCGAGACGCTGGAGGCGATCGAGCTGGCGCGTTCGGCCGGCTACAGCGCGGTCATCAGCCACCGCTCGGGCGAGACCGAGGACACCACCATCGCCGACATCGCGGTGGCCACCGGCGCGGGCATGATCAAGACCGGCGCGCCCGCCCGCTCGGACCGGGTGGCCAAGTACAACCGGCTGCTGCGGATCGAGGCCGACCTGGGCGGCTCGGCCCGCTACGCCGGCGGCAGCCGGCTGAGGAAATGAAGCTCGACTCGCGGGCGGTGCACGCCGGCCGCGAGCTGAAGCCGCGCGACCCGCTGGCGCCGCCCATCGTCCAGACCGCCGTCTACGTCTACGACGACCTCGACGACTACGACGCTGTCGCCCGTGGGGAACGTCCCGGCCACGTTTACGCCCGCAACTCCAACGAGAACACGCAGTGGCTGGAGCGTGCGGTGGCCGAGCTCGAAGGCGCCGAGGCGGCTGTGGCCACCGGCTCCGGCATGGCCGCCATCCTGCTGGCTCTGCTGTCGCTCGCCCCGCGTCCAGGGCCGCTTCTGGTCCAGCGCGAGCTCTACGGCGTCACCCTGGCGCTGCTGCGGCAGGACTTCGAGCCACGCGGCTACGAGGTTCGCTACATCGACTTCGCCGACCTGGAGGCGGTGCGCCAGGGGCTGGACGGCGCGGCGCTCGCGATCTGCGAGACCATCACCAACCCGCTCTGCAAGGTGGTCGACCTGGAAGCGATCTGCCGTCTGGCCGCCGAGGGTCGCGTGCCGGTGCTCGTAGACAACACATTCGCCTCGCCGGCGCTCTGCCGGCCGCTGGAGCATGGCGCCACGGCGGTGGTGCACAGTGCCACCAAGTACCTGGGCGGTCACTCCGACCTGACCGCGGGCGTGGTGGCGGCCGGCGGCGAGCTGACAGCCGACATCCGCGCCCGCGGGGTGCGCATGGGGACCACTCTGGGGCCGTTCGAAGCCTGGCTGGCGTCCTGGAGGGTTCGGCGTGGGAGCCGAACGCCCGGCGCCTGCTGCCAGCAGGTTCCGGGGGCATGATGGCCTTCGACCTGGCCGGCGGCCGCGATGCCGTGCAGGGCATGCTCAAGCGGCTGCGGATGGTCAAGTTCGCGGCCAGCCTGGCCGGGGTGGAGACGACCATCTCCTACCCGGACATCACTTCCCACCGCGCCCTGCCGGCGGAGGAGCGCCTGGCCCTCGGTATCACGCCGGGGACGGTCCGGGTGTCGGTCGGGATCGAGGACGCCGAGGACGTGCTGGAGGACTTCCGCCAGGCCATCAGCGGCTGATGAAGGTCTACACCTTCTTGGCCCCACAAAATCTGCGATTTTGCGGGGACCCCAATTGAAGCTGTATACCTTTGTGCAGCTGGCGGAGACGGCCCTCTTCGCGGCCGTCCTGCTGTACGGCCTGCTCATCCACAGGCCGTCGGTGGCGGCGCTGGGCGGCGGCCTGCTGGTCGGCAAGGCGACCCTCAACATCCTCTGGCCAGAAGGCGGGACGCTGCTCCGCCGCTCGATCCTCGGCTACATCGTGGGGGCCGTATACGTGACTCTCGCGGTGATCGCAATCCACTTCCTGACATAAGGCCCGCGTCCGGGCGGTTTCTAGACTTCACCAGGATGATCCCGCGCACGGACGTCCGCGACGTCACCGGCCTGATCGGCAACACGCCCCTGCTGCGGGTGCGGCTGTTCGAGCGCGAGTTCCCGGGCCTGGAGGTCTACGCCAAGGCCGAGTGGTTCAACCCGGGCGGCTCGGTCAAGGACCGGGCGGCCCTGGCGATGATCGAGGACGGCGAGCGGCGGGGCCTGCTCACCGCGGCCAAGACGATCATCGACTCCACCTCGGGCAACACCGGCATTGCCTATGCGCTGGTCGCGGCCGCCAAGGGTTACCGGGTGAAGCTGGTTATGCCCGCCAACGTCAGCGCCGAGCGCAAGGCGCTGGTCCAGGCCTACGGCGCCGAGATCGTCTTTTCGGATGGCATGGAGGGCTCGGACGGCGCCATCCGTGTGTGCCGCGAGCTGATCGCCGGCGACCCTGGCTCCTACTTCTACCCCGACCAGTACAACAACCCGGCCAACCCGGGCGCCCACTACGACGGCACCGGCGTCGAGATCCTGGAGCAGACCGACGGGCGGGTCACCCACTTCGTGGCCGGGTTGGGGACGACCGGAACCTTCGTGGGCACCGCGCGCCGCCTGAAGCGCCACGACGCTGGCATCCGGACGATCGCCGTCCAGCCCGACGACGCTTTTCACGGCCTCGAAGGCCTGAAGCACCTGCCGAGCGCGATCGTGCCCGGGATCTGGGACCAAGCGCTGGCCGACGAGGTTTGGGGCGCTCCCACCGAGCCCGCCTACGACCTGGCACGGCAGCTGGCCGGCACCGAGGGTCTGCTGGTCGGGCACTCCAGCGGAGCCGTGCTCTGGGCCATCCACCGCCTGGCCCGGTCGGGGCTCGAGAAGGGGGTGGTGGTGACCGTCTTCCCGGACAGCGGCGACCGCTACCTGTCGACCGGCCTCTACCGCCGGCGGTGAAGATCCTGAAGACGGCCCTCGACGAGGTGCACAAGCACGCCTCGGAGGGCTACCCCTACGAGATCTGCGGGCTGCTGCTCGGTCCGCCCGGCGGCGACCGCATCACCGAAGCGCGACGGGCCCGCAACACGGTCACCGATCGCGCCCATGACCGCTACGAGATCGACCCCCTGGACCAGATCCGGATTCAGCGCGAGGCCGACGCGGTCGGTCTCGACGTGCTCGGCTACTACCACAGCCACCCCGATCATCCCGCGCGCGCTTCGATCACCGACGCCGAGCGAGCCTGGGCGGGGCCGGTCTACGTGATCGTGTCCTGCGCGCAGGGCGAGGTGGTCGACGGCAACGCCTTCCTGGCCGAGGCCGACGGCGGCCCCATGCGCCCGGTGCCGATGGAGGTGGTGGCGTAGCCAGCGCGCCGGGTAAAGGCTGGCTCAACCGCAACGTCCTGGCCATCGGCTTCGCCGACCTCATGGCCGATTGGAACTACGAATCGATCCTGGCCGTGCTTCCACTCTTTCTCACCAGCGGCCTGGGCGCGCCGGCCTTCGCGGTCGGCCTGGTGGAGGGGATCGCCGACGGCTCCTCGGCCGCGGTCCGCCTCTGGAGCGGCTGGTACAGCGACCGCATCGCCTGGCGCAAGCGGCTGGGCGTGGCCGGCTACGCGACCACCGCCGCCGGGTTCGGCACCCTGGTCGCCATCAACGCCTGGCCGCTGGTGGTGGTCGCGCGCGGCCTGGCCTGGATGGGGCGCGGGCTGCGCCAGCCCGTGCGCAGCTCGATGCTGGCCGGTTCCGTCGAGCGCCAGGACCTGGGCAAGGCGTTCGGTTTTCACGAAGCGCTCGACACCCTGGGCGCCCTCGCCGGTCCGGCCATGGCCTTCCTGCTCCTGAGCACCGGCCACGGCTTTCGCAGCATCTTCTGGGCGGCCCTGGTGCCAGGGGCGCTGTGCTTCCTGCTCTTCGGACTCCTGACCCGCGATCCCAGGCGCGGACCCGCGCAGCGGCCGGCGGTGCGCGAGGCCCTGCCGGGTGGCTTCCGGCGCCTGGTCACCGCGGTCGCCGTCTTCGGCGCCGGCAACTTCGCGCCCGCCTTCTTCACGCTGCGCGCGGCCGAGATGCTGACGCCGAGCCTGGGCCACGCCGCGGCGCTCAGCGGCGCGGTCCTCTTCTACCTGTTCCACAACGCCATCGGAGCCGCCGCCTCCTTCCCGGGCGGCTGGCTGGCCGACCGCTTCGGAAAGCAGAAGGTGCTGGCGGGGGCCTACACCGCCTTCGTCCTGGCCTGCCTGGTGGCGCTGGTGGGCACCGGCGCGGGCGCCGTGGCTCTGCTGGCGGTCCCCGTGGGTGTCTACCGGCCGCTGGTCGACGCCACCGAGCAGTCCCTCACCGGGTCCCTGGTCCCGGAGCACGCGACGGGCACCGCCTTCGGAGTTCTGGGCGCCGTCAACGGCGCCGGAGACCTGGTCTCCAGCGTGGCGACCGGCCTGCTCTGGAGCTCAGTCGGGAGCTGGGCCGGCCTGGGCTACGGCGCGCTGCTCGGGCTTGCGGGAGCCGTTCTTCTGCTCCTGCTGGTGCGCCGTCCGCAGCTGGTGGCGGCGGGCCAGGTACTCGGGTAGGGAGGCCAGCGGAGGCCTCTCCCAGTCCTCGATCTGGCGCAGCTCCAGGAAGAAGCGGTCGTCGTTGTAGTGGATCAGCTTCATGGAGCGGTTGACCTCCTCCAGGAGGTGCATGCGGTGGCGGTCGCCCAGGCGCTTGACGGCCACCTGCAGGATCGCAAAGGCCATCTTGGAGAGGTCGAAGAGCTCCTGGTTGCGGTGGATGCGCACGCCCAGGTCGACCTGGGCGATGCGGTTGAGCCCGAAGCTCTCGAAGATGTCGATCAGGTGCCCTATCTCGACTCCATAGCCGGTGAAGAAGGGCAGCCGCTCCAGCAGCTCGCGGCGGCCCGCGTACTCGCCGGACAGCGGCTGCAGCAACCCCGAGAGCTCCGGATAGAAGAGGTTGATCACCGGGCGCGCCGTGAGCTCGGTGACGCGGCCGCCGCCGGCGGTCTGCTCCTCGCCGCCGAAGCGCAGTGGGCGGCGGTAGAAGCCCTTCACGTAGCCGATCCGGGGATCGGCCAGCAGCGGCCCGATGGTCCCGTAGACGAACTGGGGATGGATGTTGGAGATGTCGGTGTCGCACCAGGCCACCAGGTCGCCGGCCAGCAGATGCAGCGACTTCCAGAGGGCCTCCCCTTTGCCGCGGAAGGTCCCGTATTCGGGCAGGATGTCCGGGTGCTGGTGCACCCGGACGCCCAGCGCGCGTGCGATGGCGGCGGTGTCGTCGGTCGAGCCGCTGTCGACCACCACGATCTCGTCCAGCAGCGGGTTGTCCTCGACAAGGTTCCGCTGCATGACCTCGATGATCCCGCCGATGGTCTGGCCCTCATTCAGCGTGGGGAGGCCCAGGCTGATGGTCAGCCCCTGTTGGCGCTTCAGGTCGACCAGCCGGCCGACGTCCCTGAACTCGCGCGAGTGGAAGGTGTTCTCCGCGAACCAGCGATCGACCACGGTCGAAAGGTCGGCGTTGCGGAGAAGCGGCGAGGGGGCCGATTCGTAGTCCCAGACCGGCTGCACTGCGCGGGCGCTCTTGGCCACGATCACGGTGCCCGGCAGCCGGCGCACGGTGTCAGCCAGCCGCAGGCTGACCACCACCGAGGATCGCGCGGCCTCGGCATAGGCTCCGAAGACCACCATGCGGTGACGCGCGGCTTCGGCCCGGATGGCCGCCGCCGGCGTGTGCGACTCAACCTCGATCAGGTCGACCTTGGTGCGGCCGAGGACCTTGAGCGCGCGCCGGAACGAGATCGACTCCGCCAGCCGGCGCTCCGGCGGGGTGCGCGGCTCGTAGACGTGCATCACCGTGAGCCGGGCCCGCCGCTGCCGGGCCAGCGCGGCAGCCGCCCGCAGGGCCAGCTCGGCCGAAGCTCCACCCCGGACCGGCACCAGGATCCGCTCGCTGGAACCGATGGGATCCTCTCCGGGCCGGATCAGGATCAAGTCGGCCGGCGGCTCGGCTATCAGGTCCTCCAGGTGGCGGTCGCCGCGCCGGCGGGAGAGCCCCGGCCACTCCAGCACGACCAGGCTGCTGCCGTTCTCGAAGGCCGCCTCGCGCACGGCCTGCGCCACGTTG
>VBEO01000101.1 GCA_005881825.1 Chloroflexota bacterium | reverse complement strand
AGCGCACGTGGCGGGTGACCAGCAGCACGTAGCCCTCATCCCCGCCCGCGGTCAGGGAGTCGTGGAAGCGAGCGGCGCCGGCGACCTCCAGCCGCAGCAGCTCCGCCAGCAGCTCGCGCTGGCTCTTCCACAGCTCGGCCGCGGTGCCCACGTGGGCCACCGCTCCATCCACCGGCCCGCGGCCGTCCGGGGTGTCGATTCGGTGGCGGTAGAGCACCGCGTCGGGCAGGCGCGCCAGCTCCTCACCCGGCCCCGGCATGCGCAGTTCGCGCAGCGCCCGGCCGATGTCTTCGGCCGCCTGCTCGCGCTCCAGCTCCGCCGCCCGGACCCGGGCTTCGGTGTCTGCCAGAGCCGCCTCGCGCGCGGCCGTGGCCTCGGCCACCTTCTGGGCGGCCTCCTCGACCGCGCGTCGGTGCTCGGCCTCGCGCTCGGCCAGTCCGGCGCGGGCCTTCTGCAGGTCGAGGGCCCGCTCTTCGAGGGCTCGCGCCGAGGCCAGAAGCTCGTCCGCCTCCGGCAGGCTAGGCTGCGGGGCCATACGGCCGACCAGCGCCAGCTGCGGGTGCAGCTCGCCGCGGTCCGCTCCGGCCAGAAGGCCGAGCAGCGAGGAGAGCCCCGGCTGGCCGGCGGTGCGCTCGACCGCGGGCGCGACGCGGCCGACCAGCTCGGCGAGCTCGGGGGTGGCCGGCTGCCACTCGCTGCGGCGCTGCACCAGCAGGCGGCCGGCCGCCGCGAAGCGCTGGTCGGCCGTGCTGTCGAACAGCTGCGAGACGGCCTCCGGATCTTCCGCGTCGATCTCCACCGCCGGCTGCCAGTGCTCCCCATCCCATCGCCAGAGGCCGTCGCCGGAGACGGCCGGCTGCCAGCGGGCGCCGTCCCACCACCAGTTGCCGTCAGCCGAAAGCCGGGTCGGTGAGCCCGCCAGGAGGGCGGGTTGAGCAGCGGAGTCCCTCATGTCCCCTGTCGGACATTGTGACACCTTCAGTGTCAGAACTGATAGCTAGAGCGGGCGGTGGCGACCCCCTCGGGAATGGCCTCGAGCGCGCGCGCAGGCGTCGCAGACGCCCACCACCAGGACCTCCGTGCGCACGGTGTGGAAGCGGTGGAGGCTCTCCAGCTGGTCCTCCAGCTCGCGCACCAGGTCGTGCTCGATGTGCAGGATTCCGTTGCATACCTGGCAGACCGCGTGCTGGTGCTCCCCGGTGGCCGGCTCGTAGTGGACCGCCCCTTCGCCCAGGCGCACCGCGTGCAGGGCGCCCGAGCTGGTGAGCGCGTCCAGCGCGCGGTAGACCGTGCTGCGCGGGAAGCCGGGCGAGCTCTTTTCGAGCTCGGCGGCGATCTCCTCGGCGGTGCAGTGCCCGCCCAGGCGCAGCACGGCCTCCCAGACCGCCTGCCGCTGGCGGGTGTGGCGCATGCCCTTGGCCAGCGGGGCGGACGCGACGCTCACGCCGGCACCACCCGCAGCCCCCGCTCGGCGCCGGTCAGCATCCGGGCGCCGTCCCTCTCAACGACCACGTCGTCCTCGATGCGGATGCCACCCCAGCCGGGGATGTAGACGCCCGGCTCGATGGTGAAGACCATGCCCTCCTCGAGCGGCAGCTGGGAGCCCGGATCGAGGCTGGGATCCTCGTGCACCTCCAGCCCCAGACCGTGGCCGATGCGGTGGATGAAGTAGGCGCCCTGCCCGCCGCGCTCGATGACCTCCCGGGCGGCGGCGTCGACCTCGCCGGTGGTGACGCCGGGCTTGACGCGGGCGACCGCCGCGTCATGGGCGTCGAGCACCAGCTGGTGCAGCTCGCGCTGGCGCTGGTCGGGCTCGCCCACCACCGCCATCCGGGTGGTGTCGGCGCGGTAGCCCTCCCAGGCGGCGCCGAAATCCAGCAGCACCAGGTCGCCCGCCTGCAGCCGGCGGCCGGTGGGGCGCAAGTGGGGCTGGGCCGAGTTGGGGCCGGACTGCACGATGGATTCGAAGGCGGGCTTAGCGCCTTCGGCGCCCATCAGCGAGGCCAGGACCATCCCGACCTCGATCTCGGTCTGGCCCGGGTGCATGGCCTCCACGATCTGGCCGGTAACGGTGTCGGTGACGGCGGCGGCGCGGCCCAGCCGCTCCAGTTCCTCCGCCGACTTCAGCAGCCGGAAGCGGCGCAGCGCCTCACCGGCATCCACCAGCCTTCCGGCGCCCAGCCGCTCGGCGACGGCGACCGTGAGGTGGCCCTTCTCCACCGCCAGCTGCTGGGGCCGGCCGATGGCCTCCCGCACCAGCTCGTAAGGGTCTTCGCCGTCGCGCCAGCTCAGCACCTCGACTCCGCGCGCACCGGCCTCCGCACTCTCGCGCTCCAAGCCGGGAACGATCAGCAGAGCGCGCCCTTCGGTGATCCCGAGGCCCATCAAGCGCTCGTGGGGATCGGTGTAGAAGCCTGTCAGGTAGGCGATCGAAACCGGATCGCTGACGTAGGCGGCGTCTGCACCCTGCTCCCCTATCCACGCTCGGAGACGGAGAAGCGGGGTCCCCGCAAAATCGCCTGATTTTGTGGGGTGCTCAATCAATCGCGGTGATCTTGACCGTGTACTTGAATCCGGTGTCGGTCACCACCTCGACTTCCTCTCCCACCTTGCCCTGCAGCAATGCCTTGCCCATGGCCGACTCGGTGCTGATGCGGCCGGCCTTGGGGTCGGCGTCGGCGGGTCCCACGAGCTGGTAGGCCTCTTCGGGCCCGCCGTCTTCGCTGAAGTGGACCGTCACCGGCTTGATCAGCGTGTGGTTGCGGACGATGGTCTCCAGCTCCTGGATGCGGCCCTCGACGAAGGACTGCTCGTTGCGGGCGGCGTGGTATTCGAAGTTCTCGGAGAGGTCGCCGTGCTCGCGGGCGGCCTTGATCTTGGCCACGATCTCGGGCCGCCGCCGGCCGGTCAGCTGCTCCAGCTCGCGCTTGACCTCGGCGAGGCCCTCGGACGTGATCGGGATCTCGGATGCCATGGTCATTGAGTCTAGTGGCCGGTATCGGCCAGATCTGGAGCAGGCCGGAGGCTCAGAGACCGGCGTTCCAGGCGGCCGGTGGCAAGGATGGGGTGGCGCAACGAGGAGCCCATCTCCAGATGGGTGACGAGGCGCGCCGGGGCCCCAGACGCAGTCATCAGCGCCCGAAGGGCGCCCGGCCGTCTGGGACGTCGGATGCTCAAGATCTGGCTGGTAACGGCCACTGGTTCTGCATACACTGCGCGCCGGTGCGCCGCGCAGGGCTGTCGCTGGTGATGTTCGTGATCGGGCTGGCGCTGATCGGCGGCGCGCTCACGGTGCTGGTGCCCAGTGCGCTGGTGCCCGACACCTTCCGGCCCCTCGACCACTACGTGGGCACCGAGGGTTCGGTGGTCGGCGCCGTCTTCGGGCTGGGACTGGTGTGGGCGGCGGTCAACCCCGCCGGCAACCGGCTGTGGCTGCACCTGGCGCTGCTCTACTCGGTGCTGCTGGTGGTGCGGGAGCTCATCAACCCATCGAACGGCAAGTCGATCTCGCTGGCGCCGATCATCTTCGGGCTGGCCTCGCTGGCCCTGCTGCTGGCGCTCTACCCCAGGTTCGCTGGCCGGAAAGAGGTGGCCCCGGAGCCGACCCCGGTCACAACCCCCCCGGAACCAGCTTCTGAACCTCCGCGTACAGGCGACGCTGAAACAGGAAGCTGAGCCCGTAGACGGCCAGCCCCAGCACCAGGCCGATCACCGCGGCCAGGATGGTGTGCACCAGGTCGGGCCTGATCGGCAGCAGGGCGGTGACGTCGTCGCCCAAAATCACCGCCACCGCCAGTGCGGCGGGCGTCAGTAGCGGTAGCACGCGCAGCCGCTTGACCACGTCCGGCACCGGCGGCTCGGCCCTTGGAACCATGCGCTGCCCCATCACGCCCACCGACTTCACGTAGCGCAGATTCGGGCTCACGGTCAGCACCACCGGCACCTGGTTGCCGGGAACCTTGTTGAGCTTGGCGGGGTCGACCAGGTACTGCTCGGCGCCACCGCGGGTCTGCACCATCAGCATGCCCAGGCCCAGCGAGGTGCTCATGTTGCTGGCGCCCATCAGCTGGCCCTGCACCAGCCGGGGCTCCTGGCGGCGGTCCTTTCGGGCGAGCCGCCAGCCCGGGATGATGAAGCTGGCCAGGAAGACGATCGGCACCAGCCAGGCAACGGCGGCCACCACCTTGACAGGCAGCCCGTAGGGCAGCAGCAAGGCCACCAGCGCACCGATCAGGATGCAGCCAATTGCGGTACCGGCGGCGTAGAGGCCGAGCCGCTGCACGAACTCGGGCGAGTAGCCCTGGAGCATGCCTCCGGACTGGACGTAGCGTTCCCGCTGGCGCTTCTGCTGGGCCGGGCTGGCCTGGGCCGGAACCTTGGGCTTGACCTGCCGGACCTGGCGGCGAACCTGCTTGGTTTGGACACGCCGCTTACCCATCGAGTGCGAGTGTACCCGTGCCCGGATAGGTCACCCGCCCCTCTGCGACCGCCGCGAACGGAGTGATCCGATGCGGTTTGGCCGGGTGCTCGTCGATGATGTCCAGCACCTCGACGCCCCTCGCCAGGAGAGCGTCTGCGAGCAGCGAGCGATGGCAGCGCCAGGGCACGGCCTCGGCGCACATCACCGCGAGCCGCCGCCCCTCCTGCGCCCACCAGCTCCTCGAGCGCCGCCGCGAACTCGGGCGTCTGCATGTAGTCGGCGTAGCCGCGGAAGGCCTGGTTGCGCCAGGCGGTGTTGGCCGAATCCGGGCGTGGCTTGCGCAGTCCGCCCAGCTCCTTGACGTGCCGGTAGGCGATCCCGTGACGCGGCAGCTCGGCGCCCAATGACGCGGCGCTGAAGTGCGGCACCCGGCGCGAACCGGGCACCGTGCGCACGTCCCACAGCTCCGCGACCTGGTTCTGTTTGAGGAGCGCGATCAGCTCCTCTAGTGCCCGCGTGGAATGTCCGACAGTGAGGACGGTCACGCCAGGCGCTTGAGCTGCGGGATCACCTCGCTTGCGAAGAGCTCGACCGCCGGCTGCGCCTGTGCGCGCGTCATCCCCGGGTAGTGAAGACGGAAGACGATGTGCAAGTCGCGCCTGCCGTGGGCCTCCAGCCAGGACCGCATCTTGTAGACGACCTGGTCGGGCGTGCCGTGGGCCATGTTCGTCACCACCGTCTCGCGGTCAACCGGGCCGAGCTTGTAGGGGGCCTCCGGAGTGTCGGTGGGGATGCGCCAGGTGGCATAGGTACCGTACTGATGCCAGCCGCCGGCCACCACGTGGTCGGGGACCTCGCCGTCTTTGCTCACCCAGGCGTTCTGCAGGAAGCCGATCGGCATCCGCTGCGGATCCTTGCCCGCCGCCTCCGCCCCGCGGTCGAAGGCGCGCACCAGGGCCCCGAAGTAGCGGAGATCGTTGCGTGAGGCCAGGAAGCCGTCGCCCAGGCGGCCGGCACGCTCGGCGGCCTTTTCGACGAAGCCGCCCATCAGGATCGTGAGCGGGTGGGCGGGCGGCGGGGTCACCGCGACCTGCTGGTAGCGGTAGTACTTGCCCTCGAAGTCGAAGCGGCCGCCCGCCCACGCCAGCCGGCAGATCTTGACCAGCTCGGCGTTGCGGCCGACCCGCTCCTGGATCGGCATCCCGAAGGACCGAAACTCCTCTTCCCGCCAGCCCGGCGCCAGGCCCACTAGCAGCCTGCCGCCCGAGATGTTGTCGAGCACCGCGCAGTCTTCGGCGAAGCGGAGCGGGTGCTGGAACGGACCCAGGACGACGCCCTGGCCCAGCACTACGCGCTTGGTGACCGCGGCCATGGCCGCCTGCAGCACGGTGAGTGAGGGCAGATAGCCGTCGGCCGCCCCGTGGTGCTCGGAGACCCAGACCGAGTCGAAACCCGCGGCCTCGGCGGCCCGCGTCAGGCCCAGGATGTCTTCGTATTCCTGCGCCTGGGTTCGGCCGGACCCGGGCGGCACCTGCGCCGTGAAGAGTCCGAGGCCTACGCGAAGGGGGATTTTCGCTTCGCTCCGCTTCGCTTCGCGGGAAGAACCTGCGGTTCCTCCCGCGGACCTACCTCCCTTTTGGCTCCTCGCATCGTCCCCAACATAGGGAAGACGGACTCACACGCGCGGGCTGAGCCCGCGCTTACGGCGCCACCTGTCATGCAAATGGGGATTGCGGCCTCTCTTGCAGCTCGCCGTCGACGTAGAGTTCGACCTTCTCGTTGTAGAAGCAGAGCAGGTTCTCGATCTTGGGGATCTCGGGCAGCGGCGCCGGGTAGTACCAGACGAAGTTCTGGTAGGTCTTCCCGTTCACCGTGAGGTTGTAGTAGGAAGCGACGCCCTTGTAAGGGCAGTGGGTGTGCGTCTCCGACGGCGTCAGCAGGTCGAGGCGCACGTCCAGCTTGGGCAGGTAGTAGCGCGTCGGCAGATGCGTCTCGAAGAGCAGATGCGGACGGTGGCTCTCGGCCACCGTGACGCCGTCGACGACCACCTTGATGTGACGCGAGCTGTGCAGCACGTCGACGCGCGTGTAGGGATCGCGCGCGTGCACGAAGACTTCGTCGTCCTCCTCGAACCAGGCCTCCATGTCGCTCCAGCGGAAAGTGACGTGGTCCTTCAGTTCGGCCGCTTCGGGC
>VBEO01000089.1 GCA_005881825.1 Chloroflexota bacterium | reverse complement strand
GCCGCGCAGCCTGGCGCCGGTGGCGGCCTGGGCCTGGGTGCTGGCGCTAGCGGCGGCCAGCCAGCTGGCGGCGCCCTTCAGCCCGGTGCCGGCGGCCGAGCGCAACTCGCTGGTGGCCGCAGCGGCGCTGCTGGGCGCGGCCTGGCTGGCCTGGAGCTGGGGCTGGGGCCGGCGCGCCGCGTCCGCGCAGCTCGTGCTGTCGGTGCAGGCTGTCTGGCTCCTGGCGGTCTTCCTGCCCTCGATCGGTCCTGGCAACTTGCGCCCACAGGCGCTCGGGGCGGTGGTGTTGGGGGACCAGCTCCCGCTCAAGCTGGCCTGCGGTGTTCTCTACCTGGCCTGCCTGCCGGCCCTGCTCATGCTGCTGCCCGAGTCGGCACCCCAGGGACCGCCGGGCGCCCTGGCCCGAGCCCGCACCCCCGAAGAAGGCGGGTTCATCGCGCTCCGGGTGCTGCTCTGGATGCCCACCTGCGGGCTCTTTGCCTCGCTCTTCTTTC
>VBEO01000088.1 GCA_005881825.1 Chloroflexota bacterium | reverse complement strand
ACGCGCTGGGGCTTCTGAGGTTCCTGCTGGTGAGCTTGGGGGCGGCCGCCGTGGCGATCGCGGTCGCCGCCAATCTCACGCGGCGTCCGGCCGGGGTGACGCGACTCCTCTACGAGCGGTTAGCCCTGCCCTTCGCGGGCTTTGCGGTGGTGGTAGCCGCGCTAACCGCTGTTTTGTTTCATTGACGGTACATCTAGTGGTTAAGTAGGGCACAAAACCCAACATCGGGCTGTATGATTGCCCGACTCCGTCGCCGCATACGTCTTCCAACTCCGTCGCCGCTCACGTCTTCTAACGCCTTGAACCTACTCACCTCAGTTCTTGGACTCTGGTCGAGCGACATGGGGATCGACCTCTACGCGCTCGCTCCGCGTCGCTGCGCGGGCTGGACCCTGCCCGGGTCCCCCCGCGTGCCCCCTCCCGGCGCACGCCGCACTGGTGCCTCCTCAACGTCTCGATCACGGACTCACACGCGCCGGCCCAGCCGGCGCTTACGGCCAGCCCTTTGGCTCCCCAAGCTTTGAACCTACTCACCTCAGTTCTTGGACTCTGGTCGAGCGACATGGGGATCGACCTCGGCACGGCCAACACCCTGGTCCACGTCCAGGGCCGCGGGATCGTGCTCGACGAGCCGTCCGTGGTCGCCGTCAGCCGGCGCTCGGGACAGGTGCTCAGCGTCGGCGCCGACGCGCGCCGGATGCTCGGCCGGACCCCAGCGGACATCGTCGCTCTGCGGCCGCTCAAAGACGGCGTGATCGCCGACTTCGAGCACACCGAGCAGATGATCAAGCACTTCATCACCAAGGCTCACAACCGCGAGTTCCACGTCTCCCACCCGCGCGTGGTGGTCGGCGTGCCCTCCGGTGTGACCGAGGTCGAAAAGCGGGCCGTGATCGACGCCGCGACCAATGCCGGCGCCCGGGAGGCGTTCCTGATCGAGGAGCCGATGGCGGCCGCGATCGGGGCGGGACTTCCCATCCAGGAGCCGGGCGGCTGCATGGTCGTCGACATCGGGGGCGGCACCACCGAGGTCGCCGTGGTCTCCCTGGGGGGCGTGGTGGCGGCCGAGTCGGCCCGCGTCGGCGGCGACGAGATGGACGAGGCGATCGTGGCCTACGTTCGCCGCAACCTCGGCCTGCTGATCGGCGAGCGAACGGCCGAGGAGATCAAGATCGGCATGGGTTCGGCTTTCCCGCCGCCGCACGAGAGCGAGTTCACGGTTCGCGGCCGGGACCTGGTGACCGGCCTGCCCAAGGTCGTGGAGATGACGACCGCCCACGTGCGCGAGGCGCTGACGCCGGTCCTGGTCGAGATCGTCCGCGCCATCAAATCGACGCTCGACGCCACCCCGCCGGAGCTGGTCGACGATCTCATGGAGCGCGGTATCGCACTCTGCGGCGGCGGCGCCCTCCTGGCCGGGCTCGACCAGCTGGTCGCTCACGAAACGTTGATGCCGGTGCTGGTGGCGCGGGAGCCGCTCACCTGCGTGGTGCGCGGCACCGGCCTCGTCCTCGAAGAGATGGAGACCCTGAAGCGCGTGCTCGTGAGGGAACGGAAAGTGCGCGCCCTGAGGTATTGAGAGCGCAGTCCCGCGCCTCGGGCTGGTTCGCGGGCGCGGCCATCGCCCTTGGCGCCCTGATCCTGCTCTCTCAGCTGCCGCCGCTGGCGGGCGCGCGCGGCCAGCTGCGGGGGACACTGGCGCCGCTGGAGGCGGGCGCCACAGCACTGGAGGCCGCCGGTGGCCAGGCGCTCTCGGTTTTCGGCGACATCGCAGCATTGCGGTCTGATAACCGGCGCCTCGGCGCTGAGAACGCGCGCCTGCGTGCCCAGGTGGCGCAGCTGCAGGCGGCGGGCGCAGAGAACGCCCAGCTGCGGCGCGACCTCCACTTCGAGCGCTCGTTCGGATACCGGATGGTCGCCGCCCAGGTGGTCGGACGCGGTCCGGACGCCTTCAGCCGCACGTTGGCCATCGACCGCGGCGCGGCCGACGGCGTGCAGCCGGGCATGACCGTCCTCACCGGGGCCGGTCTGGTGGGACGGGTGGGCGAGGTAGCCGCCCATTCGGCGAGTGTGCAGACGGTCGCCGACCCCCTGGTGCGCGTCAACGCCTACCTGGTGATGTCCGGTCTCGAGGGGACGGTCAGCGGCGGCGGGGGCCCGCTGCACATGGACGTGCAGCCGCGGCCCGACGTGGCGGGCCAGGTCGGGGAGTGGGCGCTCACCTCCGGCATCGGCGGCGGCTACCCACGCGGCATTCCGGTCGGCCAGCTGACCCGCTTCGACCGCCGCGAAGCGAGCACCGTCCAGTACGCCGAGCTGGCCTGGGCCAACGACCTCTCCCAGCTGGAAGCGGTGCTGGTGGTCACCGACTTCATTCCCTCGTGAACCGGCTCGCACAGGGAGCGCTGCTGCTTGCCGCCGCGCTGGTCCAGGTCACGCTGATCGGTCGCCTCGACCCAGCCTGGCCCCAGCCCAACCTGGTGCTGGCGCTGGTCGTAGCGCGGTCCTGGCTCCGCGGCGGCGCCGCCGGCCTCGGCTGGGCCCTGATCGGCGGGCTGCTGCTGGACCTGGCCGGCATTGGACCCCTGGGCGCGCACGCCCTGGCGGCGGTCTCGGCCGCCTACGTGGCAAGCGCGCTGTCTGCGGCATTCGAAAATGACGCCAGGCCGGCTTTCGCGATCCTCGCCGGGGTGGCCGGCGGCGCGGTTTACGGAGTCGTGCTGCTGGCGTTGGCGGATTCCCTGGGCCTGGCCCAGGTTTCGCCTCGGGCGGCGCTGCCGCTGGTGCTGGGAGGAGCGCTGACGACCGCTTGCCTGGTTCCCCTCTGCGCGGCCGCCATGACACGTCGAGGCGGGGCGCGGCCCCTTCGGATTCCGTCTTGGTAGAGGCCGCTCGACCGCGCTGGAATGGGCGCCTGCTGGCCGGCGGGCTGGTCGTGCTGCTGGTGGTCAGCACCCTGACCGTGCGGCTCGTCCAGCTCCAGATCGGCCAGCACCAGCAGCTGGCCGCCGCGGGCGTGGAGACCCGCGTCCACCGCGTGGTGCTGGAGGCCGACCGGGGCGTGGTCTACGACCGCCACGGCGTGCGGTTGGCCGGCAACGCGCCGGCCTGGGCCCTGAGCATGCTGCCGGCGGCGCTGCCCGCGAACGCGGTCGCCCGCCAGTCGGAGCTGGCACAGGTCGCGCGCCTTGCGGGGGTGGCCGAGCCCAGCCTCGGCCAGCTTCTGCTCAAGGCTCCCGACCTCTACCTGCCGGTGACCGTCAAGTCGGGGCTTTCCGCCGAGCAGTCGCAGGCCATCGCCGAACGGCTGCCCCAGCTGCCTGGATTCCAGCTGGATCAGACTCCGCTGCGCACCTACGCCGACTGGGAGGACTTCGGCCACGTCCTCGGCTACACGAACCGGCTCGACTCGGACGAGTACGCGCGTCTCAAGAACCTCGGCTACCTCCCCGACGACACGGCCGGCAAGGCCGGCGTCGAGGCCGGCCTGGAGGTCCTACTGCGCGGCCGCAACGGCTGGGCCGACGTGGAGACGAATGCCGCCGGACTGCCCATGCGCACGCTCGCCCAGGACCCGCCGGTGGCCGGCGACAGCGTCTACCTCTCCATCGACGCCGGCCTCCAACAGGCCGTCGGCCAGTACCTGCGCGAGGGCATCCAATCGGCGGGCGTGCGCGCGGGCGCGGCCATCGTCGTCGACCCCCGCGACGGCGAGCTGCTCGCATTGGTGAGCGCGCCGAGCTACGACCCCAACCAGTTCGCCGCGGGGATCTCGGCCGCCGCCTACCAGCGGCTGCTCCAGGACCCGGCCAAGCCGCTATACGACCGCGCGCTGGCCGGTCTATACCCGCCGGGCTCGACCTTCAAGATGATCACCGCGGCGGCCGGCCTGCAGGACGGCAAGATCGGCGCCGACAGCGTGCTTCCCTGCCCGGCCGGCATCACCTACGGCGGGTGGACTTACCGCAACTGGGCGGGCTACGACATGGGGCAGATGAACGTCGAGAAGGCGATCGCCGTGTCCTGCGACACCTTCTTCTACCGGGTCGCGGACAGCGTGGGCGACATGTCTCTTGCTGCTTACGCCAGGGATTTCGGCTACGGGTCGGCGCCGATTTTCGAGATCCCGGGCGCCCAGGCCGGCCTGGTCCCGGACGAGGCCTGGCAGGCCGCCCAATGCCAGGCGACGGAAGCGCCCGGCTGCCGCTGGAACCCGGGCGAGACGCTGACCATGGGCATCGGCCAGTCGGCGCTGCTGACCTCGCCGCTGATCCAGGCCATGTACGTCAGCGCGATCGCCAACGGGGGCACACTGCTCCAGCCGACGGTGGTAAGCCAGGTCCGAACGCCAGGCGGCCGGGTGGCGGCCACCGCCCAGGCCAAGCCGGTGTCGACGGTGCCCGTCTCGCCGGCCAACCTGGAGGTCGTACGCGAGGGCATGCGGCAGTGCCTGCAGGCGCCCTATGGAACCGGCTTCCTCTTCCGCAACGACAGGTTCAAGTACGACGGCGGCTGCAAGACGGGCTCCGCGCAGTACGGCGGATCGGGCACCGACCTCCCGCTGCACGCCTGGTTCACGTTCTTCTCGCCCTACGACCATCCGGAGATCGCGATCGTGGTCCTGGTGGAGGGCGGCGGCGAGGGCCATGACACCGCCGAGCCGGTGGCGGTCAAGATCGCCGACTACTACTACAGCCACCGCGCCCAGATCCTTGGTACGCAGAGCTGACCTGACGCAGGCGCTGACCCTGGCGGCCCTGGTGGTGCTGGGGCTGATGACGCTGTTCTCGACCTCGCGCGCAGACTTCGCGTCCCAGGTGGGGGGCGTCGCGGCCGGCTTGCTGCTCTACGTGGCCGCCGCCGCCTTCGACTACCGGCGTCTGCAGCCGGCCGCGCCTTACCTGTACGGGTTGGCGCTGCTGCTGCTGATAACGGTCGAGGTGGCCGGGCACACGGCCTACGGCGCCCAGCGCTGGATGCGGGTGGCCGGCCTCCAGGTGGAGCCGTCGGAGATCGCCAAGCTGCTGGTCCTGGTGGCCCTGGCGGCCTTTCTGGCGCGGCGAGAGACCGCCGGCCGGCGCGAGGTGCTGATGCTGGGCGTCCTCGGCCTGCCGCCGACGCTGCTCGTGCTTTACCAGCCCGATCTCGGCACCGCCATCGTCTTCGCCTCCCTGCTGCTGGGCCTGCTCTTCCTGGCGGGGGCGCCGAGGCTGGTCCTGGCCTCGATCCTGGCCGGTGTCGCGGTCGCGGTACCGCTGCTGCCGCACCTGCTGCGGGGCTACCAGCGCCAGCGCCTGCAGATCTTCCTCGACCCCTCCCAGGACCCGCTGGGTGCCGGCTACAACCTGATCCAGGCGCGCATCGCGGTCGGGTCGGGCGGGATCTTCGGCCAGGGCTGGCTGCACGGCCTCCAGGGCCAGCTCGGCTACATCCCGGAGCGCACCTCCGACTTTGTCTTCGCCGTCTATGCGGAGGAGTTCGGACTGCTCGGCAGCCTGCTGCTGCTGGGACTGTTCACGATCCTCCTCTACCGGGTGGCGAGGGCGGCCGCGGTCGCACCGGACCGCTTCGGGTTCCTGCTGTGCGCCGGTGCGGCCGTGATCCTGTTCACGCAGGTGGTCCAGAACATCGGCATGAACGTGGGCCTGACGCCGATCGCGGGCATCCCCCTGCCCTTCATCTCGCACGGGCGCTCGGCCCTGCTGACCTACCTGGTGATGCTGGGATTGGTGCAGTCGGTGGTGCTCCGCCGGCCGTTGGTCAGCCCGGGGCCGGCCGGCCGGGTGCCGCTGACCGAATCGGGCACGATCAGGCTGCCGGTATAATTCCTGCTTCGTGCCCCAGCCAGAAGGACCGCTGTCGGCCATCGTGGTCAGCGGCGGCAAGCAGTACCGCGTCGCCCCCGGCGATCGCATCCTGGTCGATCGCCTCAGCGGCGACCCTGGCGCCGAGCTGACGCTGGATCGGGTGCTCATGCTGGCCGACGGCGACGAGGTGCAGATCGGCCAACCGGCGGTCGAGGGCGTCACCGTGCTGGCCCGCGTGATCGGGCCCGCCAAAGGTCCCAAGATCGACGTCCTTCGCTACAAATCCAAGAAGCGGGTGCGGGTGCATCGTGGAGCCCGCGCCGGGTTGACCGCCATCGAGATCCTCCAGGTCGGCGGCAAGCCCGAGCGCAAGCAGGCGAAGGCCGAGGAGCCGGAGGCCGAGGAAAAGCCGAAGAAGAAGAAGGCCGCGCCGCGGCGCAGGGCGGCCGCCAAGAAGCCCGAGAAAGCAGAGAAGGCCGAGAGCAAGGAAGCCGAGCCCGTTGGCGCATAAGAAGGGCGGCGGCTCCTCCCGCAACGGACGCGACTCCAACGCTCAGCGCTTGGGCGTGAAGATCTACGCCGGCCAGGCCGTGGAGGCGGGCGCCATCATCGTCCGCCAGCGCGGCACCAACATCAGCGCCGGCACGGGCGTCGGCGAGGGCCGCGACCACACGCTTTTCGCGCTGCGGCCGGGCCAGGTCGTGTACGAACGCGTTGGCAAGGATGGCCGGCGCGTCTCGATCGAGAGCAACTAGCAGCACCTTCGTCGACTCGGTGCGCATCCGGGTGCGCGGGGGCGACGGCGGACGCGGCTCGGCCTCCTTCCGCCGCGAGCCCTTCATCCCCCATGGCGGCCCCGACGGCGGCGACGGCGGGCGCGGGGGCTCGGTGGTGGCGGTGGCCTCTCCACAGGAGTCTTCGCTGCAGGCCTTCCTGAGCCGGAGCAGCTGGCAGGCGGGACATGGGAAGCCGGGCGCCAAAGCCCGCAAGGAGGGCGCGGCGGGAGCCGACATCCGGCTCAGCGTGCCGGTGGGCACCCAGATCGTCGACGACGCGAGCGGCGAGCAGGTGGCCGATCTCGACCGGCCGGGCGCTGAGGCTGTGCTGGCCCGGGGCGGCGCCGGCGGTCGCGGCAACCTGCATTTCAAGAGCTCGATCAAACAGGCCCCCGACTTTGCCGAGCCCGGCCGGCCCGGAGAGGCGCGCACGCTGCGCCTGGAGCTGAAGTTGATCGCCGACGCCGGCCTGGTCGGCCCACCCAACGCCGGCAAGTCGTCGCTGCTGGCCGCGATCTCGGCCGCCCGGCCGAAGATCGCCGACTATCCGTTCACGACACTGGACCCCGAGCTGGGTGTGGCCACCACCACGGCCGGGGATCGCGTCGTCGTCGCCGACATCCCGGGGCTGCTCGAAGGCGCCTCTCACGGGGCCGGCTTGGGCCTGCGCTTCCTGCGCCACGTCGAGCGCACGCGGGTGCTCGTCTACGTGGTCGATGGCAGTGCCCCGGATCCCTTCGGAGAGCTGGCCAAGGTGCGCGCGGAGGTCAGCGCCTACTCATCCGAGCTGGCGGCGCGGCCGGCGCTGACGGTGGTCAACAAGATCGACCTGGAGCCCGCGGCGGCCCTGCGCCGGCGCACCCGCCGGGCGGGCCTGCACTTCGTTTCGGCCAAGACCGGCGCCGGGGTGCCAGAGTTGGTTGCGGCCATCCACCACGCGGTGGCCGAGGCACCGCGGCCGCAGCGGGCAGCGGGACCCGCGGTGCAGAAGCTGAAGCCGCGGCGCGCGGCGTCCGCTCCAGGTGTGCGCAAACGGCCTTGGGGCTACGAGGTGGTGGGGGAGCGCGCGCTCAACCTAATCGCCCGCACCGACCTGGAGTCCCGCCACTCCTTCGACTGGTTCCAGGTCCAGCTCCACCGCCTGGGCATCACGGCCGCACTGGAGGCGGCGGGCGTGGAGCCGGGGGACACGGTTCGAATCGGCGAGCTCGAGTTCGAGTACCAACCCGGATGAGCGAGCGCATCGGGCTGGTAGGAGGAACCTTCGATCCCATCCACCTCGGCCACATCGCGGTTGCGCAGGCCGCCCTCGACTGCGGCCGACTGGACCGCGTGCTGCTGGTCCCCTCGGCCCGCCCACCACATCGCCGGCCGGCCGAAGCGTCGGCCGAGGACCGATACCAGATGGCCCGGCTGGCGGCAGCCGGCCTGACCCGGCTGGAGGTCTCCGACCTGGAGCTGCGACGGGCCGGCCCCTCCTACACGGTCGACACCCTGGCCGAGCTGCTGGCCCGGCACCCGGCCGCCGAACTCTTCCTGGTGCTGGGCTGGGACGCGGCCAGGGAGATTCGCAGTTGGCACCAGCCTGAGCGAGTCCTCGAGCTGGCCCGCCTGATCGTGGTCAACCGGCCCGGCCTGCCTTCGCCCAGCGCGGACGATCTGCGCGCGGCCGGACTGGATCCGGCGCGGGTGATCCTGTGTCCCGCCAGCACGCCGGATATCAAGGCCACCCAGGTGCGCCGGGTCCTCGCCGAACACGGCCGCCTGGACGGGTTGGTGCGTCCCGAGGTCGCCCGGTATCTCGCCGAACGCGGTTTGTACAGCGGGCGGCATCGGGAATAATCCGGGCGTTGACTGAGGAGCTCTCGCCCCGGCGAGTGGCCGACGAGCTGCTGGCCGTCGCCGAGGACAAGAAGGCGTGGGAGCCCGTGCTCGTCGACCTGCGCGGCAAGACCACCATCGCCGAATACTTCGTGATCTGCGAGGGGGACACCGACCGGCAGGTGCGCGCTATCGCCGACGCCATGCTGGAGCGCCTGCGGGCGCAGGGCATCCGGCCCCTGCGCGTGGATGGTTACCAGGACGCCAGCTGGGTGCTGCTCGACTTCGACTCCGTCTTGGCGCACGTCTTCCTGCCCGGGGAGCGGTCGTACTACGACCTCGAAAGTCTCTGGGCAGCCGCCGCCAAGGGACGCCGCCCGAAAGCGATCTAGCCCGCCCGGCTAGCTACAGCAAAGAACCCCTAACAAATGATGGGAATTTTCAATTTTCCTGATAGGATTGCCATCAGATGTTCTCCTTCAGCGGAGGGGTGAGGTAGTGAGCACCGATGAGGTCAACGTCCTTTTCATCGAGGACGACCCAACCGTGGCCCAGATGTACAAGCTCAAGCTCGAGCTGGACGGTTACCAGGTCAACATGGCCAAGGACGGCGAGGAGGGCCTGAAGCTGGCCCAGGAGCTGAAACCGGACATCATCTTCCTGGACATCCGGCTCCCCAAGATGGACGGCTTCGCCGTCCTGGAGGGTCTCCGTTCCTCCGATGACACCCGCCACATTCCGGTCGTGATCCTCTCCAACTACGGCGAGCGCGAACTGGTCGAGCGCGGCCTCAAGCTGGGCGCGCTCGAATATCTGATCAAGAGCCAGACGACCCCCGCGAACCTCTCGCGGGGCGTCGAGGGCTGGTTGAAGGAATAGCCGTGGCGCGCGCCCGAGGCTCCCTGCAGCCCGGTTTCGATCTCGACAAGCCCCTCTACACCATCAGCGTGGCGTCGGAGATCCTGGAAACCCACCCCCGCACGCTGATGCTCTACGAAGACGTGGGGTTGATCGAGCCGTTCCGCACCACGACCAACCGGCGGCGCTACTCCCAGCGCGACATCCGCAAGCTGCAGGTGATCCAGCACCTGACGCGCGAGAAGGGCGTCAACCTGGCCGGCGTGCGCCACATCCTGTCGCTTTTCGAGGCCATGAAAAAGCGCGGCTTGGAGCCGCCGCCCGACCTGCGCGAGGTCTTCGACCGCTACTCGGAGATCATCTGAAAGCGCCCGCGGGCGCGCTAACAAAAGTTCAACGAACCTTGACTGGCCTTCGGAGGTCGGAGGTAGAATGGCGGTCAGTGCTTCGCTCCGGCGAAGCTTGAGCTTGCCCTCCCTCCTTTCTTGAGGGTCCCTCGCCTTCGGTGGGGGACCTTCTATTTTTAGCCCCTTGGCGGTAAAGCTAGGGGTCGATCTCACCGCCTGCTGGCGCCCGCGGGTCGGCATGGTGACCGTCGCCGTCGACCTCACGCGCGCCCTCCTGGAGTCCGCGCCCGACGCCGAGTGGACGTTCTTCTGCAGCCGCGAGCGGGTGCCGGCGCTGGCGGACGCGCCGGCGCGCTTCCTGCTCTCACCACACCGCCACGAGGTCGCCAACAAGCTCACCTGGCTGCCGTCCGTGGAAGCGGCGGCCGGACTGGACGCCATCTTCTATCCCTACTGGCCTAGCCCGCCCCGGAGGCGGCCCGACGCCCCGCCGGCGGTGGTTTTCGTGCACGACCTGGCGTTCAAGGTCCGCCCCGCCGAGGTGCCCTGGCAGCAGCGGCTGTACCAGGGACTGCTGTTTCCGCGCTCGCTGCCGCGGGCGGCGGCGGTGCTGGTCCCCTCCGCGGCCACCCGCGCCGACCTCCTTGCCGCCTACCCGGCGATCGCCGCTGAGCGGGTCCATGTAGTGCCTGAAGCCCCAGCCCTGCTGGGAGCTCAGGCGGCGCCGCTGCCCGCGGGCCTGGAGCCCGGCTTCCTGCTCGCGGTCGGCACCGTGGAGCCGCGCAAGAACTATCCGCGCCTGCTGCGCGCCTATCGCCGCCTCGAACAGCCGCCGCCGCTGGTGGTGGTGGGTCGCGAAGGCTGGGCGTACGGCGAGGCGATGGATCTGCTCCGCAACACGCCGGGCGTGCGCCTGCTCGGCCACGTCTCGGATGCGGAGCTGTTGGGCCTCTACAGAAATGCCGTGGCGCTGGCCTTCCCCAGCCTGTACGAGGGTTTCGGGCTTCCTTTGCTGGAGGCCATGCGGGAGGGCCTGCCAGCCCTGATCGGGTCCCGCGGCGCTCTGCCGGAGCTGGCCGGTGACGGGGCGCGGGCCGTCGATGCCGAAGATGAGACCGCGATTGCGCGCGGCCTCCAGCAGCTGCTGGATGACCCGAAACTACGCGCTCGGCTGGCCGCCGCCGGCCGCAGGCGAGCGGCCGAATTCTCCTGGGCGCGCGCAGCCCGGCAGACGCTCGAGATCCTGCGCGCGCTAACTTGACCAGGTGAGCGAGTCACCTCGGCTGCGCGTGCTGGCGCTCTTCGATGAACGCGGAGCACATCGGTACGCGAGCCTGGCGGGCCCTCTGTTGAGCCGGCTGGTCGGCCTTGAGCTCGACCTGGATGTGGGCGGGCGCCTGGCGGGCCAGCGCGCGGTGCTGATCGCCGCCGATCAGCCACCGGAGCAGGCGGAACAGGTGGACCATTTCCTGCGGGCGGGAGGTGGCGTGGTCGCTCTGCATGGGACGCTCAACGCCTGGGCGGCCGCGGGCTGGGCGCCCGGCGAGCCCGGCCCCGAGACCGAGCTCCTGCTGCGGCCGGTGCCGGGCCACCCGCTCACCGACCGCCTCGATCCCGAGCTGCGCGTGCAGGACGAGCTCTTCCTGTCCGACCCACCGCCCCCGGACGCCACTGTGCTGCTGACCGCGCCCTGGCACTATGGCGAGCGCGTAGTCGCCTTCAGCCAGCCGGTTGGTGCCGGCCGCCTGGTCCACATGGGCCTGGGCCACGGCCCTGCGACCTGGAGCTCGGACCTCTTCGCGCGCCTGGTCTTCCGGGCGCTGCGGCACGCGGCCGGACTGGAGGCCGCGCCCACGCTCGGCGTCGGGCTGCTCGGCTATGGCGCCATCGGCCGCGAGCACGCCACCTCGATCAGCGATGTTCCGGGCTTCGAGCTGCGTGGCGTCTGCGACCGCCTGCCGGAGCGCCGGGAGCAGGCGCGCGCCGCCTTCGGCGTGGACGTCCACGTCGACAGCCAGACACTGTTGAGCGACCCCGGCGTCGACCTGGTGGTGGTCGGGGTGCCGCCCGTCGCCCACGCCGGCGCCTGCCTGGAGGCGCTCGCCGCCGGCAAGCACGTGATCTGCGAGAAGCCGTTCGCACTCCGGGTCGAGGAGTGTGACCAGGTGCTGGCGGCCGCGTCCGCGGCCGAGCGCGCGGTCACCGTCTACCAGAGCCGGCGCTGGGATCCTGACTTCGTGGCCCTGCGGGCGGCCATCGCGGAGGACGCCATCGGCGAGCCCTTCTACATGGAGTCCTTCATCGGCGGCTTCTCTCATCCCTGCTCGTACTGGCACAGCCATCAGCCGATCTCGGGCGGCACCATCTACGACTGGGGCTCCCACTACTTCGACTGGATGCTCACCCTCTTCCCGCAGCCGGTGACTTCGGTGAGCGCGGTGGCGCACAAGCGCGTTTGGCACGACGTCAGCAACTCCGACCAGGTGCGCGTCGACGTGGGCTTCGAAGGCGGCGCCCAGGCTTCCTTCATGCAGAGCGACATCGCGGCCGCGCTCAAGCCCAAGTGGTACCTGCTGGGAACCCGCGGCGCGCTGGTGGGCGATTGGCGGCAGGAAGCGGTCAAGTCCCGGGCCTGGACCGGGGACCTGGTCGAGGAGGTCCTGGCGCCCTCGGAGTCGCCGGCCGAGGTCACCCTGCACCTGCCCGACGGCACCCGCTCGCGGTTGGGCCAGGCGCCGCGGGCGCGCCACGGCTTCTACCGGAACCTGGCCGATCACCTCCTGCTCGGCGAACGCCTGGCGGTGCCGGCGGCCGAAGCGCGGCGCAACGTGGCGGTCATGGAGGCGGCCACCCGCTCGATCGCCGCCGGCCAGGCCATCGAGGTCCGCGCATAGCAGCGTTCCGCTGGGGCGTGCTCGGGGCCGCCGATATAGCAGACAAAGCCCTGCTGCCGGCCATGCGGGCTGCGGCCGGTTCGGAGCCGCTGGCGATCGCCAGCCGCAGCCCGCAGCGCGCGCAGGCCCTCGCCTCGCGGCACGGAGTGCCCCGCGTGCACGCGACCTACGACCACCTGCTCGCGGACCCGGACATCGACGGCGTCTACCTGCCCCTGACCAACGACGCCCACCGGCCCTGGACGCTGCGCGCCCTGGCGGCGGGCAAGCACGTGCTCTGCGAGAAGCCGCTGGCACTGAACTCCGCCGAGGCCGAGGAGATGGCCGCCGCGGCCGGCGCCGCCGGCCGGCTTCTGATGGAAGCCTTCATGTACCGGTTCCATCCCCAGATGCGGATGCTGGCCTCCTCCTTGGGCGGCCGCTCCGTCCGTCACGTGCACGCGACCTTCGGATTCCACCTGCGGGATCCCGAGAACTACCGGGCCCGCTCCGAGCTGGGCGGCGGCGCCCTTTACGACGTGGGCTGCTACTGCATCGACGTCGCGCGCTGGCTGCTCGGGGAGCCCGACCAGGTCCGAGCCTTCGCCCACCGCGGCGCGGTCGACATGACCACCACCGCCCTGCTCCATTTCCCGTCCGGCGCCACCGCCTCGGTGTGGGCGTCGATGGAGTCACCGGAGCACCAGGCGTTGGAGGTGGTGACCGACCAGGAGGTGACGCGCGTCGAGAAGCCCTTCACCTCCATGAAACCGGTGAATCCCTACCAGGTGATGGTCGAGGAGTTCACCCAGGCCGCTCAGGCCGGCGGTCCATCGCCGCTGCCACCGGCGTGGTCGATCGCCAATCTACGGGTGCTGGAGCTCGCGTCCGGGGGCTAGTCCTGAGTCGTGCAGCCTTCGGCTGCGCGCGTCCCAGTTGCGCTCCAGGTTGGAGATCATGGCCTCGCTGTGCTGGCAGTAGGCCTGCTCGCGCGCATACCAGGCCATGTACGTGCGGTGCACATCCAGCGGCTCCTGGCCCAGCCGGAGCATGCGCCGATTGGCCACGAGGGACGTCATGCCCGCGCCCGTGATCTCGGTGCAGGAGCGCTCGATGGCCGCCTCGATCTCGCTTGCGGGCACGACCTCGTCGGCCAGCAGAAGGCCCTCCGGGCTGTCGGCCGGAAAGTCGCGGTTGAAGAAGATGCCCTGCCGCGTGAGGCGGTCGCCCACGAAGCGTGGCAAACGCAGGTTGGCGGAGCCGGGGATGATGCCCTCTTTGCGCGCCGGCAGGTTGAAGTAGGAGCCCGCCTCGGCGATCACGCGGTCCATGATCAGCAGCCACTGGCAGGCGCCGCCGATCGCGAACGACTCGACCACCGCGATGAAGGGCTTTTCGACGTTGTCCTCGAGGCCGCCGTCGACAAATGTCTCGCGAGCGAGGCCGCGGTACATCTTGTTGTTGAGACCCAGCTCGCGCTCGATCAGGAACTCGACGAATCCGATCTTGCCCAGGTAGAGCTTGGTGAGGTTGATGCCGGAGCCGAAGATCCGGCGGCCGGCGTGCTTGGCGTGGGTAGAGGGACCGCCGCGCAGCACGCCGACCTGGATCTCCGGGTCCAGCAGCACCAGGTCGACCGCCCGCTCAACTGCCGCATTCGACTCGTCGTCTTCGGCGTTCAGATAGGCGTGGTTCTGGAGCGTGATGTGGCCGACGTTGCCGCGCCGGTCTACCCGAGCCGTGCCCAGGTCGGCGGCACCCGTGCGCCGGAAGTCCTCCAGCGCCGCCAGCGAGTCCGCACGCGGGCGCTGCATCGCCCACATCAGGTGGCGGCCGGCCCGCGGCTCCGCCAGCACGTAGCCGAGGAAGATGCCCTGATCGATTTCGAGTCCGGTCTTGTCCTTCTGCAGCCGCTCGCGCTCCGCCAGCACCTCGGCCTCGCTCGGCACCAGCCCCGGCCACTCGCCGGCGGCTGCGTAAACCAGCTCGCGCGCGCGCAACGCCCTGGTGTAGCCCTGCGTCAATTTTTCGTAGACCGCGGCCACGTTGTGCGTCATGAAGTCCTCGCGCGCCTCACGCGTCCAGCGCTGGGAGGTGATCACGCGGCACCCGCCGCGCGCAGGCGCTGGTGGTGGCGGCGCGCCTTGGCGCGATTGCCGCAGACGCGCATGTCGCACCAGCGCCGGGTGCGATTGCGCGAGGTGTCCAGGAAAAGCCAGCCACAGGCGCGCCCGCCGCACTGGCGGACCGCGTCCAGCTCGCCCGAGGTCAGCAGGTCGGCGGCCGAGCGCGCGATCGGCCAGAGCATAGAGTCGAGCGCCCGCCCGCCCTCGGCCCAGATCCAGGTGAAAGCGCCTTCGGCGGCCACCACCTGGGAGCGGGCCAGTGCCCGGCCCAGCTCGTGGTTGAGGGTTTCCAGCTGCGCCGGCCGCGGCCGCCGGCCCCCGCGTACGGCGAGGAACACGGCGTGCAGGGCTTCGCGCAGGGCGATCGCTCGCTCATGCACCGACACCGCCTCGGTCGGGCTGCGGCGCGCCGTGCGCTTCAGGCGCGCGGCCTCCTCGGCGTTGAAGATGCCTGCCCTCCAGCTCCAACCTACCAGCTCGTTGTAATCGGTCAGCCGCTCCTCGGGCTCTCCCTCGCGGTCGCGGATGGTATTGCAGAAATCGAGGCAGAGCCTTCCGCCCACGAGCAGGAACTTGGGCGGCGAATCGGGTCTCCTCCGCTGCATGCCAGCAATCGATTGTCGCACCTAACTCGTTAGCTGGGTGCTGAGGGTTAGGGCGCTTCGCGAACCGATTCGGGCTCGGTCTCGACCGCGGCCGGAGCGGGTGGGTTCTCGATCGCCACCGGCACGATCTGCCGGAAGCGCGTCAGTGCCCCGGGCCAGTCAGCCAGCAGGGCGGCCGCGCGCGCCGAGCCGGTGCGCCTCGAGTGCTCGGCGAGCAGCGCCCGCAGCTCTGACTCGTCCTCTTCGGGAACCGGCCGGGCGACCACCGAGTCGGTGTTGAGCTGGTCGTAGTCCAGCACGTACGCCACGCCGCCGGTCATGCCCGCGCCCACATTCCAGGCCACCGGCCCAAGCGCCACGGCGACGCCGCCGGTCATGTACTCGCAGAAATGGTCGCCCGCGCCTTCGACCACGGCCACCGCGCCCGAGTTGCGCACACAGAACCGCTCGCCCACGCGGCCGGCCACGAAGACGCGGCCGCCCGTGGCGCCGTACAGGCAGGTGTTGCCGGCCAGCACGGGATCGGTGGAGGCGTCATCCGCGTAGGGCCTGACGACGATCACACCGCCGCCCATGCCCTTACCCACGTAGTCGTTGGCCTCGCCTTCCAGAACCAGTTCGGAGCCCTCGTCCAGCCAGGCCCCGAACGACTGTCCGGCGCTGCCGGCATAGAGGCGGCGCTCGCGTTTGAGGCCGGCCCCGGCGGCGCGGTGCGAGTTGTCTATCCGCCCGCTGGGCGGGGTGGGTTCCGGATCCGGACCGTTGCGGGGCCACAGCCGGCGCCGGGGCAGCGCCGGATCGGCCGGCGTCCGGAGCAGGAAGGAGACGTCGACGGTCTCGTGCGGCACCGAATCCAGCAGCTCGGGACGGCCGACCACCTCGTCTAGGCTGCGTGCACCCGCACTGGCCAGCACCGAGCGCGCCTCCTGGGCGATCAGGGTCAGGTAGTTGACGACGTGCTCAGGCCGTCCCTCGAACTTGGCCCGCAGGTCGTCGCGCTGGGTGGCGATTCCGGTCGGGCAGGTGTTGAGGTGGCACTGGCGGGCCATGTCGCAGCCGAGCGCGACCAGCACCCCGGTGCCGAAGCCGAATTCCTCGGCGCCCAGCATGGCGGCCACCACCACGTCGCGACCGCTCTTCAAGCCGCCGTCGGTGCGGACCGACAGCCGCTCGCGGAGGCGCTGCTCGACCAGCACCTGCTGGGTCTCGGCCAGGCCGAGTTCCCAGGGAATGCCGGCGCCCTTGATGGAGGAGAGGGGGGAGGCGCCGGTGCCGCCGTTGTGGCCGCTGATCAGTACGTAGTCCGCGTGCGCCTTGGCCACACCGGCCGCGATGGTGCCCACGCCCGCCTCGGCCACCAGCTTGACGCCCACGCGCGCCCGCGGATTGACGGCCTTCAGGTCGTAGATCAGCTGGGCCAGGTCCTCGATCGAGTAGATGTCGTGGTGCGGCGGCGGTGAGATCAGCTGCATCCCGGGCTGGGCATGGCGGAGGCGGGCGATAAGGGAGGTCACCTTGATCCCCGGCAGCTGGCCGCCCTCGCCCGGCTTGGAGCCCTGCGCGATCTTGATCTCCAGCTCGTCGGCCCGCTTCAGGTAGAGCGGGGTAACCCCGAAGCGAGCCGAGGCGACCTGTTTGATGCGGTTGTCGCGGCGGGTGCCGTGGTCGTCGTAGTGGTCCGGGTCCTCGCCGCCCTCACCAGAGTTGGAGCGGGCCCCGGCCATGTTCATGGCGATGGCCAGCGCCGAGTGCGCCTCGGGCGAGAGCGCTCCCAGGGACATCGCCGTGGAGATGAAGCGGCGCACGATGTCGGCGGCCGGCTCGACCTCTTTCAGCGGCACCGGCTCCTTGGCGGGGCGGACCAGAAGCAGGTCGCGCAGGTCCTGAGGTGGGCCCATGGTCGACAGCTCGCGCCACTTCGCGTAGGCCTCGGGGTCGTTCTCACGCGCGGCCTTCTGGGCCGTGCGCACCGCGATCGGGTTGTAGGCGTGGAACTCGCCCGCCTTGCGGAAGCGCACGCGCCCGTGGTCGGGCAGCGCGTCGCTCGCGGCCTCGGCGGCCCAGGCCTCGGCGTGCGCCGCCCGAACACGCGCTTCCAGGTCGTCCATGGAGTAGCCGCCGATCCGGCTGGGTACCTTCGGGAAGCACAGCTCCATGACCTCGGCCCCCAGGCCCAACGCCTCCGCCACCTCGGCGCCGCAGTAGCTGGAGACGCAGGAGATGCCCATCTTGGCCATCACCTTGAGCAGCCCATGCTCCAGTGCATGGCGGTAGCGGTGCTCGCCGTCGGCGGGATCGTGGCTGCGGGCGGCGGCCAGGGCCAGGTACGGGTGCACCGCGCTGGCGCCCGCGGTGACCAGGGCTGCCACGTCGTGGACCTCGAGGGCGTCTCCGGCCACCGCCACCACGTCCCGCTGGATTCGCTGCCCGCTCGCCAGCAGGCGCTCGTGGACGGCGCCCACCGCCAGCAGCATCGGGATCGGCAGGCGCGCCCGACCCGCCCGGCGGTCGCTGAGCACGACGATGTCTTCGGGCGCCCGCTCGGCCTCGGTGGCCAGCCGCTCGAGGGCGGCGCGCAGGCCCTCCACGGGCGCGAAGCTCGCGTCCAGCACCAGCGCGGATTCCAGCACCCGCGCCAGCTCGCCCTCGCCCAGGATCGGAGACTCCAGCTCCAGCAGGCGATGCGTGAACTGGCGGTCAGCCGTCAGCGCCGGGTGGTGGCGCTTGCGCAGCTCGGCGTTGGCATCGCCTTCCGGGTCGAGGGTGGTCCCGCGGGCGCCCAGGACCACGCGCAGCGACATCACCGCCCGCTCGCGCAGGGAGTCGATGGCCGGGTTGGTCACCTGTGCGAAGCGCTGCCGGAAGTGGTTGTAGAGGCGGCGCTGGGTGCGGCCGAGGATGGCTATCGGGGTGTCGTCGCCCATCGACCAGTTCGGCTCCAGGGCCTGTTCGGCCATGGCCTCCACGACCAGCTTGCGGTCCTCGAAGCCCCAGCCGTGCATGTGCTGCAGCCGCGCGAGATCGGGAGGGATCTCAACGTCGATGTGGCGCTTGGGGACGGGAACCAGGATGCGGTCGGCCAGCAGCGCGTAGTCGTGGCGGCTGGCGACGCGGGCCTTGGCCGCGTGGTTGCGCAGGACGGCACCGTCGCGGGTGTCGACGAGCAGGATCTGGCCCGGGCCCAGGCGCCCGCGCTCGATCACTCGCGACGGTTCGAGCGGGACCACGCCCGCTTCGCTGGCGGCCACCACCAGCCCGTCCGAGGTCACCTGGTAGCGGAGAGGACGCAGGCCGTTGCGGTCGAGGGCGGCGCCGGCGAAGACGCCGTCGCTGAAGGCCAGCGCGGCCGGTCCGTCCCAGGGCTCGAAGCGGGTGGTCTGGTAGCGGTAGAAGTCGCGGACCGCGGGCGCCATGTCACCCCGGCCTTCCCAGGCGTCGGGCACCAGCGTCATCAGGGCTTCGGCGACGTCGAAGCCGCGGCGGACCAGCAGCTCGAGCACGTTGTCGAGCGCCGAGGAGTCCGAGCCGTCAGCCCAGATCACGGGCCGCAACTCGGCCGGCAGCTCGGCCTCGCGGGCGCGCATCCAGGACCGGTTGCCCTCGACGGTGTTGATCTCAAGGCGGCCAGGTGGGTGCCCGCCATAAAGCCCTTGTAGACGAGGGTGCGGCAGGAACAGGAAGGGATGTAGAGGCGGACGCGCGCGGCGGCCGCGACGCGCTCGGCCTGCCGTCGGGCCCGGTAGAGGCGGTCCTCCCACTCGCCGTCCGGGGCGTCGGGACGGGGGATCACCGCGTGCCAGATCGTGGGCATGTCGCGGCGAGCCTTCTCGCCCAGCTCCTCGGGAGCGACCGGGACCGCGCGCCAGTCGGCCACGCCCATCCCGTGCGCGGCCAGCGCCTGCGCGAGGATCTCCCGAGCCCTCTGGTCCCACTCGAAGAGGACGGCGACCGCGGTGTTGGCTCCGAAAAGGCCGCGCGGGACCTGGATCATGAGTCCGGCGCCGTCGCCGCTCTTGCCGTCGGCGTCCAGGCCGCCCCGATGGGCCAGGCGGGCGAGCGCGGTCACGCCCATAGCGACCACGTCGTGGGTGGCTTCGGGGCCGGTGGTGGCCACGAAGCCCATGCCGCAGGCCGCCCGCTCGGTGCGGGTCGTCCCCTCATATGCCTTGCGGGCATGCGCCAGCGCATGCGGTGGCGGCATGGGCGGAAAGCTACCGGCCGCCCGGGTTGACGGACTAGTGGACCGGCCCTAAAAGACCGGCTGGAAGCTCGTCAGCAGCTCACAACCCCAGCAGGCCCTGGACACGAACTGCGACCGAGAGGTTGAGCCGCGTCTCGGGGTCCTCGAACTCGGCGCCGCTGATCTCCCGCACCCGGTCCAGGCGATAGCGCAGCGTGTTGGGGTGGATGCCGAGTCGCTTGGCGGCGGCCTGCTGCTCACCCGCCTCGAGGTAGGCCTTGAGCGTCTCCACCAGGTCGCCGCTGCGAGCGCGGTCGTGCTCGATGAGCGGTCCCAGGTGGCGCTGGGCGAACTCCAGGAGCCGCTCGTGGTCGACCCCTGCCAGGAGCCCCGTCACGCCCAGCTGCGGCACCGAGACCACCTGCGACCAGCGCTTGAGACGGCCGAGGGTCTCCATCACCGCGGTCACCTCGCGGTGGGCGCCGGCCACACCCAGCGGAGCTTCGATCGCCGCCGACAGGCCGACCGAGACCGTGAAGCCCGGCTTCCAGCCGGCCACCGCTTCCTGCACCTGCTGGCCGAGCTGGTGGGCCCGGCGCTGGGCATCGGGGTGGTCGGCGCCCAGGCCCAGCGGCAGCAGGGCGTAGACGGAATCGGAGTGGGCGCTCAGGAGAGCGCGCTGATGGGACGCCTTGACGACCATCGCCACCCGGCGGAAAAGCTCGCGCTTCAGGGCCTGGATGGCGTCCTCGCTGATCTGCCGGGCGCGGTGGAAGCCACGAAAGTCGTCAACGTCGACGGCCATCAGGATGTGGGTGCCCTGCAGCGGGTAGCCGAGATGGCGGGCTCGGCGCTGGGCGGCGGCCTCGTCGCCGTAGGTGCCGGCGACCAGGTCGTCCAGGAACTCGCCGCGCACCCGGCTCTCGACCTCAGCCACCTCGCGTTCCTTGGTCAGGGCGAGGGCCACCACCAATGCCGCCTGCTCGACGGCCATGTAGGCGAGCTCCTCGACCTGGGGCTGGCTGTCGATCACCGAGATGTAGCCGAGCACCTGGTTGGCGGCCAGGATCGGGGCCAGGATCCGCTCCCGGTTGAGTCCGAGGTGGGGGAAGGCCGGCATCCGCTTGGGGTGGCGGTTGACCTCGACCTCCCTGAGGAAGCGCGAGACCTGCGGGTCGTAGACGACGCGGGCCGGAGTGCCGTGGCGGGCGATGGTCTCCTTGCGGTGAGGGTCGTTGGCGGAGCCGCCGGCATGGGCCAGCAGGTGGAAGGAGGCGTCTTCGACCGAAACCGCGGCGTCCAGCAGCTCGGCCAGGGTGCGGCAGATCTCGTTGACGCCCTTGCCGTCCAGGACCAACTCGGTGAAGCGGCTGTGGATGTCCAGCGAGCGCTTGAGGCGCCAGTGCTCGGCGTTGATGATCCGCTCCAGCAGCGGCTCCATGACGTCCACGAAGGGCACCGCGTCCTCCAGCTCGAAGAGGGGGAGGTCGAGGCGGTCGGCCTCGGCTCGCATCTCCGGCGGCAGCTCCTTCAGGTAGCGCTCCGGCTTGACCACGAGACCCGCGCCCTCGGCCCGGGCCACGCCGTCGACCAGGTCGATCTGGGCGCGGCGATCGTCCTTGATCGAGAAGGCGGTGGTGAGGAGTAGGTCGCCCTTGCGCAGCACGCGCACGGTTTCCGGCGTCTCCATCAGCCGCACCCATTCGATCGTGCGATCGAGCCCGCCGGCACCGCCCAGCAGTTGGGCGCGGGCGAATCCGCCGAAGCCCATCGCCTCCCGCACCGTCGGTCGCGGGTAGGTCGTGGGCTCCTCGAGCGCCATGGCGGTGATTATGGCGCGCTTTCACAAGTTTGCGGCCCAGGGCTTGTGCCTGCCCCACTAGATCGGTGCTCCCGGCCGCTTTAGTCTTGCTGCCATGAGCCACGACGAGGCGCCTGTCTGCGCGCGCCACGACGGTGACGTACGGATGAGCCTGCGCACGCTGCACTCCGACGCCAACCGGCCGGGCGAACTGGTTGGGCTCTTCGAGTGTCCCGAGTGCGGGCACGAGCGCCGGCTGCCCGTGGAGGCGGCGGCGTGAAGGTTCGGGTCGTAGCCGAGATCGGCGGGCTTCTCCTCCTTAGAGGGGCGGGGAAGCGCGTGCCCTAGAGGCAGCGGCGCGAACCCCGCCTCCAGAGAGGAGGCGGGGTTTTTGTTTTTCCAGCGTTAGGTGTGGAGGTGGATTTGGAGTTGAAGACCACAGATCGTTTCGAACAGGCCCGCGGCGAAGAGGCTCAGGCCGCCGAGGAGACGCTGACCGCGCAGATGGTTGGGGCCTACAACTAGGCCTCTTGTGCCGAGCGCCGGCGCCGGCACCCTTTGCGCGCTCTTTTTCCGTTCCGCCGCCGGCGCTCGGCCGATTTCTGCCGACCTTACGACTCTTAACCACCCTGCCCACGCAGCGTCGCTGACCCGCCGATAGCGTCTGCGCCCGAGATGCCCCACCTCCTCTGCTGGTTCCTCCACCGCGCTCAATGGACCATCCTCATCCCGGGGCTGCTGCCGCTCCACCTCGACGCGGTCGCCTACTGCCCCACCTGCGATGCGGGTCGGGGGCACAAGACGCCGCAGAGGGTTCACGCCGGAGCTTTCGGCCGGGCCTAGCCCGGCAGCCGGCGCAGCGGCGCGATTCGTCGCACAAGCCGGGCGGAGCGTGCCTCCGCCCGGCTGCGCGAACGCTGCGCACGACTTACGAACGTGAGGAGTAGATCGCCTTCTCCCAGGCTGCGAAGGTATCGAGGACCTGCGGATCTGCGAAGGGCAGGATCTGGGTCGCGATGACGCCCGCCAGCTTGGCGGTCGGATCGAGCCAGTAGTAGGTGTTGCCGAGCCCGGCCCAGGCCACGCTCAGAGCCGTCCGCCCGGTGTCGGCGTCGGCCGTGTTGAGCATGTAGGCCAGTCCCCACTTCTTGGGCATGCCGGGGAAGAACTCGGCGTCATTGGACTTGGCCGGGATCGCGGTGACCAGCTTCGTGACCTCCAGCTCGCCGATCTGGTTGCGGTTCATCTCGGCGACGGTTTCCGGCGCCAGAATGCGCACGCCCCCGAGCGTGCCGTCGTTGAGCAGTGCGCGCAGGAAGATCAGGTAGTCGCGGCAGGTCGAGTAGAGGCCGCCGCCACCCATGAAGAATTCCGGCGCCTGCGTCATCTCGAATTCGATCGGCGCCAGGGTGCCGTCGGGCATCCGGACGTGCATGGTGGCCAGCCGCGCGCGCTGGTCGGCCCCGATCAGGAAGCCGCTGTCCTTCATCTCGAGGGGTCCGAAGATGAAGGCTTTGAAGTAGTCCTCCAGTGACCGGCCGCTGACCTTCTCGACCGCCTTGCCGGCCCAATCGATGTTGATCCCGTACTCCCAGCGCTCGCCAGGTTCGAAGACCAGCGGCGTGTCGAGGGTTACGTCCTTGCACTCGATGATCCCCGGGATCTTTGCGTGCTCCATGTAGCGGCCCATCTCGGCGTTCCAGATGTCGTAGGTGAAGCCCGCGGTGTGCGTCAGCAGCATGCGCAGCGTCACCGGGCGCCTGGCCGGCCGCAGCTTCGGCTGTCCGGAGGCGTCGAAGCCCTCTAGAACCTTGGGCTCCTTGAGCTGCGGCAGGACGTTGGAGATCGGCTCGTCCAGCGCCAGCCGGCCGTGCTCGACCTGCTGCAGCGCCGCCACCGAGGTGACCGCCTTCGTCATGGAGGCCATCCAGAAAACCGTGTCCACCGTCATGGGGTCGGTGCCGCCGGCCGCGCGCATGCCGAACGCGCCCTCGTACACGACCCCTTGAGGATTGCCGGCGATGGCCACCACCCCGGCGGCGGCGCCTCTTTCGACCGCCTGTTCCAAGATCCGATCGGCGTCAGTCCTGACTTCCATCGGTACCTCCCCGCCAGAGCGGCACACGCGGCCCGCCATGAGGGCGAACCTGCAGGCGATCTTAGTCCGGCGCCACCGCCTTGGGCGCGCACTCCTCGAGGGCGCGCACGACCGCCTCGGTGTCACCCGGCCGCGGGCTGAGCACGCGCACGATGGCAACGTCCAGACCCCCGGCCGCGATGCTCTCGAAGTGCGACCGGACCTCGCCCGGCGCTCCCGCCGCGCCCGAGGCGGCCAGGAAGGCGGCCGATGGCTGAGCACTGCCTTCCTCCAGAGACCGCAGCTCTTCGGTGAAGCCCATCCGCTCGTAGTGCCTGCGGTACGCCGGCGGTCCCAGGGCGTACATGAGCGCTGCCCGGCCGAGCGTGTCGCGCGCGACCTCGGCGTCGGGGTCGACGCAGGTCCGGATGTACATGCTGAGCACCGGCGCCGGCCGGCCGGCGGCGCTCGCCGCGGCCTCCACACGCTGCCGGCTCCAGGCCACCGCCTCGGCCGAGCACCAGTTCAACGAGACCCCGTCGGCGGCCTCGGCCGCCAGGCGCAGCATCAGCGGTCCCAGCGCCGCCAGGTAGATCGGCGGCCCACCCGGCAGCAGGTCGCGCAGCCGCTCCAGGTAGTCACGCATCCCCTCGGCCGCGTGCAGCATCTGGCCGCTGCCCACGCCGAACCAGAAGTTGCCACCGGTTTCCTCGTGCACGCGCCGCGCGCGCTCGGCGTAGACGTCGGGCGGCTGCCCTGAGGCGGGAACCACCGCTATCCCGACGGGCAGGCCGGCGGCCTCGTACCAGCGCAGGCAGCGGTCGAAGGCCTCGGGCTCAGGCGTGGCGGGTGTCCAGACGGACTCGTAGCCGAGCTCGGCGCCACGCTTGACCAGTGCCAGCTCGTCGCCCGCATCGAGCTGCAGCCGCGGATCGAGGCTGAAGCCCAGCCTCATCGCTACTGCATCAGGTGGCGGAGGACCAGGTTGAGCACGCCGCCGTGGTGCAGATAGGAGAGCTCGACGTCGTTGTTGATCAGCGCGCGGCACTTGAACTTGCGCCCGTCGGCTTCGACCTCGACCTCGTCACCCGGCTTGATGCCGTCGACGCCGCGGATGGTGAACGCCTCGCTCCCGGTCAGCCCCAGGGACGATCGGGACTCGCCGGGCGCGAACTGCAGAGGCAGGATGCCCATGCCCACCAGGTTGGAGCGGTGGATACGCTCGAAAGACTCCGCGATCGCCGCCCGCACGCCCAGCAGGTTGGGTCCTTTGGCCGCCCAATCGCGCGAGGACCCCGTGCCGTACTCCTTGCCCGCGATCACCACCAGCGGCACGCCCTCTTCGCGGTACTTCTCGGAGGCCTCGAAAATCGTCATCACCTCGCCGTCCGGCTGGTGCGCCGTCCAGTAGCCTTCCTTGCCCTGGGCGAGCTCGTTGCGCAGGCGGATGTTGCCGAAGGTGCCGCGCATCATCACCTCGTGGTTGCCGCGACGGGCGCCGTAGGAGTTGAAGTCGGGCTTTTCGACGCCGCGCTCGATCAGGTACTTGCCGGCCGGTGAATCGGCCGGGATGGAGCCCGCCGGCGAGATGTGATCGGTGGTGACCGAATCGCCAACCATCGCCAGCGCGCGCGCGTTCTCGATGTCCTGCAGCGGCTCCGGTTCGGGTTGCAGGCCTTCGAAGTAGGGCGGATTGCGGACGTAGGTGGACTTGGCGTCCCACGCGTACGCGGGACCGGTCGGCGCCTGCATCCGCTTCCAGTTCTCGTCGCCGTCGAAGATGGTCGAGTACTCACGGTCGAAGAACTCCGTCTCCACGCAGTCGCGCACGGTCTTCTCGACCTCCTCGGCGGAGGGCCAGAGATCTTTCAGGAAGACCGGTTTGCCGTCCTTGTCGTGCCCGAGCTCGTCGTCCGTTAGGTCGCGCCGGATGCTGCCCGCCAGCCCGTAGGCGACCACCAGGGGCGGTGATGCCAGGTAAGAGGCGCGGACCAGGGGATGGATGCGGGCCTCGAAGTTGCGGTTGCCGGAGAGCACCGCGGCCACGCTCAGGTCGTGGGCCTGCACCTCCTCCTCGACCTGCGGCGAGGCCAGCGGCCCTGAGTTGCCGATGCAGGTCGTGCAGCCGTAGCCCACCAGGTAGAAACCGAGCTTTTCGAGCGGCTCCATGAGGCCCGCCTTCTTGAGGTAGTCGGTGACCACGCGGGAGCCTGGCGCCAGCGAGGTCTTGACATGGGGCGGGATCGTGAGACCACGCTCCACCGCGTTTCGGGCCAGGAGGCCGGCGGCGATCATCACCGACGGGTTCGAGGTGTTCGTGCATGAGGTGATGGCCGCGATCACCACGGAGCCGTCTCGAACCTTGACGTCGGTCTCGGTGTGGTCGGCCACGGCCAGGCCCCCCTCGCGCTCTTCGCGTTTGCGGGTGGCGTCCATGGAGCCGCCCTCGCCCTTGAAGCGCTCCAGCTGCTCGGCGGCGTCATGGTTGCCGTTTTTCATGAAAACGTCCGCAAAGCTCTCCCAGACCTTGGGCAGCCCCACCCGATCCTGAGGCCGGCGGGGACCCGCGACCGAAGGCTCGACCGAACCGAGGTCGAGCTCCAGCACCTCGGTGAAGGTGGGGATCTGGTCGCCGTCCTCGCGGAACATCCCCTGCGCGCGAGCGTAGGTTTCGACCAGCCGCAGCAGCTCGTCAGGCCGGCCGGTCATCCGCAGGTAGCGCAGCGTCTGCTGGTCGATCGGCCACAGCGCGGAGGTGGCGCCGTACTCCGGGCACATGTTGGAGAGCGTGGCCCGGTCGGAGACCGTCAGCGAGGAGAGGCCGTCGCCGCAGAACTCGACGAACTTGTCGACCACGCCGTGCTTGCGGAGCATCTCGGTCAGGGTCAGCACCAGGTCGGTGGCCGTGGAGCCGGTGGGCAGCGCGCCCAGCAGCTTGACGCCCACCACGACTGGCGTCGGCAGGTACATGGGCTGGCCGAGCATGGCCGCCTCGGCCTCGATGCCGCCCACGCCCCAGCCCAGCACACTGACCCCGTTGACCATGGTGGTGAGGGAGTCGGTGCCCACCAGGGTGTCCGGGATGGCCACCCGCCGGCCGTCGACCTCGCGGACCTGGACCACCCGCGCCAGGTGCTCGAGGTTGACCTGGTGGCAGATGCCCATCCCGGGCGGCACCACCGTGAAGTTGTGGAACGCCTGCTGCGCCCAGCGCAGCAGCGCGTAGCGCTCGCCGTTGCGCTCGTACTCGCGCTCGATGTTGTCCTGGTAGGCGCGCACGTTGCCGAAGACGTCGACCTGGACGGAGTGGTCGATGACCAGGTCGACCGGGACCTGGGGGTCGACGCGCTCGGGGTGGCCGCCCGCCTTCTCGATCGCGGTGCGCATGGCGGCCAGGTCGACGACCGCGGGCACGCCGGTGAAGTCCTGCAGCAAGACCCGGGCCGGAGTGAAGGGCAGCTCGGTGCCCTCCGGCGGCTTCTTGGGCCACCCCGCCAGGGCGCGCACGCTGGCTTCCTCGACGCGGCCCGCCTCCAGGTCGCGCAGCAGCATCTCGAGGAGGACCTTAATGGTCATGGGCAGGGGCGCCGCGTCGCCCAGGCCGAGCTCGCGAACCCGTTCTAGAGGGTGGTATTCGAGGCCGTCGGCACCCTCCAGGCGACTTCGCGTTTCACTCATGAGCCGATGTTACCGGCGCATCGAATCGGGCCGGTTTATGACGCTCATCACGGTTTCTCGACCGTGATTCCCCAGCTCGCCGTCAGCTCCTCGCCAGGCTCCAGCACGCGCAGACCGAGCCCGCTCTGGAAGGCGTTGGGCGCGCAGGTCATGGGCTCCACGCCCAGGCCCCGTCGCCGCTCGGCCCCCGCCAGCGTGTCGCCGGTGAACAGCATCAGGTGCTCGAACCCGGCGTCCAGCCACACCGTGACCCGCCGCTGCGGCCCGGTCATGACGACGCGCGCGAGCCCGTCCGGGTCGCGTTCCAGGCCGGTGAAGGCGGTGTCCAGCACCCGAGGGCCCAGGCGCGGACTGCGTCGGAGGTCGTACTTGCCGCGGACCGGCACCGGCTCCCCGACGGGGATCTGGCGGCCATCGGTGCGCAAGCGCAGCGCCGCCGGCGAGCGCACGCGCGCTCCGTCGATGAGGCCTCGGGCGACCCGCACATAGGGATGCTGGCCCGCGCCGAAGGGCGCCGGCCGCGGACCCAGGTTGCGGCCCGTGAGCACCACTTTCAGGCCGGCAGCCGACAGCGAGTAGTCCGCGCTCAGCCCCAGCGTGAAGGGGTAGCCGGGCTGGGGATGGAGCAGGTGCGTCATGACCACACGCTCAGGCGCGTGCTGAGACCGCTGCCAGGCCGACCAGCGCGCCAGTCCGTGCAGCGCGTTGCGTTGGGCCGGCTCGGTCAGCGGGAGCTGGTAGTCGACTCCGTCGAACCGGTAGCGGCCGTCGCGCAGGCGGTTGGGCCACGGCATCAGAGGGGCGCCGCGGGCGGCGGTCGCCAGCTGTTCGGGAGCGTAGCCGTCGACCACGTCGAAGCCGTCGACCCGGTATTCGCGCAGGCCCCCGCCAACCTCCACCACGACCGCGGTCTGCTCGCCGAAGCTGATGGCATGCTGCTCGCCGGAGGGGTAGGGCGCCGTCACGAACGGTTCCGCGGGAACTCCTGGGCGAGGGCGAAGAGCCGGTCCAGCGGTGGCTCCTGGCCGGCCAGGACATAGGTGAGGCCGGCGGCCATCAACGAGGTCAGCACGAAGGCGCGCAGAGCCGGAACCGGGTCGCGGCCGTCGACCAGGTGCATCAGGCCAAGTCCGTACATCAGGGCGGCCACCATGGTGGCCGCGTCGCGGGCGGGGATCGGCGAGGGCACGGGCAGCTTGCCGGCGGTGGCCTCCGCCTCCATCCGCAGCTCGCTCACCAGGCGCCCGATCAGCCGCTTGGCGGCGGGCTTCAGCTTGGGGTTGCGGCGGCTGGCGACGAACAGCTCCAGCAGCAGCTCCCAGAACTTGGGCCGGTCGAAGTAGAGGTCGCAGAGGGCCTGCACGTCGGCGACGAAGCGTTCGAAGGGGTCGTCCTCGTCCTGGACGGCGCGCCGCCAGAAGTCGTCGACCTCGTCTTCGAGCGCGCTCACGACCTCTGCCAGCAGCTCTTCCTTGCCCCTGAAGTAGTAGTGGATCAGCGACTTGGAGACGCCCGAGCGCTCCGCCACCTCGCGCATCGAAGCGCCGCCCAGGCCGCGTTCGGAGATGGCGTCCGCGGCCGCGCCCGCGATCCGCCGCCGGACCTTGCGACCCCTGCCCTCAGCCATGCGGGAGCGCGATCTTAACGGCTCTTGATTCGACTCCGCTCAAGGGTCAGGACAGCCTCCACGCATGCAGAAGAAGGAAACCATTGACGGGGAGATCGACCGGCGCGAGCTGCTGCAGCTGGCCGGTAAGGCGGCGGTGGTGGCGGGGGCGGCGGCAGCGGGCCTGGCGCCGATCGAGGCCGCGGCCGCGACCACCTACTGGGGCACCGACACCAACACCGCGGCCGCCGGAACCGGCATGCCGCAGCAGTTCTATCTCGGCCACCTGGGTGGCGAAACCACGCCCAGCTGCGCCAACTTCAACGCTGCGGCCGCGCGGGCGGCCGGCAACGACCGCACCTACATGTACTGGGATCTGGCCGGCGCCGGTGGGCGGACGGCGGCCCAGGCCTACACATACGGGCGCGCCCAGGCACGCGCCGCGATCGCGGCCTGGCACCACGGCTGCAACTCGCAGTACGTGAGCGGGCTGGCCGTGTTCGCCGACTTGGAGGGCGGCAACCCGGGCTGGGCCGGCGACCACGCCACCAACCGCCGCGTGGTGGACGGCTGGCTCGACTACTTCCACACCTACAACCCAGGTCTTTCGGCCAGGTTGCGGCCGGGGATCTACGTCAGCCCGGGCTTCTGGGACCAGCAGCTGGGCAGTGGATTCCGGGCCAGCCGGCCCTTCGTGCTCTGGCTGTGGGGCTGCCAGACCTGCACCAAGACGCGGGCGCAGGTCCCGGCCACCCTCACCCGCATCGAGCGCAACGTGCTGGGCGGCAGCCACGCCGTGCTCTGGCAGTGGCACATCGGCCAGTGCGGCGGCGGCGACTACGACGCCACCGCCCAGCACCCGGCCAACTTCCACGCGGTGCCCAGCGCCAGCACCTACGTGTGCAGCGGGTGCGGCGGTGGCTCGCCCTGCCCCTGAGGGCCTGGTCGTGTGTTAGGGCGCGATGCCCCGGCGGCGGGGTGCGGTCAGGAGCTTGATGAGGGCCACGACGCCCCAGCCGATCAGCAGGTAGATGGCCATCGCCACCAGGGACGAGGCCTCGAAGACGTTGAAGCCCTGCGCCGAATCCGAGAAGATGCCGCGGAAAGGGGCCACCAGGGGCGCCGTGACGCCATAGATGAAGGCCACGAACTCGGCCTGCTGGGCGCCCAACATCTTGAGCACGAACCGGATCGCGATCAGGGTCACGATCACGGCGACCACGAACCAGGCGGCCTGCACTGCCCGGTAGTTGTAAGGATCGACGAAGGTGGGCTCGGCAGGGGTCAGGGGCCGCACCGGCGCGCCGTCCACGTAGCGCTCCTCGCGCACGACGTCGGTTCGAGTGTCGGGGGGACGCTCGTACATAGCGACAGCAAGGCTATCACATTTCGTGCTTTTCGGAAATAGTCGTCAGGTGGCGTGCGTGGCGCTCGGCTGGATCTGCGAGAGAGCCACCGCGGCCGCCATGTGCGAGAGATGGGTCAAACCCTGGGGGAAGTTCCCCAGCATCATCCCGGCCCCGGGGTTGTACTCCTCGGCGAAGAGTCCCAGGTCGTTGCAGGTGCTGGCCGCTCGATCGAAAACCTCGCGCGCGTCCTCCAGGCGCCCCTGCCGGGCCAGTGCTTCGGCCAGCCAGAAAGAGGCCGGCAGGAAGACCCCCTCCTGGCCGGGCAGCCCGTCGTGGGTGGTGCGGGCTTGATAGCGGCGCAGGAGGCCGTCCACCATCAGCTCCTCCCGGATGGCGTCCACGGTGGCCACCATGCGCGGGTCCTGCCAGTCGACGAACCCGGCCGAGGGCAGGAGAAGCAGCGCCGCGTCCAGGTGCCGGCCCCCGAAGAACTGCACGAAGACGCCGCGTCGGCGGTCGAAGCCGCGCTTGTCGATGGTCGCCTTGATCTCGGCCGCAGCCCGCCGCCAGCGCGTCAGCGGCGCCTTGCGCAGGCACTCGGTCGCGAGCTGGATGCCGCGGTCGATGGCCAGCCAGCACATGACCTTCGAGTAGACGAAATGCCGGGGCTGGCCGCGCACCTCCCAAAGCCCGTGGTCGGGCTCACGCCAGCGCTCGTAAGCGGCTTCCACCAGCTCCAGCAGGAAGCGCCAGTAATCGTCGTCCGGTGACTGGCCGCGCACGTGCCAATGCCAGCTCAGCTGCACCAGCTCGCCGTAGGCGTCCAGCTGCAGCTGGTTGGAGGCGCCGTTGCCGATGCGCACCGGGCGTGAGCGCCGGTAGCCCTCCAGCGCCGGTAGCTCGAGCTCGGTCAGGCGCCGCTCCCCACCCAGCCCGTACATGATCTGGAGTTCGTGGGCCGACCCGGCGGCGCTGCGCTGGATGAAGCGCCGGAAGCCGTCGGCTTCCCGATCGCAGCCGATGTCGGTGAGCGAGCGAACGCTGAAGGCCGAGTCGCGGATCCAGCTGAACCGGTAGTCCCAGTTGCGGATCCCGCCGATCCGCTCCGGCAGCGAGGTGGTGGGCGCCGCCGCGATGGCGCCGGTGGGGGCGTTGACCAGCGCTCTGAGCACGAGTGCCGAACGCTTGACGCTGGGCGCGTCCGGGCCTTCCAGGTGGGCGCGGGCCGCCCAGCGCCGCCACCATTCCAGCGTCTCTTCCAGGCGGGCGTCGTTCTCCTCCGGGCTCGGTGGCTGCAGGTCCTCGGCCTCCAGCATCTCGGGCGCGAAGTACTCCATCGACAGGCGGACGCGCTCCTCGGCCCGGACCGTGAACTCGGAAACCAGGTCGTGGTGGTCGCCCGAGTCCAGGCCGCTGTCGGTGGAGACCAGCAGCCCGTGCGACCCGCCGATCGCGGCCGAGACGTTCAGCCCGCGGCGCCGGATCCAGGGCCGCACCTCGCCATAGTCGAACCGAGGCTGGAGCAGGAATCGGAAGTCGAGCTTGCCCCGCACGCCCTCCACGACCCGGAGCAGCTGCCGGTAGGGCGCCTTGCGGCCGCCTTTCCGCATCGTGAAGCAGTCGATGATCTTGGCCTCGCCGCCACCGGCGGTGAAGGTGGTTTCCAGGACCATGGTGGGGCCGAGGTACCAGCGAGACGCGTGGTATCGCCCGCCCACCGGCTCGATCAGGCAGTAGCCGCCGCGCTCCCAGTCGAGCAGCCGGCCGAAAAGGCTGGGCTGGTCGACCCGGGGCATGCAGCACCAGTCGATGGACGCCGCCCGGCTGATCAGAGCGCCCGAGTGGCAGTCGCTGATGTAGGCGTAGTCGGCTATGGGCGGATAGCGGCTCTGGGATTCCTGGAGAGGCTGGCCCTGGCGGCGCGGCATCTGCTGTCTGAGCCTACGAGGCTCAGTCGCGGCGCAGGATGCCGGCGAGCGCGTGCGGCCGGGGGTCGGCCATCAGCTCCTCCAGAGTCAGCGGCAGGCGGAGAGACCAGTTGGGATGCTCGTCGATGGTGCCTGGCCGGTTCGGCCTCTCGGCCATGCCGGTCACGTCCTCGAGCGTGGCTGCCAGCAGCCGGCAGGGCGCCGCGGCCAGCGCCGTGTAGGCGGCGCGCAGGACGTCCTGATCGGCTCCGGGCAGTCGAGCCAGCCGCGCTTGCACCTCTGGCATGGCGTCCCTACCGGTCCAGACGCCAGCCAGCGTGGGGAGGTCATGGGTGGTGAGGGCGGCCAGCGCCTGCTCCGGGTAGTGGGCTGGGTCTCGCCGCTCGAACCAGTAGAGCTTGTAGGAGAGGATCCGGCGCCGGCGCAGCTCCTCGCGGACCTCGTCCTGGACCGTTCCCAGGTCCTCCCCGACCACGTAGGCGCCGGCGCGCCAGCTCTCCAGGCCCAGGATGTGGAGCAGGTCGGTGGCGGGGTAGCGCACGTAGGCGCCGCCGGCCGGCCCGCTGTCGGCCGGAATCCAGTAAAGGCGGAACAGGCCCATGATGTGGTCGACCCGGATGCCGGAGGCGTGGCGGAAGGCGGCCCGCAGGGTCTGCACGAAGGGTTCGTACGCGGCCCCCCGCAGCCGCCAGGGGTCGAAGGGCGGCAGTCCCCAATCCTGGCCCTCGGCGTTGAACGGGTCGGGAGGCGCGCCCACGGAGACGCCTGCCGCCAGCTGGTCCTGCCAGGCCCAGGCGTCGGCGCCGTCCGGGTTCACGCCAATCGCCAGGTCGTTGACCAGGCCGGCCGGCGCCGCGCCCGCGTCCTGGAGCTGGCGGTCGAGGATCAGCTGCAGCCATTCGTGGAAGTGGACGCGGACCGATTGGGCACGAGCGAACCGGGCCACGGCCGGCGACGCCGGATGCCGGAGCTCCTCCGGCCATTCCCGCCAGGGGCGGCCGTGGGTCTCGGTGAGCGCGCAGAAGACCGCGTACTCGCGAAGCCCCGGCCGCCGGCTGCGGAACTCGCGCAGCTCCTTCTCGACGCGGCCGCGGACGGTTTCCCAGCGCGCTTCCAGGGCCGGCAGCTTGAGCTCGTGCACGCGATCGCGGCGGACCAGACCTTCGGCGTTCAGCTCCTGGCGCTCGCTCTCCGGCAGCCAGTCCAGGCGCAGGTAGAGCGGATTCAGGAAGCGGCGGCTGGACGGGTAGTAGGGGCTCGGCTCCTGGGGCAGGCCGGGCAGCGGCGCGTGGAGCGGGTTGACCAGCAGAAATGCGGCCCCCAGGTCAGTCCCGGCCCAGTCGGCCAGCACGCGGAGGTCGGCCAGGTCACCGATGCCGGCGCTGCCGCCCGAGAGCAGCGAGTACAGCTGGACCGCGAGACCGAAGCCGCGCAGCCGCTCGGGCAGGCAGCAGCGGCCCGGGCTGACGATCAGGCGCCGCTCCTGGCGGTCGTCGCGCAGCCGGTGGTAGCCCGGCGGCAGCTCCGCCGGCAGCCGGCCGTCGAGCTCGAGCAGGGCGCCGTCCTCGGTCAGCAGCTCGGGTTCGGGGATCGCGGGCTGCTCGCCTGCGGTCACAACCAGGGGCGCGCGGATGGCGTCGGGCTCGGCGCTTGCCGCCCCCATGGCCGCCAAGAGGGCGGCCTCGGCCTCCGGTGTGGGGGTGCGCCAGTCGCCGGCGATGTCGTGGTACCCAGGCTCGATGCCCCACGCCTCGGCCTTCGGCACCGCCATGCACTGGTAGCTTAGGTGGGCGAGGATGACGGTCGGGGGAGCGCCGAGTCATCCGGCGTCCGGGTGCGCCAGATGCTAGGAATCGACGAGCACGCGATGGAGCGCACCCAAGGGTGCGTGACTGAGCGCGCGCAGGAGATGACAACGCAGATGGCACGCACGGGCGACGGAGGGCCGGCGATTTCCCGGCCGGCAGCCTCGTGATGGAGGCTTGGCCGGGCACTCCTTACCCGCTCGGCGCGAGCTACGCGGGCACCGGGACCAACTTTTCGCTCTTCTCGGAGGTGGCGAGCCGGGTGGAGCTGTGCCTGTTCGACGACCAGGGCAACGAGTCCCGCCTCGACCTACCCGAGCGCACGGCGCTCTGCTGGCACGGCTACGTCCCCAACGTCTATCCCGGTCAGCGCTACGGATTTCGGGTGCATGGCCCTTACGAGCCGCGCAAGGGCGCCCGCTGCAACCCGGCCAAGCTGCTGCTCGATCCATACGCCAAGGCCATCGAGGGCCAGGTGGAGTGGGACCCGGCGGTCTTCCCGTACCGCCTCGGCCGCGAGGACCAGACGCCCGATCGCCGGGACAACGCTCCCTTCGTTCCCAAGTCAGTGGTCGCCAACCGCTGGTTCGACTGGAACGGCGACCACCCGCCGCGCACGCCCATGCACAACACGGTGATCTACGAGGTGCACGTCAAGGGCTTCACCTGCCGCCATCCGGACATCGCGCCGGAGCTGCGTGGCACCTACGCCGGAATCGCGACGCCGGCGGCCATCGACCATTTCAAGCGGCTCGGCGTCACCGCGCTGGAGCTGATGCCGGTGCA
>VBEO01000100.1 GCA_005881825.1 Chloroflexota bacterium | reverse complement strand
TCCGGTTCGTCGAGTCTTTGCCCAAGACCGCGACCGGCAAGATCCAGCGTTTCAAGCTGCGGGAGTCACCTGCGGCCGTCGTGCCCTGAACGTGAACAAGATCGCGGTCCTGCCCGGAGACGGGGCCGGCCGCGAGGTGGTTCCGGAAGCGATCAAGGTGCTGCGCGCCGCGGGTCTGGCCGAGCAGCTGGCTGTCGAGGAGTTCGAGGTGGGGGCCGAGCCTGTCTTGCGCGGCGAGCCGGCGCTCTCCGACTCCACCTTCGCGCAGGTCCGGCAGGCCGACGCCATCCTCTTCGGGGCCGTCGGCGATCCCCGCGTGTCCAACGTCGGCTACGCCGCCCAGGTCCTGCTGCGATTGCGGTTCGAGCTCGACCTCTACGTCAACCTGCGCCCGGCCCGCCTCTACGACGACCGGCTGTCGCCGCTGCGCGAGGCGGCGCGACGTCCGGTCGACCTGCTGGTGGTGCGCGAGAACACCGAGGGCCTTTACGTGGGCATGGGCGGCCGTTTCAAGCGGGGCACGCCAGACGAGCTGGCCGTGCAGGAAGACGTCAACACCGCCCGCGGCGTGACGCGAATCCTCGACTACGCGTTTGCGCGGGCGCGGCGCGAGGTCTGCATGGTCGACAAGTCCAACGCCATGGCCTTCGCCGGCGGCCTCTGGCAGGACGCTTTCGCGGCCGCCCGGGCGCGGCATCCCGACCTTGACGCCCGGCACCTGTACGTCGACGCCGCGGCCATGGAGCTGGTGCGCGACCCCACGCAGTTCGAGGTGATCGTGACCGGCAACCTGTTCGGCGACATTCTTTCCGACCTGACCGCGCAGCTGATCGGCGGGATGGGTGTGGCGCCCTCGGGCAACCTCAATCCGGACAGCGGCCGCGGCCTTTTCGAGCCGGTCCACGGCAGCGCGCCCAACCTGGCCGGGAAGGGCGTCGTGAACCCGGTCGGGGCGATTTTGAGCGGGGCTATGATGGTCGAGCACCTCGGTTTCGGCGAGGCTGCGAAGAGGATTGAAAATGCGGTCGCGACGGCGCTCCGGAGCGGCGAGTGCACCCGCGACGTGGGCGGCTCGCTCGACACGGCTCAAGCCGGCGACGCGGTCGTGAAATACCTGGGGGACTGACAAACGATGGGCATGACGATGAGCGAGAAGATCCTGGCCCGGGCCGCGGGCCGGGACTCGGTCAGGCCCGGTGACCTGCTGCTGGCCAAGATCGACTTCGCGATGGGCCACGACCTCACGATCCCGCCCGCCGGCAAGATCATGCGCGAGCAGATGGGCGCCCAGAAGGTCTGGGACGTCGACCGGGTGGCCGTGGTGCAGGACCACTTCCAGCCGGCCAAGGATATCGCCAGCGCCGGCCTGGGCCGGATGACGCGCGAGTTCGCCCGCGAGATGGGCATCAAGTGGTACTTCGAGGTCGGCCAGGGCGGCATCTGCCACACCGTGCTGCCGGAGCGGGGGCTGGTGCTGCCCGGCGAGCTGGTGGTCGGCGCCGACTCCCACAGCTGCACCTACGGGGCTCTCAACAACTTCGCCACCGGCATCGGGTCCACCGACCTGGCCTGCGTGATGGCGCTGGGGGAGCTCTGGTTCCGGGTGCCCGAGTCGCTGCGCTTCGTCTACCACCACAAGCTGCCGCAGTGGGTGGAGGCGAAGGACCTGATCCTGCACGTGATCGGCACCATCGGCGTCGACGGTGCGCGCTCCAAGGCCATGGAGCACACCGGCGATGCCATCGCCCATATCGACATGGAGGGCCGGCTGACGATGACCAACATGGCCATCGAGGCCGGCGCCAAGAACGGGATCATCGGCTTCGACGAGGTCACCAGGGAGTTCCTGGAGGGCCGGGCGCAGCGCGCCTACACGCCGGTGGACTCGGATCCCGACGCCGAGTACGAGAAGACGTTCGAGTTCGACGCCGAGGCGATCCCGATCACGCTCGCCAGGCCGATGTCGCCCGACCACACGGCGCCCATCGACGAGGTGGCCGGTACCCGACTCGACCAGGTCTTCATCGGTTCCTGCACCAACAGCAAGATCGGGGATCTCCGGCGCGCCGCCGCCGTGTTGAAGGGCAGGCACATCGCGCCGCACGTGCGCCTGATCGTCACGCCGTCGTCGGCGCAGGTGGCGCGCGAGGCCGAGCGGGAGGGGCTGATCGGCATCTTCATGGACGCGGGGGCGGGCTGGACGGTGGCCACCTGCGGGGCGTGCCTGGGCGGCCACATGGGCGTGGTCGGCGCCGGCGAGGTTTGCCTGTCAACGTCCAACCGCAACTTCCCCGGCCGCATGGGCGATCCCACCGCGCAGGTCTACCTGTCCAACCCGGTGGTGGCCGCGGCTTCGGCGGTGGCGGGCGAGATCGTGCATCCCAAGGAGGTGGTGGGGAGGGAGCTGGTGTACGCGTGAGCGCCATGATCCGCGGCCGCGCCTGGACCTTCGGCAACAACGTCGACACCGACCAGATCATCCCGGCCAAGTACGCGATCTACTCGCTGGACGAGAAGAAGCTGGGCGAGCACGCGATGGAAGGCGTGCCCGGCAACGAGGATGGCTGGTCCAAGAAGATCAGCGCCGGCGACATCCTGGTGGCCGGCTCCAATTTCGGCTGCGGCTCGTCGCGCGAGATCGCGCCGGTGGCGATCCGCGGCGCGGGCGTGAGCGTGGTGGTGGCCGACTCGTTCGCGCGCATCTTCTTCCGCAACTCGATCAACCTCGGCTTCCCGATCCTGCAGTCCCCGCAGGCCGCCGAGGCGATCAAGGAGGGTGACGAGCTGGAGATCGACCTCGACGAGGGCGTCATCCGCAACTTCACACAGGGCGACGAATATCGCTGCGACGCCTTCCCGCCCTTCATGAACGAGTTAATCAAGATGGGCGGGCTGGTGCCCTGGGTGCGCGAGCGCTTGAAGGAGCGGGCCCAGGCGAGTGCCTGACGACGGGCCGGTCGAGCTCCAAGAACCTCTAGAGGAGCTCGCGCGGGACCCGGCGCGCTTCGCGCACGATCTCCAGTTTCCGCCGCCGGAGCGCATCCGCGTCTACGACGACACCCTGCGCGACGGCGAGCAGATGCCCGGCGTGGCATTTTCCCCACGCGTCAAGTACGAGCTCGCGAAGGAGCTTTCCGCGATCGGCGTGCACATCATGGACGTCGGCTTTCCCGCCGTCTCGGAATCGGAGCGCGAAACCCTGAAGCTGATCCTGGAAGGCCGCCGGCGCGGCGAGATCCGCGAAGACCTGGAAGTGCTGTGCATGATGCGCAGCACGCGCGGCGACATCGACGCCACCATGCGGGCCATCGACGAGCTGGGTTATGCGCGCGACGAGGTGACGTACTTCGTGTTCACCAGCGCGTCCGACCTGCACATCAAGTACAAGCTGGGGCGCTCACTGCTGGCGCGCGAGGGCATCCCGGCGTCGGAGTGGCTGGAGCTGCCGCTCGACTACTACCGCGACGCCAACCTGCGCATGATGTGCGAGGCCATCGCGTATGCCCGCGAGCAGGGCGCGCGCGAGATCGAGTTCGGCGGTGAGGACGGGTCGCGCGCCGATCCCGACTACGTCGCGCGCATCCATCGCGAAGGCTTGGCTGCCGGCGGCACGCGGCCGTCGACACCGGATACCGTCGGCTGCTATTCGCCCTACGCGGTGCGCGAGTACATCCCGAAGATCAAGGCGGCCGCACCTGAGGCGCCGCTGGTGGTGCACTTCCACAACGACCTCGGCATCGGCGCCTGGAACACCGTGGTGGCGCTGGGCAGCGGCGCCGAAGTGTTCACGACATCGGTCAACGGCATCGGAGAGCGCACGGGCAACGCGCCCATGCACCAGGTGCTGCTGCAGCTGAAGTACCTGTTCGACATCGACATCCCTGGCTTCCGCTACGAACGGCTGCGCGAGCTGGCGCGGCGGATGGAGCGCTTCAGCGGCATCCCCGTGCAGCCGATGGAGCCCGGCATCGGGCTGAACGTGTTCCGCCACGAGTCCGGAATCCACACCGCAGGCATGCTCATCCATCCTGCGATCTACCAGTTCATCCCGCCCGACGACCTGGGCGCGCGCATCGAGTATGTCTACGGCAAGCACTCGGGCGCGCTGGTGATCGAGCACGCGCTGCGCGAGGCCGGCGTGCGCTACGACTCCGACCTGGTGGCCAAGGTGATGAACGAGGTCAAGCGAGTGCGCGAGGAGCGCGCGGCGCGCTCCGACTTCGCCGACTTCCAATCGCGGTACTACGCACACCTCGAGGGACTCGGGGTGTCCGCCGAGGACGTGGTGGAGCTGGCGGCGGCGCTGAGCGGCGCGTCCGAGGGCTTCTAGTCAGACGGGCACCATGTGCTCGCTCGCGAAGAAGTACGCCCACCCGTCCAGGTCGGGCGGCTCTATGCCGAGCTGCGTGAGGATGGTCGCTACGTGCGAGCGGTGGTCGGTGCCGTGGTTGATCGCCTGCAGCAGGAACAGCGAGACGGGCATCGTCCAGGTGCCGGGCGGATCGTCGCCGGTCACCTGGACTTGGCGGTCGGGCTTCACTCGCGCCGCTTCTTCCAGCTGCGCGTCGCCGAGCGCGAACCGCTTCTCGAGCACATCGAAACCGGGGAAGGGGTCCGGCAGCAGTGGATCCGGACGCGGAACGTCGAGCAGCCGGGCGGCATAGGCCATTTGCGCGTTCGCCATGTGCACGAGGGTGGCGCCGACGCTGCCGTAGGTGCCCGGCACCGTGGAGTTCAGCTGATCGGCCGTGAGGCTTTTGCAGGCGTCCAGGAGGCGCCGGTTCATCATCGTGTTGTGCCGGAAGAGCTCGACCAGGACATCCATGGCTCCGCATCGTAGGCTGGCGGCATGGCGCGAGCCATGACGGACGAGGCCAAGACGCCCCCCGCCAACGTCTACGAAGGGAATGGCCAGCTCAGCGTTGCCCTGCCCATCCCGGGCGCGCATCCCGAGCAAACCCAGGTCCTTGTCACCCCCGAGCGCCTGACCGTGAACGCCGAGCACAAGTACCCGCAGACCGATCAGCACTACCATCGCCACGAGTGGCACGTGGGCCGTTGGCAGCTGGAACTGGACCTGCCCCGACGGGTGGATCCGGGCCGGGCTCGGGCGACGCTTCGGTACGGGGTGCTGGTGGTGATGGCGCCGATCAGCGAGCAGGGGTCGGGGGAGTCCAGACCGAAGGTCAGCTAGAGGATTACCTGCGCATCCATCGCTGGATGTGCATGACCAAGGCCCTCGACGATCGCATGCACATGCTCGTGCGCCAGGGCCGGGCGCCCTTCGTCGGCTCAGCCCGCGGGCACGAGGGCATCCAGGTCGCCTCCACCGCCGCGCTGGACGGGCCCCACGACTGGCTGGTGCCGCACTACCGGGGGCTCGGCAACGCCGTCACTCGCGGATTGACGGCGCGCGAATGGATGCTGGCCGTCTTCGCCAAGGCCGGCGACCCGCTCACCGCCGGCCGCAACATCCCCGGCGGCTGCTTCGGCTCGGCGCGGCTGCGCATCGCCTCGGTCTCCCAGGTGGTCGCCTCCTGGATCCCCAAAGCCGCGGGCCTGGCCTACGCCTCCAAGCTGCGCGGGGATGGCGGGGTGGTGCTCTGCACCTTCGGCGACGGCTCCACTTCCAAAGGCGACTTCCACGAGGGCCTCAACTTTGCCGGCATCCACAAGCTGCCGGTGGTCTTCGTCTGCGAGAACAACGGCTACGCCATCTCGGTGCCGCTCAGGCTGCAAACCGGCAATCTCGACCTCTCGGCCAAGGCCGCAGGCTACGGCATCCCCGGGGTGGCGGTGGACGGGACCGACGTGCCCGCCTGCTACGCAGCCTGCCAGGCGGCGGTGGCCCGGGCTCGCGCCGGCGCCGGGCCCACCCTGATCGAGGCCCGGATCTGGCGCATCAATGCCCACACTTCGGAGGACAACCAGGCCAAGTACCGGCCGCCCGAGGACATCGAGGAGGCCACGCGGCACGACCCGCTCCTGCGGTACGAGGCCTGGCTCGCGGAACGCGGCTGCCTGAGCGACGAGCAGGCGCGAGGTGTGCGCAGCGAGTGCGACGGCGAGGCGGCCGAGGCAGCGGACTGGGCGGAAGCACAGCCCGATCCCCGGCCGGAGGACCTGGCCGTGAACGTCACGGCGTAGCCGCGGCGGGCTCCGGTAGGTCCCGCATGCGGGGAATGGGGGAGGGCAGCAGGAAGAGGACGCCCGCCATGGCGGCGATGGTCACCACGAAGAGGGTCGGCCGTACACCGAACAAGCTGGCCGCCAGTCCGCCTAGAACCGAGCCGACCGGGCGCACCCCGTAGTTCACGACGGTGTAGGCGCCCGCCACCCGCGACCGCAGCGTGTCGGGGATCAGCGCGGCGAAGATGGCCCCGACGTTGATG
>VBEO01000087.1 GCA_005881825.1 Chloroflexota bacterium | reverse complement strand
CCGCGCACGACGGCTTCACGCTCAACGACCTGGTCTCCTACAACGACAAGCACAACGAAGCCAACGGCGACCAGAACCAGGACGGGGAGTCGCACAACCGCTCCTGGAACTGCGGCGCCGAGGGCCCGACCGACGACCCCGCGGTGAACGCCCTGCGCGACAAGCAGCGGCGCAATTTCCTGGCCACGCTGCTCTTCTCGCAGGGGGTGCCCATGCTGCTCGGCGGCGACGAGATCGGGCGCACGCAGCACGGCAACAACAACGGCTACTGCCAGGACAACGACCTCTCCTACTACGACTGGGAGCACCGCGATGACGGGCTGCTGCTGTTCACCGAGCGTGCCCTTCAGCTGCGCCGCGAGCATCCCATCTTCCGCCGCCGGCGCTGGTTCCAGGGCCGCGACATCCACGGTGAGCAGCTGCTCGACATCGTCTGGTTCAAGCCGGACGGCGGCCAGATGACGATGGACGACTGGACCAACGGCTTCGCCAAATCGCTGGCCGTGTTCCTCAACGGCGATCAGATCTCCTCGCCCGACCAGCGCGGCCAGCACGTGATGGACGACAGCTTCTTCCTGATGTTCAACGCGCACCACGAACCGCTCGAGTTCATGCTCCCGCGCGGCGAGTTCGGCGCCCGCTGGATACGCATCCTCGACACCGTGGAATCACTGCCCCGCTTCTACCGCGCGGGCCAGAAGGTGCCCGTCGCCGACCGTTCGCTGTGCCTCCTGCGCCGGGTTGAATAGCCGGCATCCGCTTTCCACTTACCGCCTGCAGCTGACGCCGGAGTTCGGTTTCGAGCAGGCGGCGGGCCAGGCGCGCTACCTGGCCCGGCTGGGGGTCACCCACCTCTACGCGTCCCCGTACCTGCAGGCGGCGCCGGGCAGCACTCACGGCTATGACGTGGTCGATCCGACGCGCGTCAACGTCGAGCTGGGCGGGGATGAGGGGTGGCGCCGCCTGTGCACGGCGCTGGGCGAGGCCGGGCTGGGCCAGGTGCTGGACATCGTGCCCAACCACATGGCGATGGCCGGCCGGCACAACGCCTGGTGGTGGGACGTGCTCGAGAACGGTCCCTCGTCGAAGTACGCGCTCTACTTCGACGTCTCCTGGGACCCCCCCGAGCGGCGGCTCCGGAACGTGATCCTGCTTCCCGTCCTCGGCGACCACTATGGCCGCGTCCTGAAAGCCGGCGAGCTGGTGCTGGCGCGCGAGGGCGGTTCCTTCCTGGTCCGCTACCACCAGCACGAGTTCCCGATCGCCCCCGCCAGCCTGGACGCGCTGCTGGAGGCGGCGGCCAAGCGCACGCACAGCCGCGAGCTGCACGCGCTGGCCGAGGAATGCCGGGCGCTGCCGGAACTGGCCCCGGCCCAGGTGCACGAAGCCGAGGCCCGGCACCGCACCAAGGAGTCGATCCGGGAGAGGCTGGCCGAGCTTTTGGCGTTCGACCCGCTGGCGGCCCGAGGCGTCGACGGCGTGGTGGGCTGGATCACCGGCTCGGCGGATCGGCTCGACGGTCTGCTCGACCGCCAGAACTACCGTCTGGCGCGCTGGCGGATGGCCGGCCAGGACCTCGACTACAGGCGCTTCTTCGACATCAATTCGCTGATCGGTGTGCGGGTGGAGGACGAGCCAGTCTTCGAGGCCACGCACGCCGCGCTGCTGAGCTGGCTGGCCTCAGGAGTGCTCGACGGCGTGCGCATCGACCACCCGGACGGCCTGCGCGACCCCGAGCAGTACCTGTGGCGCCTGCACAATCGCTCGGGCCGGGCCTGGGTGGTGGTCGAGAAGATCCTGGCCGCCGGCGAGGAGCTGCCCGAGACCTGGCCGGTGGCCGGCAGCACCGGCTACGAGTTCATGAACCGGGTTCTGGGTCTCTACATCGACCCGGCTGGCGAGCGGGCGCTCACCAGCGCCTATGAGCGCTTCACGGGCCTGCACCACGAATACCCGGAGCTGGTCTACGAGACCAAGAGGCGCATCCTGCGCCAGATCCTCGGCGCCGACGTCAACCGGTTGGTGCAGGCCTTCGTCAACGTTTGCGAGGCCAACCGCGAGTACCGCGACTACACGCGCCACGAGCTGACCGAGGCGGTGCGGGAAACGATCGCCTGCCTGCCCGTCTACCGCACCTACGTGCGCCCGCTGGAGCACCGGTTGAGCGACGCCGACCGCCGCTACGTGCGAGAGGCGGTGGCGGCGGCCAAGGAGCTCCGGCCGGACCTGGACGGCCAGCTCTTCGACTTCCTGGGCGACGTCCTCCTGCTCGAGCACGCCGGCGTGCACGAGGCGGAGTTCGTGGCGCGCTTCCAGCAGACCTCCTCGCCCGCGATGGCGAAGGGGCTGGAGGACACCGTCTTCTACAACTACAACCGGCTGCTGGCGCTTAACGAGGTGGGAGGCGACCCGGGTCGCTTTGGCACCACGCTGGAGGAGTTCCACGCGGCCTGCGCGGCGGTCGCCGAGAAGCGGCCGCACACCATGCTCGCAACTTCAACGCACGACACCAAGCGGAGCGAGGACGTGCGCGCGCGGCTCGCGCTGCTCTCGGAGGTGCCGGGCGAGTGGGCGCGGGCGGTCGGCCGTTGGTCCCAGATAAACGCCCGCCACCGGACCGGCCAGTGGCCCGACCGCAACTCCGAGTACCTCTTCTATCAGACGCTGGTGGGCGCCCACCCGCTGCCTCTCGACCGCGCCCTCGCCTACATGGAGAAGGCCAGCAAAGAGGCCAAGGCGCACACCTCCTGGATCGATCCCAATCCCGACTACGACGAAGCCTTGGGCGGGTTCGTGACCGATTGCCTCAGCGACCCCGAGTTCACTGGCGACCTCGACGCTTTCGTGGCGCCGCTCAGGATGGCGGGCTGGATGAACTCGCTCTCGATGAAGCTGCTGGCGCTGACCGCTCCCGGCATCCCCGACCTCTACCAGGGCAGCGAGCTCTGGGATTTGAGCCTCGTCGATCCCGACAACCGCCGCCCGGTCGATTTCGAGCTGCGCGTGCGGCTGCTCGAGGAGTCCGCGGCGATGACGGTGGAGCAGGCCTGGGAACGCCTCGACGAGGGCCTGCCCAAGCTCCTTCTTGTCTCCCGGGCGCTGGCGCTCCGGCGGCGGCGGCCGGACCTCTTCGTCGACGCCTCCTACCAGGCGCTGCGCGCACGCGGCGCCAAGGCCGAGCATTTGGTGGCCTTCATCCGCGGCGGCGCCTGCATAACGCTGGCCCCGCGGCTGGTCATCGGGCTCGCCGGCGGTTGGAGCGACACCACCCTGCAGCTGCCGGTCGGCCCCTGGCGCGACCAGCTGAGCGGCCGCGAGCTGGAGGGCGGCGAGGTGGCGGTCGGTGAGGTCCTGGAGAGCTTCCCGGTGGCCCTGCTAACTCGTTGAGATTTGAAGTCTGGGCACCCAAAGCCCACCGCCTGGAGTTGGAGCTCGGCGGCCGCCGCCTACCCATGACACCAGGCGAGCGAGGCTGGTATGGCGCCGAGGCCGAAGCCGTACACGGCACCGACTACAGCTACGTGCTGGACGGCGACCGCCTCCCCGACCCCCGCTCGCCGTGGCAGCCGGCGGGGGTGCACGGGCCCTCGCGCACCGTCGACCACAGCCGCTTCGATTGGCATGACCAGGCCTGGCGCTGCCGGCCGCTGCGCGACCTCGTCCTCTACGAGCTGCACGTCGGCACCTTCAGCGCCGCCGGGACGTTCGCGGGCGCGGTGGAGCATCTCGACCACCTGGTCGAGTTGGGAGTGGGCGGGATCGAGCTCATGCCCGTGTGCGAGTTTGCGGGCGACCGCGGATGGGGCTACGACGGCGTGGACCTCTGGGCGCCGCATCACGCTTACGGAGGCCCCGAAGGCTTGAAGAAGCTCGTGGACGAAGCGCATACGCGAGGGCTGGCGGTGGTGCTGGACGTGGTATACAACCACTTCGGTCCGGAGGGCAACTACCTTTCGCGCTTCGGTCCGTACCTCACCGATCGCTACAGCACGCCCTGGGGCGACGCGGTCAACTTCGACGGGCGAGACTCGGCACCGGTGCGCGATTTTTGCATCCAGAACGCGCAGATGTGGCTGCGCGATTACCACCTCGACGGCCTGCGCCTGGACGCCGTGCATGCGATCTTCGACCGCTCTGCCCTGCACATCCTGGAGGAGCTGCGCGCGCACACACCGGGCGAGCGCTTCCTGGTCGCCGAATCCGACCTCAACGATCCCCGATTGGTGACTCCGGTCGAGCGAGGCGGCTACGGCCTCGATGCGCAGTGGGCCGACGACATCCATCACGCCCTCCACGCGCTGCTCACGGGGGAACGGGTCGGCTATTACCGCGATTTCGGTTCATCCGAACAGCTCGCCAAAGCGCTGCGCGGGGCCTACGTTTACGACGGTCTCTACTCTGAGCATCGTGCTCGCCGCCACGGTCGTCCGCACGCGCTCGGTGGCGAGAAGTTCGTGGCCTGCTCGCAGAACCACGACCAGATCGGCAACCGGGCGCGCGGCGAGCGAACCGCAGCCATGATATCGCCGGCCCGCTTGCGGATGGCGGCCGCGCTGGTGCTATGCGGAGGCTTCGTGCCACTGCTTTTCATGGGCGAGGAATGGGCAGCGTCGACCCCATTCCTCTATTTCTCATCGCACACCGATCCCGAACTGGCGCGCGCCACCTCGGAAGGTCGCGTGCGCGAATTCGCGAGCTTCGGTTGGTCGCCCGAGCAGGTGCCCGACCCCCAGGCGGAATCCACCCTGGAGGCGTCGCGCCTGCGCTGGGCGGAGCGCGCGGAGCGCGGGCACGCGGAGATGCTGGAGTGGTACCGCGGCCTGCTGGCCCTGCGGCGCGCGCTGCCCGAAGTGCGCGCGGGGGACTTAGATCAGCTGAAAGTCCAAGTGGCGGGCCACCGGCTGCGCATGCGCAACGGGCCGGTTACGGTGACGTGCGATTGGGAGGCGGACTCGGTGGTTGTGAGTCCGCCTCCCGAAAAGTTCTTGGGTTAGACGCGCGCCGGAGCGGTGTTGACGCTGCGCGGCCAAAGGTCGCCGCGCGACGGGTAGAGGAAGATGAGCAGACCGCCGAGGATCAGCGCGATGAGCAGGCTCACGATGCTGACGCCGGCGCCGCCCAGCCAGAACAGGTTGACGACTTCATACAGGACGTCGAGAACGCAGTAGAAGAGTCCGGCGCGGACCCAGGTCGCGGGCACAGCTGGTTGCATGCCGGCCAATGCGAGGCCTGCGCCGAAGGCGACAGCCCCGATGGTCGCGCGCGTGCCGATCAGCGAATCGAACGGGAAGATCGTGGTTCCCACGCTGGCGAGAAGCCCGCCCACGATCATCAGCACACCGAACACCACCATCACGATGTTCAGTGCCAGCTTGTTCCACTTGGCCATGAAAACCTCCTGTAAGGACGTGAACTGAATCCGCAGCGTCCTTGTAAACGAACGCGACGCTCCGGTCAAGCCTGATAAGGAATTTTCTTTGTGCTTTCTAGCGAATTCGGTAGCTGCGCGGGGGCGTTTCGGCGGCCACGCCGGCGGCCTTTGCAAGGCGCGGGAAAGCTCTGCGGCCGATGGCCTGGCCCACCAGATAGACGATGTCGCGGATCACGTAGCAGATCGCGAAACCGACCACGGCCAGGAACCCGTACCAGAGCATGCCCAGGTTGCCGGGCACGGTGTCGGGCAGCGGCTCGCTGAGGCAGCCCCAGACGGGGAGAACCGGTCCTACACAGCTCAGGCCGAGCACATCCCGGGCAAAGGCGCCGAATGTGATCACCACGATCACGCCGACCAAAAAGATCGTTAGGGCTCGCGCCATGCCCGTGATAACGCCGAAACCCCCTCCCCGCTTGCGCGGAGCCGTGGGCTAGGCAGAGCGCGTCAGGCCGGACGTGCCCGCTCCCGCCAGGGCGTGCGCGATGAGCGCGGCCTCGCCGTCTCTGAGCGACCCGATCGAGATCCGGATCGCGGGGCCGGCCTGGATCCGGTAGCGCCGCCCTGGGGCCACCGCCCAGCCCTCCGCCGCCAGCCGCCGCAGAGCCGCATCCTCGTCCGGCACCGGCACCCACACGTTGAGGCCGGAGGCCCCGTGGGCCTGCAGGCCGACCCGGCGCAGCGCCGCCACCAGCTCCGCCCGGCGGCGAGCGTATTCGGCGGCCGCCCGCTCCAGGCGGCGGGCAACTGACCTGTCCGTCCAAAGCTCGACCACCGCGCGCTGCAGCACATGGCTGACCCAGCCGGCGCCGATCTGCTGGCGGCCGGCGACGCGGGAGACGGTCACCGGGTCGCCGGTCATCACGGCCAGGCGGAGATCGGGCCCCAGCGACTTCGAGACCGAGCGCACCACCGCCCAGCGCCGGCGGCCCTGGCTGACCGAGCGCGCCCGAGCGCCCGCCACCGGGCCCGCGTGGTCGTCCTCCACCACCAGCAGCTCGGGGTGGGCCGCCAGCAGGCGGCCGAGCTCGCGTACACGGCGGCCGTCGTAGGCCGAACCGAAGGGGTTTTGAGCCCGGGGCGTGAAGATGGCCGCCGCCACCCGCCCGCGCAGCGCCCGTTCCACCTCGCCCGGCAGTGGACCGTGATCGTCGACGCCGACGGGCACGGCTTCCAGGCCGAGCGCGGCGACCAGGTCGAAGACGGCCGCGTAGCCGGGGTCCTCGATCAGCACGCGATCCCCGGCCCGTAGGTGTGCGCCCAGGCAGCGCTCGAGCCCGTCCAGGGCGCCTCCCACCACCGCCAGGTGATCGGCGGCGATGTGGTCGGCTCGGAACCCGGCCGCAGCCAGCTCCAGCAGCTCCGGCCGGTTGGCGGGCTCCCCATAAAGCCGCTTCACCTCGCCGAGACGAGCCAGCACCGGAACCAGGTCGGGCAGCAGGGCGGGATCGGGGTTGCCCAGCCACAGCTCCCGGGCTCCCTCCGGTGCCGCCGCCGTGCCTGCCTCGGCAATGGGGGGCCGGGCGGCCACCCGCGTGCCCCGGCGCCCGGCCGCGGTCACCAGCCCCCGCAGGCGCAGCACGCGGTAGGCGCTGGCCACGGTGGTCGGACTGACGCGCAGCCGGCCCGCCAGCTCGCGAACCGGCGGCAGCCGGTCGCCGGGGCGCAAGCGGCCCGCGCGCATCGCCGCTTCCGCGCTGTCGGCGATCCCGCCCGCGCCCTGTCCGCTGATCATGTTCGACTAAAGTATTGGCACAAAGTGTCTGATGTAGTAGAACAAAAATCGGCGCGCGGCCGGCCGAGCAGCCCGGCGATGCGGGTCGTCCGCCATCCCGAACGGGCGCGCTACCGGCGGGAGGTCCTCGACCAGATCCTGGATGAGGGGCTGATCTGCCACCTGGGATTCAACTTCGAGGGCCGGCCCTACGTGATTCCCACCATTCACGCCCGGGACCGAGACGTGGTCTACATCCACGGTTCACCGATCTCACGGATGCTGACGACGCTCAAGGCGGGCGTGGACGTCTGCCTGACCGTGACCATCGTCGACGGCTTGGTGCTGGCCCGCTCGGCCTTCAGCAGCTCCATGAACTACCGCTCGGCGGTGGTCATGGGACGTGCGCTCGAGGTCACGGGGCAAGAGGAGAAGATGCGCGCCTTCGAAGCGGTGGTCGAGCACGTGGCCCGCGGCCGCTGGGCCGACTGCCGGTGGCCGACCGAGAAGGAGGCCGCGGCCACCACCATCGTCCGGCTGCCGATCCGGGAGTTCTCGGCCAAGGTGCGCAGCGGGCCGCCCAAGGACCCGGCCGAGGACCACGACCTGCCGCACTGGGCGGGGGTGGTGCCCTTCCTGCTGGCAACCGCGCCGCCCGAGGACAGCCCCGACCTGAAATCCGGGCTGCGGGCGCCCGCGTACGCCCTGCGCTACACGCGCTAACCTCGGGGGCCGTGAAGACACGGCCTGAGGTGACGCTGGATGACCTGGTCGCCATGAATCCCGACCAGCTGATGGAGCTGTACAAGTCGGGTCGCACTCCCGAGGTAGCGGAACTCGACGGACGGCTGCGCGGGCGCATGCTGGCCGTACCCCGAGCCCAGGAGGCGCATGTGGCCCGCTGGCTGCGGGCGCTGGCGGGGACGCTCTGGCAGGGCAAGACATTCGAGCACCACGACGCCATGCACGGCGAGGGCGTCAACCGGGTGCTGGGCGAGAAGCTGAACTGGTTCCGCTTCGACACCTACGTCGGGCCGTCGAGGGCGGGCGACTTCGAGGCCCTGCAGCTCAACTACGACCACCATGGAAACCCGCCGTTGGTGCGCTCGGTCAAGGACGAGGTACGCGAGGTGGCTCCGGGGCTCTGGCTGGGGCTGGCCTATCTGCAGGAGCGCGATGGTGACCATCTCGGCTGCTTCTTCGCGGTGGCGCGCTGATGTGCCGTTCTATCAAGCGGCTGCGGGAGGGCGCCGAGATCGCCGACGACGCCGAGGTGCGGGAGGCTGCGCGCCAGTTCGTGCGCAAGGTCAGCGGCTTCGGCAAACCCGCCCCGCACAACCAGGCGGTCTTCGACGCGGCGATCGACGAGGTGGCGGCGGCGACCACTCGGTTGCTGGGCGCGCTCGACGTGCGCGGCGCCCGCGTGCCAGTCGCTGACGCGCACCGATAGCCTCTCCGTCGTTGCCAGTTCCTGGTACGGGGGCGTATTGGAAGGAATGGGCATGCCCGCCTTGGCCATGGTTGCGGGCGTGCCCGTCTATTCGAAGGCTGTCAAGTAGGGCTGCTCCGCGGCCCACATCTCGTCGAACAGGCGGCTGATCTCCTCCAGCGAGCACACGGCCGCCGTGAGCGGATCAAGCATCAGCGCGAGCCGCGCCTTTTCCCGGTCCCGGTCGATCAGCGCCTGCACCACCAGCTCGTGCACCGCCATGTGGGCGCGGTTCAGCGCGGCCAGCTGCTCGGGCAGCGGGCCGAACGGCTGAGGCTGGATGCCGCCGGCGTCGATGCGACAGGCGACCTCGACGTTGCCGCTTGCAGGGAGATTGGTGATCGAACCCTCGTTGGTCACGTTGCCGTGGATTTCGGCCGGGCGGTCGAGCTCGATCGCTTCCACGATGTAGGACGCGTACTCATGTCCACGGAAGAGCTCGATCGGCTTCGTCTCGGCCAGGAGGGCGCGTGCTTGGTCGGCGTTTTCTTGTCGCCAGCGCGGCCAGTTGCGGGCGTAGAAGCCGGACTCGCCCCGATAGCCCGAGCGCGCGTAGCGCCTTATGAGATCGGGGCGCTTGCGAAAGTAGGAGACGTATTCCGAGAAGTGGCCGCTCGATTCGGTCACGAACGCGCCCAGGTGGAGCATCACCTCGAACCGCACCGGCTCCTGCTCGTAGATCGCGGGGTCCTGCGCCAGCTCGCGCAGGCGCGGGTAGAGGTCTTGTCCTTGATGCTCGAGGGTGGTGAACCAGGCGTTGTGATTGATTCCCGCGCAGCGCCACTGGAGCTCTTCGTATGGCACGCCCAGGAAGGTTGCGAGCAGCCTGGAAGTGCCCTGCACGCTGTGGCAGAGACCGACCACCGGCACTGACGCGGTGCGCGCCGCCGCCAGGGTCAGGATGGACATCGGATTGGTGTAGTTCATGACCACGGCCTCGGGCGCGAGGCGCTGGGTGTCGGCCACGATTTGCAGCCATTCGGGGCCGGTGCGGAGCGCTTTGAAGATGCCGCCCGGGCCGATGGTGTCGCCGATGCACTGGTCGACCCCGTACTTGAGCGGGATCTCGTAGTCGTAGTCGACGCAGGCCAGTCCGGCGACTTCGATCGAGTTGATCAGGTAGTCGGTTTCTGGCAGCAGCTCCTCGCGCTGCGTGGAGCTGACCACCTGCCAATCCTTGCGAGACACCGCGATGACCTTCTCGGTCAGGCGCCGCGAGAGGTCGAGCCGCTCGGCATCGATGTCGACCAGGGCAAACGTGCCGCCGTCGAGTCCGGGGGTGGCGACCAGATCACGAATCAGCTGGGCGGCAAAGACGGAGCTGCCGGCCCCGATGTAGGTGATCTTGGGCCCGGCCATGGTGGGGCAGCATAGGGAAACCGATTCCGACAACGCGGGCCACGGATATGTGGCCGACCATCGTACGCGTGCGTGTTTAAGGCGGCGAACATGCGTTCGCTAAACTTGCTATACTACGAACATGTATTCGGGGCCGTCAAGCCCGCTCGCTCAGTACCCGCTGGCTCCCAAGCTCGAAGAGCTGGGCCGTCGGCGTCTCAACATCGACCATGAGGAGCTGGAGTGGTCGCGCTTGGCAGCCGAAGTGGCGGCCAGCGGCGAGCATCAGAAGTACGGCTTCTTCAATCCGGTCGACTGGCTGCGGGTCACCTTCGGCATGGGCGAAGGCATGGTCCGCGACCGGATCACGGTCGGCCGCCAGCTGGACCGCCTTTCGCTCGCGGTGGCAGCCCTGGAGAAGGGCGAGATAGGGTTCGCCCACCTGGTGGTGCTGGCCCGCACAGCCGAAGCTCTCAAGGACCGGCCCATTGATGAGGCCAAGCTTCTGCTGAGGGCGCGCGCGGAGACGGTCAACCGCTTCCACTACACCTGCGAGAGCTACCGCCACGCCGAGGACGCTGCAGGTGTCGCCGCCGAGGCTGAGGAGCTGCACGAAAAGCGCGAGCTCATGATCCGGCGCCGGCGGGACGGTATGTTCACGATCTGGGGCCGCCTGGAGCCGGTCACCGGCAGCGCCTTGCGGGCCGCGCTGGCCCCGCACGCGCAGCGGCGGGAGCGGGGCGACGCGCGCACCTTTCCGCAGCGGCTGCACGATGCGGTGGCCGAGCACCTGTCCGGTCGTCAGACCACCAGCGTCAACGTGACCGTGAGCCTAGATACGCTGTTAGCCGCCAAGGCCGCGGCGGGGGGCGAGATCCAGGGCGCGCCGATCCTCGCTCGGCCCACAGTGGAGCGCCTGCTCTGCGACTGCAGCGTGCGTCGGGTTGTGCTGGACTCCAAGTCGGTAGTGGTCGACGTCGGTCGCGCGCGGCGGGTGGTCACTCCTGCGGGACGCAAAGCATTGGAGAGCCGGGATAAGGGCGTCTGCGGATGCCCGGGCTGCGACCGCGCCGGTCGCACCATCCACCACTTGAAACCCTGGGCGCAGGGCGGACCGACCGATTTAGAGAACCAGGTGCTGCTCTGCTACTGGCATCACCGCATGGTTCATGAGGGTGGCTGGCGCCTGGCAAGCCTGGAAACCGGAGAACTGCTGATGGTGCGGCCGCCGCCAGCGGTCAGACCTGAGCTGACGTCAGCTGCCTGACTACGGCCAGTCGGTCTCGAAAACCAGCTCCTCGCCGTCGATGTCATCGACCTGCGTGCCGGTCTGGTGGAAGCCCAGCTTGCGCACCAGGTTGAGGGAGGGTTGGTTCCAGGCCCCCACGGAGGCCCGGAAGCGGCGCACGCCGCGGGTCGCCGCCCAGTCGAACAACCCCCGGACCGCTTCCTCGGCGTAGCCCTGCCGGCGATGTTCGGGGAAGACGGTGTAGCCAACCTCGACCCAGTCGCGGCCGCGCAGCGGCGGCTCGTGGAACCCGACATGCCCGACGGCCTCCGCGCCGGCGCGGCGAACCATCAGCCGCGTCAACCAGGGCAGGGCGTCCGGATCGGCGCGCACCATGCCCAGCCGGTAGCGCAAGTGAATCCACCGCTCGCCACGGAAGAACTCAGGCAACCGGACGCCCAGCAGGCGTTCGGCGCGCTCGAAATCGCCGTCGAGCACGGCCTCCATGGACGCCGCCGACATCGACTTGAGGTCGAGGCGCCGCGTCTGGATCAGCTCCGCAGCGCGTGCTCCACGAACTCGCCCAAATCCCTGCGCAGCTGCCGGATCGAGGGCTCGTGCACGTACATCATGTGGCCTGCTTCGTAGCGCTTGAAGGACAGGTTGCCGCGCAGCTCGGCGTCCAGCTGCATGTGGTCGAACGTCCACTCGGCCGCGCAATATGGCGTGGCCAGGTCGTAGTAGCCCGACGCCACCAGCACTCGCATGCGCCGGTTGCGATTCATCGCGCTGCGCAGGGGCGAGACCACCTCCGGGTACTTGCCGTCGCCCTGCTCGCCCCACTTCCAGGGGCGCACCTTCTCCGAGATGATGTCGTAGATCAGGTCGCTGTCGAATCCGAGGTCGCGCCGGATGTAGTCGTTGATGGCGGCGGTGTAGATGCCCTGGATCATCGAATAGGCCGGGTCGTATTCCGGCTGCTCGCCGGCGGCGTCGCGGTCGATGCCGGTGTAGCGGGTGTCGAGTCGCCCGGTGGTGCGCCGGCGGCCGCGCAGCAGCTCCTTGAAGAACCGTTGTGGCGAAACCCGCAGGTCGCAGCGCTCCACGAAGCCCAGGTCGAGTCCGCTGTAACGCGCCAGGCGCTCGGCGACCGATGTTCGTTCGGAATCGGATGTGCGGCCGTCGCGCATCAGGAACGATGCGTAGTCGCCCAGGGCGAAACTCTCCACCTCGTCGGTCAGCGACCGCACGGTCTTCCACCGGCGGCGGTCGAGCAGGCCGTGGTACCAGGCGGTGGCGGCGTAGGTCGGGAGCATCAACACGTAGGGCAGGTCGTTGCCCGGGTCGGGCCGCGCGGTCTGGAAGAGCAGGATGGTCGAGATCAGCACCACACCGTTCACGTACATGCCCAGCTTGTCGGTGAGGTGGCCGGCCAGCGAGGCCGCCCGCGTGGTGCCGTAGCTCTCGCCCATAACGAACTTGGGCGACTCCCAGCGCTGGTTGCGCGACGTCCATAGCCGGATGAACTCGCCGACCGATTCGGTGTCCTCCTCGAGACCGTGAAATTCCTTGGCCTCGTCCTTCTTGACTGGCCTCGAGAAACCGGTCGAGACCGGGTCGATCATCACCAGGTCGCTGAGGTCGAGGATCGAGAACTCGTTCTCGATGGCGCGATAAGGCGGCGCCGGCGGCGTGTCGGCGTCGCCCAGCGGCACCCGGCGCGGCCCGAACAATCCCATGTGCAGCCACACCGACGAGGATCCAGGGCCGCCGTTGAACGCGAATGTCACCGGCCGTTGCGAGGCGTTGCGCACGCCGGTGCGCGTGTAGGAGACGTAGAAGAAGGTGGCCTTCGGGGTGCCGTCCTCCTCTTTCATCGTGTAAGTGCCGGCGACCGCGCGGTAAGGCACGCGCGTGCGCCCGATGGTGACCGTTCCCTCGCTGGTCGACTCCCGGTCGGGCGGCGGCTCGACCGGTTTCGACTCCTCGCCCTCTGGCTTCTTTTCCTCCTCGGGCTTGGTCTCTTCGGTCACCGGTAAGCGGGTAGCCCGGTGATCAGCTCGCCGAGCACCAACGTGTGCACCTCGTTGGTGCCCTCGTACGTGAAGACAGACTCCAGGTTGTTCATGTGCCTGATCACCGGGTACTCGAGCGTGATGCCGTTGGCGCCCAGGATTGAGCGCGCCTCGCGCGCGATGGCCAGGGCCTCCCGGCAGTTGTTCAGCTTGCCCAGCGAGACCTGCTCGGGCGCCAAGAGTCCGGCATCCTTCAGGCGGCCCAGGTGCAGCGCCAGCAGAGTGCCCTTCTGGATCTCGACCAGCATGTCGACCAGCTTGCGCTGCGTCAGTTGGAACTGCCCGATCGGCTTGCCAAACTGCGCGCGCGTTCTCGCATATTCCAGCGCCGACTCATAGCAGGCACGGGCCGCCCCCATCACGCCCCAGACGATGCCGTAGCGCGCCTCGTTCAAGCAGGACAGAGGACCCTTCAGGCCGCGCACGCCGGGCAGGCGCGCGCTGTCGGGCAGGCGCACGTCCTCCAGGATCAGTTCGGATGTCACCGAGGCGCGCAGAGAGAGCTTGCGGTGGATGTCACGGGTCGCGAAGCCTTTGGTGCCGCGCGGCACCAGGAAGCCGAAAACGCCATCCTCGCTGCGCGCCCAGACCACGGCCACGCCGGCGATGCCGCCATTGGTGATCCACAGCTTGTTGCCGTTGAGGACCCAATCGGCCCCGGCCTTGCGGGCGCTGGTGCGCATGCTGCCGGGATCGCTGCCGGCATCGGGCTCGGTGAGGCCGAAGCACCCGATCACCTCGCCGCGCGCCATCTTGGGCAGCCACTCCTGCTTCTGCTCCTCGGAGCCGTAAGCCCAGATCGGGAACATGGACAGCGAGCCCTGCACGGAGACGAAGGAGCGGAAGCCGGAGTCGCCGGCCTCCAGCTCCAGGCAGGCCAGCCCGTAGCTGGTGGCGCCGGCGCCCGCACAGCCATAGCCCTGCAAGTGCATGCCGAGCAGGCCCAGGTCGCCGATCTCGCGCGCCATCTCCTGCGGGAAGACGCCCTTTTCGAACCACTCCTCGAGGCCGGGCAGCACCCGGCTGCGCACGAACCCGCGCACGCTGTCCCGGATCAGGCGCTCCTCGTCCGAGAGCTGGCGATCGAGGCCCAGCAGGTCATCGGGGTCGGCCTTGGGCCCCGCCGGGTGCGTCTGCGTGGTGGCCATGCTCCGAGGACCTATTCTGATGCCCGGGGATGCGGCTCGCCCTGATCGGCACGGGGCGCATGGGAACGCCGATCGCCGCGCGCCTGCGCGACGCCGGCCACCAGCTCGTGGTCTACGACCTGGAGCCGGAGGCCCGGCAGCGGATGGCCGCAGCCGGCTACGAGGTGGCGGCAGATGCGGCCGCCGCGGCGGCCGGCGCCGCCGCCGTCCTGCTCAGCCTGCCCGATGCGGCCGCGGTGAAGGCGGTGGTGAGGGAGCTGCCCCAGGTCGAGCTGCTGATCGACCTGACCTCGTCGCTGCCCAGCGTGACCCGCGCCCTGGGGCGCCGGATGGTCGATGCGCCGGTCAGCGGCGGCGTGGCCGGCGCCGAGGCGGGCACGCTGACCGCCATGGTGGGCGGCGAGGTCTCGGACCTGGAGGCGGCCCGACCGATCCTGGAAGCTTTCGCCTCACACATCTTCCACGCCGGGCCGTCGGGCTCCGGCCACGCCGCCAAGGCGCTCAACAACGCGCTGTCAGCGGTGGCGCTGAGCGCGACCTCCGAAGCTGTGGCGATCGGCCGCTACGCCGGCCACCGGCCGGAGGGCGTCGTCAAACGCCTGAACGCCGGAATCGGGCGCACGCAGAACAGCGAGGTCAAGTTCCCCCGCGACATCCTGACCGGCGCCTACAGCAGCGGTTTCGGAGCAGGCCTGATGCTGAAGGACGTGGGTATCGCGACGGCGCTCGCGGCCGAGAGGCAGATTCCCATCCCGCTGGTCGCCCTGGTGGGGCAGCTCTGGACGCTGGTGCCCGGCGAAGAGGACTTCACCCGCGTCTACGAGGTGGTGGCTGGTTGGGGCGGCAGCCCCGGCAGCGTGCGCTGCGACCTCGACCACTTCGACCTGGCGGTGGCCGCGACCTGCTGGCTGGCGGCGCGGGAGACGGTGGGCGTGGCCGAAGCCGAGGGCCTGCAGCGCGACCGCTTCCTGGAGATCGTCAACGCGGGCAGCGGCCGCAGCGAGGCCACCCTGCACTTCGAGTCCGGACTGGGTTTCGGGCCCCGCCAGGCGGTGCGCGCCCTCGACGCGGTGCGCGCGGTCGCCGCGGCCGGACGCCATGCGGTACCGGTGCTGGCACTGGCGGCGGAGCTCTGGCGCCGGTGCTGATCGATCTCTCGCAGCCCTACAGCCACGGCATGTTCAGCCAGAGCTTGTTCCCGCCGGTCAAGGTCGAGCGCTGCATCCGAATCGACGAGCGCGGTGTCAACGTGACCTGCATCTCCGCCGCCGTGCACGCCGGCACCCACCTTGATGCGCCGCTGCACTTCGTCCGCGACGGCGAAGCCATCGACGCATTGGACCTCGACCGCGTGCATGGCCCGGCCGTCTGCCTGGAGGTGCAGCGCGGGCCGCTGGAGGAGGTGACGGTCGCCGACCTGGAGTCCGGCGGGCCGCCGGTCGAGGCCGGCGACCTCGTCTTCATCAGAACCGGCTGGGACCGCTGGTTCACGACCGATCACGACCGCTACCACCTGCATCCCTATCTAACCCTGGAGGCAGCGCGTTGGCTGCTGGAGCGCCGCGTCAAGCTGGTGGCGCTGGACGTGGCCACGCCCGACGTGCCCGAACGCGGCGAACGCCCGCCGGGCTTCGACTGGCCGGTGCACCGCCTCCTCCTGGGCAACGGCGTCCTGATCGCCGAGCACCTGGCCCACCTGGACCGGGTGTCCGGGCGCCGCTTCCGCGCCTACGCGCTGCCGGTGCCGATCGTGGGCTCCGACGGCGCGCCCGCGCGCATCGTCGCCGAGCTGGAGTGAAGGTCGCCGTCATCGGCGGCGGCCACGGTGCCCTGGCCACCGCCGCCGACCTGGCTCTCCGCGGTCGGCAGGTCCGGCTCTCCCTGCGCAACCGCGAGCGCTTCGCCGAGGTCTTTCGGACCGGTGAGATCGTCCTCTCGGGGGTGGCAGGCGAGGGTGTCGCCAGGCTGGCCGAGGTCACCGACGACCCTCGCGACGCCGCTCGCGACGCCGACCTGGTGCTGGTGCCGATGCCCGCCACGGCCCAGGCCGAGATCATCGAGCGGCTCCCTGCGGGCCCTCTGGTCTGCCTGCTGCCCGGGAACTTCGGCGCCTATCCCGCCGGCCGCCGGCTGGCCACACCCGTGGCCGAGACCGCCACCCTGCCCTACGGCGCCCGCTTCCAGGGCGGCAATTCGGTGCGCACGGCGATGCGCGCCCACCACCTGCCCACCGGGGTCTACCCGGCCGCCGAAACCGAGAACGCAGTGCGGGTGCTGGCCGCCGTGTACCCGGAGGTGGAGCCGGTCGAGGATGCGCTGTCGGCGGCGCTGCTCAACTCCAACGGCGCCCTGCACGCGCCGCTGGTGCTGATGAACGCGGGGCCCATCGAGACTCTGGGCGCCTACGACATCCACGTCGAAGGCACGACGCCTGGAGTCCGGCGGGTGATGGCGGCGCTCGACGCGGAGCGGATCGCGCTCCGCCGCGCGCTTGGCTACACCTCAGCCGACTGGCCCTTATCGGATTACTACGACGACGCCGATTGGTTCTACGGGCCCGGCGCCTTCAGCACGGTGCAGCGCAAATCGGTGTGGCGCGAGCCACTCGGCTTCGAGCATCGCTATCTGGTCGAGGACGTCGGCTTCGGGCTGGTGCTCTGGTCTTCGCTGGGGCGGGCGCTGGGCTTGCCGACGCCGCTCAGTGACGCCTTCGTCGATCTCGCGAGCACAGTTCTGGGTCGCGATCTCCGCGAGAGCGGGCGCAGCCTCGAGAGGCTGGGGCTGGCGGGTCTGGACGCGGCCGGCCTGCGCGCCCGCCTATGAGCGGGCGCCGACCGGCTGGCTGCGCCGGACCGGCAGCCGGAAAACGAAGACGCTGCCCGCGCCGACTTCGGATCTCACCAGCGCCAGGCTTCCGCCCTGGCCTTCGGCCAGGTCGCGGCTGATCGCCAGGCCGAGGCCGGAGCCCGGCACCGGAGTGTTATCTGGGTCTTCGGCGCGCACGAAGCGATCGAAGATGCGCTCCTTCATCTCGGCCGGAATGCCGCGGCCGTGGTCCTCGACGAGCACCTGGGCGTCGCCGTCGTCCGTGGCCGTGATCCGGACCCAGGGCTGGCGGCCGCCGTAGTCGAGAGCGTTGTCGATCAGGGTGTCCAGGATCCGGGCCACGTGCTCGGGATCGGCCTCCACGGGTAAGGCGTGCGAGGGCAGCTGCACCGTCAGGTCGGCGTGCAGCAGGGCGGCCCGGGGATCGGCGCGCTCGACGGCCTCCTGCACCGCTCTACGCAGGTCGAACCCAACGCGCGCGGTGGGCACGGTGCCGGCATCGACGCGGCCGGACAGCAGCATCTCCTCGACCAGGCCGCTGAGCTCCTCCGCCCGCCGGGCGACCGTCTCCAGCACCGCCGTCCAGCGCGGTGGGGCCGTGCCGAAGCTGCCCTCCTGCAGCATCGAGAGATAGCCGGTGATCACCGTCACCGGCGTGCGCAGCTCATGGGCGGCCGCGTTCATGAAGTCCGAGAGGGCGCGCGCGTTGGCCCGCAGCTGCTCGCGCTCGGCCTCCAGGGCGTTGACCAGGCGCATCTGGCGCTCGCGCAGAGCGCCCACCACGAGCGCTGCCACGACGGCGCAGAAGACCAATGCAAAGAGGCCGCGCCCGTCCGGAGCGGTCCCGGCGAGGTAGGGCGCGTAGGCGGCGAAGGCAACCGCGAAGAGGCTGCTGATCAGTGCCGCCCGCAGCCCGTCGGTCGCGGCGGCCACTGCCACCAGCAAGACGTAGAACAGGCCGCGGGCTTCGTAGGGAACACCGAGCGGCGTGCGGGCGAGCATCTCCAGGAGGGTGATGGCAGCCACCATCAAGAGCGGCGCGCGCACGATCCGCACGGCCATCAGCCAGGGCGCCAAGCGCGCCTTACCCCGCATGCGCACGGAGCCTAGCTGCGCTCGCAACGCCGAAACAAGACGTTAAGGGCACTATTTCGAAGAGGTGACCAGGTTCGGAGTCCAGCTTCATGGGTCGTTCCCGATGTGGGAGTACCCCGCCCTGGCGCGCGCCGTCGAGAGCCATGGAGCATTCTCTGAGCTGACCGTCCACGACGTCGTCTGGTGGCGGCCGGTATGGCCGATCCTGACGCTCGTCGCCGAGCACACCGAGCGCGTCCTGGTAGGGCCTGACGTGACCCATCCCTACCTGGTGCACCCGGCGGTCACCGCCCAAAACGTGGCGGCCCTGGACGAGCTCTCCAGAGGCCGGGCCGTGCTCGGCGTGGGACGGGGATCGTTCCTGGAGCCACTGGGCGTCCCGCGGCGCGACTCGGTCAAACGCGTCCGTGCGCTGGCCGAAGAGGTCCAGGAAACGCTGGCCGGCCGGCGCCTCAACTGGGAGCCGCCGCGCCCGCGGGTGCCGGTCTTCCTGGGCGCTTTCGGGGAGCAGATGGTGCGGGCGGCGGGCGGCGGCTGGTGCGACGAGGTAAGGCCGCCCGGCACCTGGGACACGCGCTACTTGGAACACGTGCGAGGCCTGCTGCCCGAAGGGGTTGAGCTGGGCTGTGACGTGTGGGTCTCGCTCGACGCCGACCGCGAGCGCGCGCGCGACCTCGCCCGGACGCAGCTGACCCGCTTCCTGCCACAGATGAAAGCCATCACCGATTTTTACGGTGTCGATCCGTCCGCGCCGGTCACTGACGAGGTCCTCGATCTCTTCTTTGCCGCCGGCAATCCGTCCGATGTTGACGCAGGCTTGAGAAAACTCCTCCAAGCGCGCCCGGCGACGGTGATCTTCAGCGGCCGGCTGGGACCGAATCCGGTGCGGGCTCTTGCCGAATTAGCTGAAATGACGCACTAGATTTGGAGCTCGGGCGGCGGAGGTGCTACAGATTCGGTAGCTGATTCTCTCGGTACGCAGGAGGAGCGAGATGGCAACCGAGCCTGTCCCCGGTGGCGCGGACCCGGCTTCCACGCCACCGGTTGTCGATGCCCCCCAGGAGGTGGCCGCCTGGGAGGGCCTAGAGGCCACCGCCGAGTTCAAGGACCTCGTGCGCGCGCGCTGGAAATTCGTGATCCCAGCCACCGTTTTCTTCCTCGTGTACTACTTCCTGCTCCCGGTTCTGAATGGGGTAGCGACCGGCTTCATGCGTACCAACGTGATCGGTGACGTCAACGTCGCCTACCTGTTCGCACTCTCCCAGTTCCTGATGGCGTGGCTGCTGGCCTTCTTCTACATCCGGCGCGCCAACACGGTGTTCGATGCCCTGGCCAGTCGCGTGCGGGAGCTTGCGGGCCGGAGGGTCCAGTCATGAACGTCACACTGCTGCTCTTCCTGATCGTGGTCGGGATCACGCTCGTCATCACCGGCTGGGCCGCGCGCCGCGCCAACACCACGGTGCAGTTTTGGGCCGCCGGTCGTGGTATCACCGGCTGGCAGAACGGACTGGCCATCGCGGGCGATTACATGTCGGCGGCGTCGTTCCTGGGCATCGCCGGGCTCATCGCCTTCAACGGGTACGACGGCTTCATGTACTCCGTCGGCTGGCTGGTGGCGTACTTGACGGTGCTCTTCCTGATCGCAGAACCCATGCGCAATCAGATGATCGGCGCCGGCTCGCTGATCAAGATCCTGATCCCGACACTGGATAGCAATCTCAAGGGCTGGTTCAGCTGGGAGGTCCTCGGCACCAAGCTCGATCCCTCGATCACCCTGGTCGGCCTGTTGATGATGATCTACGTGATCGCGGGCGGCATGGTCGCCACCACCTGGGTGCAGATCGTCAAGGCCGTGATGCTGATGGGCGGCGCCATCCTGCTCAGCTTCCTCGTGCTGCTGCACTTCGGCTTCAACCTGGGCAACTTCTTCACCAAGATCGCGTCCGTCAAGGACGCCAAGTCCGGCCTCAACTTCATGCAGCCCGGCATCCAGTACCAGTACGGCAAGGAAACCGTGTGGGGCATCGACAAGGCCCTGCTGGAGAACGTCTCCCTCGGCATGGCGCTGATCCTGGGCACCGCGGGCTTGCCGCACATCCTGATGCGCTTCTTTACGGTTCCCAACGGACGTGCCGCCCGTACCTCGGTGGCCTGGGCCATGGGCTTGATCGGCAGCTTCTACATCATGACCACGTTCCTGGGCTTTGGCGCCGCCACGCTGGTAGGCAAGGCGCATATCTGCGCTGTCGGCAGCACGTGCAAGACGCCGAACAGCAACCTGGCGGCACCCAAGCTCGCCGAGTTCCTCGGCAACAGCTTCTTCGGCACCGGCGGCGGCGAGTTCCTGCTGGCACTGATCGCGGCGGTGGCTTTTGCCACCATCCTGGCGGTGGTGGCCGGTCTCACGCTGGCGGCCTCCAGCGCGTTTTCGCATGACTTCTACGTCAACGTGCTCCGGCGCGGAATCGCGCACGGCGAGGTCAGTGAGCGGGAACAGGTCCTGGTGGCGCGGATCACCGCCGCGGTCGTCGGGCTGATTGCGATCTGGCTCGCCTCCAAGGCTGGCGCCACCACCAATGCAGCGGCCCTGGTCGCCGGTCTCGCCTTTGTCATCGCGGCCTCCGCCAACCTGCCCGCCATCCTGTTCACACTCTTCTGGAAGCGCTTCAACACCTGGGGCGCGGTCGCGGGCCTGCTGGGAGGCACCGTGATGTCGATCTGGCTCTACACCATCGGCCCGGGCTTCTCACTGCCGGTGCCGACGCATCCCGCATTCCCGCTGGCCAACGTGGGGATCGTCAGCATCCCCTTCGGTTTCCTGTGCGCGGTCGTGTTCACCTGGATCGGCGAGCTGGTCCGGGCCGACCGGCTGGCCGAGATCAAATTCCACGAGATCGACGTTCGGGCGCAGACCGGACTGGGGGCCGAGCCCGCGGCCGCGATCTAGCCTGACCGTCACCTCCCCCCGCCGCGGCGGGGGGAGGCTGGCGGGCGGTACGGTTGATCGGATGGACCTGGCGACCCAGCTGATGCTGGAGGCCTTCGGCGGTGGACCCAACGAGTGGCCCTACACGCCGGAAGAGTGGGAGGCGCGGGCTCGGGAATCCATTCCCGCGCCCAACTTCGACTACATCGCGGGCGGCGCCGGGTCGGAGGAAACTCTGCGCGCCAACCGCGAAGCGTTCTATCGCTGGCGGCTGCGCCCGCGCATGCTCACCGGTCCCGTGGACCGCGACCTTTCGGTCGAGGTGCTCGGGCTCAGGTCGCCGACGCCGTTCTTTTTGGCCCCCGTCGGCGTGCAGTTCATCGCGCATCCGGACGGCGAGCTGGCGACGGCGCGGGCGGCCCGAGCGACGGGGGTGCCCATGCTGCTCAGCACGGCGGCCCACTACTCGATGGAGCAGGTCGCCGAAGAGCTGGGTTCGGAGCACCCGAAGTGGTACCAGCTTTACTGGGTCAGCGACCGCCAGGTCACCGCGAGCTTCGTCAAGCGCGCCGAGGCGGCCGGCTATAGCGCCATCGTCGTAACCCTGGACACCCTGCGCCTGGCCTGGCGCGACCGCGACCTGCGTCACGGCTACCTGCCCTTCCTGAAGGGGGAGGGGATCGGCCAATACACGTCCGACCCGGTCTTTCGGCGCATGTACCCCGACCAGGTCGACAAACCGGCCGAGGCGGGTCCGCTGTCGCTGATGATGTTCACCAACCTGGGGCTCCGGTGGTCCGATTTCGAGTGGCTGCGCCGGTCTCCAACCACGGCGGCCGCCAGGTCGACGGCGCGGTCGCGGCATTGGACGCGTTGGTTGAGGTGCGTGGCGCCTTGGGCGCCGGCTATCCGCTGCTCTTCGATGGCGGCGTACGCCGCGGCGCGGATGTCTTGAAGGCGCTGGCGCTGGGCGCGGATGCGGTGCTGATCGGCCGGCCCTACGTGTACGGGCTGGCGGTCGGCGGCCAGGCCGGAGTCGAGCGCGTGATCAAGCAGCTGTGGGCCGAGGTCGACAGCAGCCTTTCGCTGCTGGGCGCTCACTCGGTGCGCGAGCTGGACCGCTCCTGGCTGGCCGAGGCCCCGCGATAGAAGCGGTTTTCGAGCCGGCGTCCGTCGCCGTATATGGCGCCTCGCGCCAGCCCGCCAAACTCGGCCACATCCTCTTGCGCAACGTCCTGGAGGGAGGTTTCGACGGGCGGGTGCTGGCGGTCAACCCGAGCCGCGAAGAAGTCTTGGGGCTGCGCAGCGTGCCCTGTCTGCAGGAGGATGTGGACCTGGCGCTGGTCAGCGTTCCAGCGCCGGCGGTCGGCAATGCGGTCGCGGATGCCGCGCGGGCTGGCTGCCGGGCGGCCATCGTGCTGGCCAGCGGTTTCGGGGAAACCGGCTCGGCGGGCGCGGCCGCGGAAAGGGAGCTCGCGGCCACCGCTCGGGAAGCCGGGATGCGTTTGGTCGGACCGAACTGCATGGGCGTGGTCTCGCGCCGCGGCGCGAGCTGGCTGAACGGCAGCTACTTCTGGCAGCTGCCCGGCGCGGCGGGCGGCGTGAGCATGGTCAGCCAGAGTGGCGCCTTCGGCGGCATGTTCTTCGCCGAGGCCCGCCGCTCTGGACTCGGCGTCGCCCGATTCCTCTCGGTCGGGAACTCAGCCGACGTCACCGAGACCGACGCCATCGAGTGGCTTGCGGCGGACCCGCTGACGGCTGTGATCGGGCTCTTCGCCGAAGCCTTTCGAGACGGCCGGCGCTTCATCGATGTTGTCAGCGCGTGCCCCAAGCCGGTCGTCGTATTGAAGGCCGGCAAGGAGGCCGCCGGCGCCCGCGCCGCCGCCAGCCACACCGGTTCCCTGGCCGGCCGCCACGGCGCGGTGCGGGCCGCCTTCCGGCGCGCGGGGGTGGTCGAGGCACTGACCGCGGACGAGTTTTTCGACCTGCTGACCGTGCTCGCGGCCGGCCGCCCGGCCGCCGCGCTACACGGGGGCCTGGCCGTGCTCACCATCAGCGGCGGGCCGGGCGTGCTGGCCAGCGACGCGGCCGAGCGCCTGGGCCTGGTCCTGCCGCCGCCTTCCGAAGTCACGGTGCGGCGCCTGCGCGAGCTGGCGCCGGCTTTCGCGGCCACCGGCAACCCCATCGACCTGACGCCGCAGTGCCCGCCGGCGGCCTTCGGTCCGGCGATCGCGGCGGTCTTCGAGGATCCCGCCTTCGCGGGGGTGATCGTGATCAACTGCGGCCTGGACATACCCGAGTTCGGGGCCGGGGTGGCCGCCGCCCGGCAGGCGACGGGGAAGCCCGTCACCGCATTTCTGCTCGAGGTTCCGCAGATCGAAGCGGCGCTGCGGGAGACGGGTATCCCGCTCCTGCCCTCGCCGGAGCGCGCGGTGGCCGCCTACCGCGCCCTGGCCGATGTCAACCGCCTAAAGCCCCGGTGACCAGCCGGCGCACGATGGCCTCGGCTTCCTCACGCGCCACGCCCAGGTCGCGGCGTAGCAGCCTCCAGGTGTGCAGGGCGCAGGCCACCTGTAGAGCATTGAGCAGACGCGCCCGGCGCGCGCCCGGATGCCGGGCCAGCTGGGGCGCGAACTGACGCTCGACCCACTCGCGCGCGGGCGATCCGGCTAAGTCGCCCAGCGCCTCATAGCGCTCGAACAGTCCGGCGACGCCGGCCGCCACGTCCCCGGGCCGGGAGCCGGCGCCCTGCGCCGGGAGGGCACGCAGCGCCTCCCCGCCGGCTTGCTCCAGCAGCGCCGCCCGGGTGCCGTACGCGCGCAGGATGGTTTGCACGCTGACCTCGGCCCGGCCGGCGATCTGCTCGAGGCGGATCTCCGCGGCCGGCCGTTCGCCGAGGAGCGCGCTCGCCGCCTCCAGGATCCTCCGCCTGGTCGCCGCCGCCGTCGCCGCGCGCGCCCGCATCAAGTAAGGCCGGGCCATTTCGCGATAACGGACATTAACACCAAATTGGAAGCTCAGAATCCGAGCTGTGCGGACCCTGAGCGAGTGGGCCAGCAAGGCCGCGCTCGGCGATATCCCGCGTCCGGTCGAGCGGCTGACGCGCTCGTCCGCCGAGGCATTGGCCTTTGCCCGCCGGCTGGGCCGGCCGGTGGTGGCCAAAGCCGGTGACGTCGCCCACAAGTCGGAGTTCGGCGCGGTCCGGCTGGGACTCGACATCGACGGGCTGGCCGCCGCCTGGCCGGAGCTGGCAGCGCTCGGGGACGGAACCGTGCTGGTCGCCGAGGAGGTGAAGGCCGACCTGGAGCTCATGGTGGGAGGGCTCCGCGACCCCCAGTTCGGCCCGGTTGTCTCGGTCGGGCTCGGCGGGGTGGCAGCCGAGGTGCTGAAGGACGTGGTGTTTGTGCTGGCGCCGCCGGAGCCTGGCGAGCTGGATCGCGCCCTGGGCGAGCTTCGCGGAGCCGCCCTGCTCGACGGCCGCCGGGGCCGGCCGGCGCTGGACCGCGCCGCCCTGGTCAGAATCGTGGACGCGGTATCCCGGCTGCTGCTGGACGACGAGTCGGTGGTGGAGGTCGACTGCAACCCGGTCCTGGTCACCGCCGGCAAGCCGGTGGTCGCCGACGCCCTGGTGGTGAAGAAGTGAAGGGCAGCCTCAACTGGACCGTCACTCACGCGGCCCGCGGCAGCGACTTCTTCCGCGAGCGCATCCCAGACCCCGAGGCCATCCGCACCGTCGAGGACCTGCAGCGGCTGCCCTTCACCACCAAGGAGGACCTGCGCGCCTCCTATCCCTTCGGCTGGACATGCGTGCCGCTGCAGCAGGTCGTCCGCATCCACGCTTCGACCGGGACCACCGGCAAGCGCGTCATCGCCAGCTACACGCGGAGCGATCTCGAAGACTGGGCGGCCATGTTCAAGCGCTGCTACGAGTTTGCCGGCGTCGGTCCACGGGACCGCGTGCAGGTCACGCCCGGCTACGGGCTTTGGACGGCCGGCGTCGGCTTCCAGGCCGGGGTGGAGCTCCTGGGCGCCATGGCCGTACCCACCGGACCCGGCAACCTCGACCTGCAGTTCGAGTTCATGATCGATTTCGAGACCACCGTCATCTGCGCCACCTCGTCCTTCGGGCTCCTGATGGCCGAGGAAGCGCACCGGCGTGGGCTGCGCGACCGCCTGAAATTGCGGATCGGCATCTTCGGCTCTGAGCGCTGGGGCGACGCCATGCGCGAGCGCATCAGCGGCCTGTTGGGCATCGACTGTTACGACATCTACGGACTCACGGAGCTGTACGGCCCGGGCACCGGCATCGACTGCGCCCAGCACGCCGGCATCCACTACTGGGACGACTACTACGTCGTGGAGATCGTCGATCCCGAGAGCGGGCGGGTGCTGCCCGAGGGCGAGGAGGGCGAGGTGGTGCTCACGACGCTGCGCAAAGAGGCGATGCCGCTGGTGCGTTACCGCACGCGCGACATCTCCCGCATCATCCCCGGCGCCTGCGCGTGCGGAAGCCGTCACCCGCGCCTGGCGCGCCTGACCGGACGCAGCGACGACATGGTGAAGGTGCGCGGCGTGCAGGTGTTCCCGGCGCAGATCGACACCGTGCTCGCCAAGGTGCCCGAGTGCGGCAGCGAGTACCAGGTCAACATCAAGCGCGCGGAGGGGCGCGAGATCTTCCTCGTGCGCGTGGAGGCCG
>VBEO01000130.1 GCA_005881825.1 Chloroflexota bacterium | reverse complement strand
TCCCCCGGCGGCCGAGCCGCACGCGCCTGAGCCTGCCGCCGCCGCCCCGGCCTGGACGCCCCCGGCCCCGGCCCCCGCGCCAGCCGAGCCGGCGCCCGAGCCCGAGCCCGAGCCCGAGCCTGCTCCACCGCCCGCCGCCGCGGCCGGCGGCTGGCAGCCGCCCGCCGCCCACACGGACATGCCCACCGCCGCTGTTCCCGCGGCGGAGCAGCCAGGCAGCCCCGCCTGGACGCCGCCTACGGAACCCTCGCCAGAGCCTCCGGCAGCGCCAGAGCCGTCAGCGCCGGCCATGCAGGCCGCGCCGCCCGCGCCGGCGGCCGAGCCGGCGCCGCCGGCCGCGGATCAGCCCTGGCCCGGCTCCCAGGAGGAGACCTCCGTGATGCCGGCCTGGCAGCCCGAGGCGACCCAGGCCATGAAGCCGATCACAGCCCCGGAGCCGCCCCCCGGAGTCGACGACACACTGATCATGGGCGGTCCGGCGGCGGCCGGCGCCGGCGCCGGCGCCGGGGCCGCCGAGGCTCCTTCCGCCGCGGGCGGCGCCGAGCTGCGCATCCAGGCCGGCCCCGACCAGGGCCACACCTTCCGGGTCGGCGAGCACGCGCTGCGCATCGGCCGCTCGCCGGACAACGATCTGATCCTGCGTGACCCGGCCACGTCGGGCCACCACGCCCGCCTGGAGCGTCGCGGCCAGCAGTGGTTCATCGTCGACCTCGGCTCCACCAACGGCACGCTGGTCAACGGCGAGCCAGTCCAGGAGAAGGAGCTGAAGGGCCAGGACGAGATCAAGATCGGTCAGAACATCGTCTCCTTCAACCTTCTCTAGAGACCCATGTCCAGGGCCGTGAAGCTCCGGCTCGCCTTCGGCACCGACCCCGGCCTCCAGCGCCAGGAGAACGAGGACTCGGTGCTGGTCTGGAAGGAGAAGGCCGGCGTCGACGCTCTCCTGGTGGTCTGCGACGGCATGGGCGGACATGCCGCCGGGCGCCTGGCCAGCTCGATCGCGGTCGAGACCTTCGCCAGCACGTTGGCCGGCGACGGCGGCAAGGGCGCCGATCCCAACCGGCTGCGCGAAGCGAGCATTCGCACCAACACCGCCGTGCACATGGCGTCCATGGAGAACCCCGAGTGGCAGGGCATGGGCAGCACGCTCACCGTGGTCGCCATCGAAGGCTCCAAGCTGGCGCTGGTCAACGTCGGTGACAGCCCCGCCTACCTGTTCCGCGACGGCAAGTACCGCCTGATCTCCCAGGACCACTCCTGGCCGGCCGAGCAGGTGCGCCTCGGCGTCATCAAACCCGAGGACGCCAAGGACCACCCGATGAAGCACCGCCTCACGCGGGCCATCGGGGTCTGGGACCAGATCGCCTCCTTCACCGACGTGATCGACCTGCAGCCCGGCGACTCCGTGGTGCTCTGCAGCGACGGCGTGGAGACTGCCGGCGTCAGCGTCGAGGAGATGTGGGCGATGCTCACCGAGGGCAGCCTGGAGGACGGGATCCGGAAGGTGATCGACCGCTGCCGGGAACTGGGGGCGCCGGACAACGTGACGGTGGCAGTGGCCACCGTGGAGGGCGAGCGCGACCGCGACCGCATGCGCCTCGATCGCATCGGCAAGACCCAGGTCCTGTCGATCAAGACCGTGACCATGCCCAAGCTCAAAGCGCCCGAGGATTAACCGGCGGGTTTGAGCACCGCCTGGGTCTGGGTGGTGAGAGCGACGCGCTTACCGGCCGCGTCACGGACGTCGGTTTGCACCACGATCGTCGAACGCCCGACGTGCAGCGGAACGGCCACGGCTTCCACGTAGCCGTCGCGCACTGCGCGGAAGAAGTTGGTCTTCGACTCGATGGTCGAAGTCAGGTGTCCCTGGGGCAGATTGAAAACGGCGCACAGCGCCCCCACGCTGTCGGCAAAGGCCATCAGCGCGCCGCCGTGCAGGATGCCGGCGGCGGTGCAGAGATCCGCGCGCCAGGCCAGGCGCGCCCGCACCTGCGCGGCGCCGGATTCCAGGACCTCCACGCCCATCAGGTCCGAGAACGGCATGCGCAGCTCGCTCACTGGTCGTAGGCCTTCACCAGCAGCTCCGCCAGGTGCCAGACCTGCATCGGCGACCGACGCCCGCGCAGCCCCGCGTCGAGCTGCATCTGGCAGCCGGGATTGCCGGTGACGACGACGGCGGCGCCCGTTCCCAGCAGGTCGTCCATCTTCTCCTCGAGGATCCGCGCCGACATCGGCGGCTCCAGCGCGTTGTAGATGCCGGCCGACCCGCAGCAGATGTCCGCATGCTGCATCTCGACCAGCTCCACACCCGGTACGGCTCGGATCAGGTCGCGCGGCTGCTTCTTGATGCGCTGGGCATGTGCCAGATGGCAGGCGTCCTGGTAGCTCACGCGCACCGGCACCGGGCGCTGCGCCTCGGGCAGGCCGAGCTCGACCAGGATCTCCGAAAGATCGCGCACGCGGTCGCCCAGGTTGGGATAGAAGTCTTTGAGGTGGGAGCCGCAGCCTGCCGAGTTCACGACCAGGTAGTCGAAATCCTCCATGCCGAAGGCGCGGGCGTTGCGATCACGCAGGCGCCGCGCCTCCTCGAGGTCGCCGTTGTGCGCGAACAAGGCCCCACAGCAGGTCTGCCCGGGCGCGAACCAAACCTCGCAGCCGGCCAGCTGCAGCAGTCTCACCGAGGCCTCCATGGCGTTGCGGTACATGACGGGCATGACGCAGCCGTTGAGGAAGGCGACGCGCGCCCGCCGACTACCAAGCGCCGGCGCTCGGTTTGACGCGGGCGGGCGCCAAGCGCGGCGCAGGCGCGGAAGCCCGCGGCCGGCGGGCACCACGCGCGTCAAACCGAGCCTCTGCGCAGCCCAGGTTAAGCGGCCGGCTGCGCGCAGGCGCCCGGGGTGGGGGAGCAGCTCCCGCATCACGCCCCGCGCCAGGGCCCGGGTGGCGGCCGGCTGGGTGCGCCTGGAGCGCAGGCGCTCGACCTCTGCCCGCCCGTGCTCGATGATGCGCCCGTAGGGCACGCCGGATGGGCAAACGGCTTCGCAGGTCCGGCAGCCGAGGCAGAGGTCGATGTGCCGAGCCAGCTCGTCCGTGAAGGGCAGCTGCCCGCGCTGCCACTGCGTCATGAGGTAGATCCGACCGCGCGGTGATTCGGTCTCCAGGCCGGTGACCCGGAAGGTCGGGCAGGCATTGAGGCAGAGCCCGCAGTGCACGCAGGTGGCGAGGTCGTCGCCGGCCGGCGCGTCGGGCCCGTTGAAGACGTCCAGCAGCGTGCCGCTCACACGACATACCTCCCGGGCGAGAGAGTGCGCTGGGGGTCGAAGGCGTCGCGCAGCCTGCGCATGAGCTCGATCGTGGGCGGTGGCGAACCCCAGGCTCCGACCTGCCGCTTGAGGGCCGCCGGCGCGGCCAGCAGCACCAGCGTCCCGCCCGCGCGCTCGGCGGCATTGCGGGCACGGCTGATGCTCCCGGCTTCGTGGGCATCGAACCAGTGCGCCACGCCCACGCCCGGGGAAGCCCACCAGCCGGCGCCGGCGGGCAGCTCGGCCAGGACTTCCGGCAAGGCGCCGGCGGGCACCGAGACGCGGGCCCAGGCATCCGAGGTCCGGGCCGCGTGCTCGGCCCAGAAACCAGGGTCCGATTCAGTCCAGCCCAGCTCGGCCGCGGTCCGCTTGACGGCCGTCTCGCTGCCGGCCAGGCGGGCCACCAGCCGGCCCGAATCGGACAGCTCCAGCGCCACCGGCGGCAGCGCCAGGCGCAGCGCCCGCTCGGCCTCGGCCCAGCCGCCGTCGCTGCTCACGGTGACTTCGTGCAGCGGCCGGGGGAAGACCTTGAAGGAGGCGGCCACGACCACCCCGCAGGCGCCCAGCGCGCCCAGGTGCAGCTTGTTCAGGTCGTAGCCGCTGACGTTCTTCACGACGCGGCCGCCGGAGCTGGCCAGGCGTCCGTCAGGCAGGGCCACGCGAAGCCCGATCAGGAAGTCGCGCAGGGTTCCATAGCGCATGCGCAGCGGCCCCGAAAGCGCGGTGGCCACCAGGCCGCCGATGGTGTGGCCGGGCGTGGCGAAGGGATCGAGGGGTAGGAACTGGCCGCCCTTGCCCAGCTGCTCGTTCAGCTGTTCCAGCGTGACGCCGGCCTGCGCGGAAACGGTCATGTCGGCGGTGCTCTGCTCGGTGATCTCGGCCAGGCCGCCGGTCTCCAGCGCCAGGTCGAAGCGGTCCGGGGGGTCGCCCATCCCCAGCAGCCGGCCGCCACCGGTGGGGATCACGGCCTGGCCGTCGCCGGCGGCTTCGGCCAGGCGCCGCGCCAGCTCGGCCTCCGAGCTCGGTCGCTCCACGGCCCTCGGCTCCAGCCCGTCTACCACCATTGCGCTTCCGCGGCCAGGCCGACGCGCGCGCGCAGCTTGGGATTCTTGTGATCGGGGTCGGGAAAGATCTTGCCGGGGTTCAGCAGTCCCTCGGGGTCCAGCACCGACTTCACTCGCTGCATCGCCTGCAGGTCGTCGGGGCCGAAGATCCAGGGCATGAAGGCGTTCTTCTCGATGCCGATGCCGTGCTCGCCGGAAAGCGTGCCGCCGGCGGCCACCACCGCCTCGAGCATGTGCTCGCCCGCCTCCTCAACCCGCTCCAGCGCGCCCCGGTCGCGGAGGTCGAAAAGGATGTTGGGATGTAGGTTGCCGTCACCGGCGTGGAAGACGTTGGCCACCGGCAGGTCGTACTCGCGGCCGATCTCGCTCACTCGGTGCAGCACCTGCGGCAGACGGGTGCGGGGCACCACGCCGTCGTGCAGGTAGTAGTTGGGCCGGATCCGGCCCAGAGCACCGATGGCGCCCTTGCGCCCGGCCCAGAGCAGCTCGCGCTCGGCGGCGTCGGCCGCCCGGCGCACGTTGAATGCCTCGTTGCTGTCGAGGAGGCCGCCGATGGCGTCCGCCAGCTCGTCGCAGCCCTCCTGGAGGCCCTCGACGTCGACCAGGAGCACGGCGCCGGCGTCGGTCGGATAGCCGGCGTGGTAGGCGGCTTCGACGGCGCCGATCGTGACCTGGTCCATCATCTCCAGGGCCGCGGGCACGATCTGGTGACCGATCACGTCGGAGACCGCCTGACTTGCCGTCTCGATGGTGGGGAAGGCCGCCATCAGGGTCACCACCGATTCGGGCACCGGCAGCAGCTTGACCTTGATCCGGGTGATCGTGGCCAGCGTGCCCTCCGAACCTATCAGCAGGCCCAGGAGGTCGAGGCCTGGCCGGTCAGGGGCGTCGCCGCCCACCCAGGCCAGGGTGCCGTCGGCGAAGACCGCCTCAACGCCCAGCACGTGGTTGGAGGTGACGCCGTAGTACAGGCAGTGCGGGCCGCCTGAGTTCTCGGCCACGTTGCCGCCGATCGTGCAGGCGGCCTGGCTAGAAGGATCGGGCGCGTAGAACAGGCCCTGGCGGCCGGCTGCTGCCTGAAGGTCCTTGTTGACGACGCCCGGCTCCACCACCGCCGTGCGCGTGAGGGGGTCGACGTCCAGGATCCTGCGCATCCGGCTGAGCTGGAGGGCGATCCCTCCGCGCAGCGTGATGGCCCCGCCAGACAGCCCGGTGCCTGCGCCCCGGGGAACCACCGGGATGCGGTGGCGCGCGGCCAGCTTGACGACCTCCACGACTTCCTCCCGGCTGCCCGGCAGGACCACCGCCTCGGGGAGCGCGTCCGCGATGGATGCATCGCGCTCGAAGATCACGAGGTCGTGGCGCTGGTCGATCACGTGGCGGTCGCCGACGATCCGGCGCAGGGACTCCAGGACCGGCTTGGGCAGGGCCATTCAGGCGATCGGCGCGCTGCTCGGGCTGCGGTCGAAAACCTCGAAGCGGCGAGCGTGGGCGCCCGGAAGTCCCGGCGCCTCCATGGCCTCGAGGCCCGGCATCAGCTCCCGCAGCCAGGCTGCGCACTCGGCGTCGTCGGGCATCCGGTCGGCACGCTCGAAGAGCGCCTCCTGGATGCGGGCATGCGGCGAGATCTGGATCGTGAACCAGACGCCGAGCCCGTCGCCGATGACCAGGTGGTGGGTCTCGTCGATGCGCCGGTTGACCGGCAGCTTGAGTGGTTTGGCCTCGGCCGCCGCCCGCAGCCGCGCAGCGGCGGCGGCGATCTCCATACGAGTTCGATCTTAGGCGGCCGCCGGTTGCCTATGGCGGCCATCGAACGTTTCGATAAGTTCCCGTTCCAGCGTTGACGCGGCGCGGCGCGTTCGGTGCAATGGCTGCGTGGACGTCGTCATCTACAGCCGCCGCGACTGCCTGGAGACGGCTGTGATGCGCGACTACCTGACGCGCATGGGCGTGGACTTTCGAGAGCTGGCCGTCGACGGCGACGCCGGCGCCCGCCTGGCCTGGGAAGACCTGGACGGGCAGGTGACGCCGCTCCTGGTGATCGACCAGCGCCGCATCGTGCGCGGCCTGGACCTGACCCGGCTCGACCAGATCTTCGGCTTCATCGGCTGCTAAGAAACCACCACCACTAGACTCGTTTCCGTGGACGGGCGGGGACGTGTCCAGGCCGCGATCGCGGGCCGCAAGG
>VBEO01000086.1 GCA_005881825.1 Chloroflexota bacterium | reverse complement strand
CGGGCCTGGGTCCAGCCCACGCCGGCGGTCACGTCCTGAAACCCGTGCGCCAGCGCTTCGGCGTACAGCCCCGCCCAGGCCGGCCGCCCGTTCAAGCCGAACGTGTTGAGGTCGCCGGCGATGACCGTCAGATCCGCCGCCGGCCGGTCGGCGTCGTGGTCCAGCACGGCGCGCAGCTGATCCCGGCGATGGGCGACCCCCAGCACGTCGAGGTGGACGCAGAAGAGCCGCAGCCTCCGCCGGCCGAAGCGGCCCTCGATCATGAGCGCGTTGCGGCGGCTGCGCCGGCTCCGCGGCAGATCGAGCACCTCGCGCTGCTCGACGGCCACCCGGCGCCGGTTCCAGATCAGCGCATTAGCCTGCTCCCGGCCGCGCAGCAGCTGCGCGGTCACCTGCCAGCATTCGTAGTCCGGTCCCAGCCGCTCGGCCAGCCGGGCCGCATCTTCGAGTCCGCCCGCCCGCGACACCTCCTGGAGCGCGAGAACATCCGGCCGCCCCAATTCCTCAAGAGCTGCCAGGACCACCTCCAGGCGCCGGCCCAGCTGGACGTTCCAGCTGCAAACGCGAAGCGGCATGCTACAAAGCATCCCACCCCAACTGCGGTATTTCCTCGCAGCCGCGTTATTGCTGGCTGCGTGCGGCAGCGACGTGCAGGCCGCCACGCTGGCGATCAGGTACCGAACCGGCGACCAGGAGACGTACCACGTCCACCAGGTCTTCACCGCGGCCCTCGCCAGTGCCGGCGCCCAGATCCAGCCGTTGACGTTCGACCTGCGGGCGGTGGAAAGGACGAAGGTCACGGCGGTCGCCGGCGACGGCACCGCCACGCTGGACGTCCAGCTCCTGGACACCACCGGCACCTCGAACGGGCAGCCTCTGCCGCCGCTGGGCACCCAGAGCTACCAGCTGCTGGTGGGGCCGGACGGCCGCATCCTGGGTGGCGGCGCCAGCGCCGCGGGCACCAGCGCCGTGAGCGTGCCCAGCGCCGACCAGTCCTTCGCGATCCTGCCCGATCGCAAGGTCAAGCCCGGGGACGCCTGGACGCGCGACTACGAGCGGCCCAACCCGCTGGGCTCAGGCTCGCTCAAGGTCCATTCCGAGAACCGTTTCCTGCGCTACGAGCAGCTGAACGGGGTGCAGGCCGCGGTGGTGGAGAGCAGGCTGAGCACACCCGTCGACCAGCAGGTGACGCTCGCCGGCCAGCCTCTGCAGGAGACCGGCACCGTGACCGCCGACGTGACCTCCTGGGTGGACGCGGGTGCCGGGCGGTTTCTGAAGACGATCTCAGCCGCCAAATTCCAGCTCAGCGCCGCCGGCTACCAGCTTCAGGGCAGCCAGACCCTGGAAGTGGACCGGGCTAGTCCCTGACCCTGGGCACGAACCCCATCACGTCGTACATCCGGTGCAGCGTCGGCGCCGAGGTGGCGCGCGCCTTCTCGGCGCCCCGGGCCAGCAGGCGCTCCAGCCCGGTGGGGTCGCCGCGCAGCTCCAGATAGCGCTTCTTGATCGGCGCCAGCAGCTCGATCACGGCCTCGCCCACGTCCGTCTTGAACTTGCCGTAGCCCTGGCCCTCGTACTGCGCTTCGACCTCGGCCGGTGAGGTTGCCCGCGCCACGGCCATGATCTCGACCAGGTTGGAGATGCCCGGCTTGTCCGGCGCGCGGCGGACCTCACGGCCGGTGTCCGTGACCGCCGACTTGAACTTGCGCCGGATCTCGTCCGGCTCGTCCAGCATGTAAACCGTGCCCAGCTGGGTGCCGCCGGTCGTGGACATCTTGCGGTCCGGCGCCTGCAGGTCCATGATCCGGGCGCCCTCCTCGGGGTAGATGCCACGGGGCAGTTTGAAGGTCTCGCCGAAGCGGGCGTTGAAGCGCTGGGCCAGGTTGCGCGCCAGCTCCACGTGCTGGCGCTGGTCGTCGCCCACCGGGACCACGTCGGTCTGATAGAGCAGGATGTCGCCGGCCATCAGCACGGGATAAGCGAAGAGGGCGGCGGAGACCGACTCCTTGCCCGCCGACTTGTCCTTGAACTGCGTCATCCGGTTCAGCTCGCCGAAGGTGGCCACCGCGCCCAGCAGCCAATTGGCCTCGGCATGGGCGCTGACGTGGCTCTGGATGAAGACCGTCGAGTGCTCGGGGTCGAGGCCGGTGGCGAAGAGCATCGCCGCCAGGTCGAGGCAGGTGTTCCGGAACTCGACGGGGTCGTAGGGGACGCTCAGCGAGTGCAGGTCGACCACGCAGAAGAAGCCCTCGCCCTGGCGGGCGGTCGCCGCGTACTGGCGGAAGCCGCCGCTGTAGTTCCCGAAGTGCTTGGCACCGGTCGGCTGAATGCCCGAGAAGATGCGCATGGGGGGTGGACCCTGATTATCCCTATGCGATCATTCCGCGGCTTATGGACCTCGACCAAAGGGTCGTCGTCGTTTCCGGCGGCGCCAGCGGCATCGGCCGCGCCTTCGCCCGGGTGGCCGCGCGCCAGGGCGCCGAGGTGGTGGTCGCCGACCTCGACGACGAGCGGCTGGAGGCCGCCGTGCAGGAGTTGGTGGCGCTGGGTACCGGCCGCCGCTTCCACGGCCTGCGTTGCGACCTGCACAAGGATGCGCAGGTCAGGTCGCTGGCCGCCGACGCCGCCGTGGCCATGGGCCGCATCGACGTCCTGGTCAACGCCGCCGGGGTCTTCCTGGGCGGCTCGCTGGAGAAGATCAGCGTGCGCGATTGGGAGTGGATGCTGCAGGTGAACCTGCTGGGGACGGTGCGCACGGTGCGAGCCTTCCTGCCAACGCTGGAGGCCCAGGACGCGGCCTACATCGTGAACACCGTGTCGTTCGGCGGCCTGGTGCCGCGCGGTCCACTGACCATCCCTTACGACTCCAGCCAGGCCGCGATCGCCCACTTCACCGAGGGCCTGGCGCTGCACGCGGCGCCCCAGGGCGTCCGGGTCTCACTCTTCTGCATGAGCAAGACCGAGGCCGCGGTCGGCTCCCACACCCGGATCCGCGGCACCGAATCCTGGTTCGGCAGCGGGAAGAGGATCGGGAGCTGGCCGCGCGGCGCTTCACCGATCGCGATCCCGGGCTCACCCGCCACCAGCTCGTCGCGAAGACATGATTCCAACCCCGGGCCTCCTCCAATCCACCGAGCTGCTCTCCAGCATCGGCATCTGCGTGACCGCGGCCGCGCTGCTGGCCTTGGTGGGCTGGCGGCTGCGCCAGCCGCTGATCCTGGCCTATCTCCTGACCGGGGTCCTGATCGGCCCCCACGTCCTGCAGCTGGTCGGCAACCGGGAGGCGATCAGCACCGTCTCCGAGATCGGCTTGATCCTGCTGCTCTTCGTGATCGGCCTGGAGATCGACCTCAAGCGCCTGCTGGGCGCCGGCAAGGCGGTGGCCGCGGTGGGCTTCCTGCAGGTGCCGATCTGCGTCGCGCTGGGGCTGGCCTTCTTCGGCCTGCTGCCCGGTCTGGGCGGCCGCTACACGGTCCTCTACCTGGCGGCCTGCACGTCGATGAGCTCGACCATGATCGTGGTCAAGCTCCTCTACGACAAGCACGACCTGGACACCCTGCCCGGCCGCATCACATTGGGCGCCCTCGTCTTCCAGGACGTCTGGGCCGTGGCCATGCTGGCGGTGCAGCCCAACCTCTCCAACCCCGACCTGCGCCCGCTGGCCATCTCGCTGCTGGAGGGCATGGGACTGGTGGTCTGGGCGCTCGCCATGAGCCGCTACGTGCTGCCGCGCGTGTTCCGGGCGGTGGCCAAGGCTCCCGAGCTGGTGCTGGTGACCGCCCTGGCCTGGTGCTTCTTCCTGGCCGCCGCCGCCTCCGTGGCCGGGCTCTCCCGCGAGATGGGTGCACTGATCGCAGGGGTCAGCATCTCGACCTTCCCCTACAGCGCGGACGTGGGCACCAAGGTGGGAAGCATCCGCGACTTCTTCGTCACCCTGTTCTTCGTCGCCCTGGGCATGCAGATCCCCGTGCCCAGCGCCGGCCTGTTGCTGCTGGCGGCCGCGGCCGCCGGCTTCCTGGTCCTCAGCCGGGTGCTGGTGGTGCCCATCCTCTACGCGTCGGGTTTGGGCCAGAGAGCCAGCATCCTGCCCGCCATAAACCTGGCCAATATCAGCGAGTTCTCGATCGTGATCGCCTCTTTGGGCCTCAGCCGCGGGCATATCGACAGCTCAGTGGTGACGATCGTGGTCCTGACCTTCGCGGTCACATCGATCTCGTCGACGTACCTGATCAGCGGCAGCGCCGGCGTCTACCGGGCGGTGCACCGGCTGCTGCACCTGCTGCGGGTGCCCGACCTCGACCGCGGCAACGAGGAGGTGGCGCTCGCGCACGCCGGCGCCGAGGTCGTCTTCCTGGGCTTTTTCCGGGACGCCAGCTCGGTCCTCCACGAGCTGGAGCACTATGGGCGCCGGCGCAGCCGGCACCGCCTGCTGCGGCGGATCGTGGTCATCGACTTCAACCCGCACGTGGTCGGCGAGCTGCGGCGGCGCGGAGTGCCCTGCATCTACGGGGACATCTCTGACGTTGAGACGCTGGAGCACGCGCGCCTGGAGAACGTGCGCTTGGTGGTTTCCTCGATCACGGACGAGGTGCTGCGCGGAACCCACAACGCGGCCCTGCTCGCCCACGCCCGCCAGGTCTGGCCGCAGGCCGCGGTGATCGTCACCACCGAGCACGTCCGCCAGGCGCTGGACCTCTACGACGCGGGAGCCGACTTCGTGTTCATCCCGCGCGTGCACTCGGCGCACGACCTGACCGGGATCATCACCGCCGGACTCGGTCACGGATTCAGCGAGATCCGGGCGGGCGCGATCGCCGAGCTGCAGCTCCGCGACGAGGTCCTGGCGTAGGGGAGGCGCTTGCGCCTCCCGCCGGGCGGGACAAGTCCCGCCCCTACACCTAGCATCGGCTCTATGGAGCTGATCAACCCGCGCGTCCGGAGCATGGTGCGCGCCTCCCTGGACGACCCCGAGGCGTTCTGGGCCGCCGCGGCCGAGCTGCTGCCCTGGTTCCAGAAATGGGATTCCGTGCTGGACTGGAACCCGGAGCGTCCGGACGAGCGCGGGCGCTACTTCACCTGGTTCCAGGGCGCTCGCACCAACCTGGCCTACAACTGCATCGACCGCCATGTGGAGCGGGGCTGGGGCGGCCACGCGGCGCTGGTCTACGAGAACGAGCGCGGCGAACGGCGCGTGCTGACCTACGCCCAGCTGATGCACGAGGTGAAGCGGGTGGCGGCCGCCCTGCGCGCCCTGGGCATCGGCCGCGGCGACCGCGTCGGCGTTTACATGCCGACCTGTCCGGAGGCGATCGCGGTGATGCTGGCCTGCGCCCGCATCGGCGCGATCCACCTGGTGGTGTTCGCCGGCTTCGGCTCGGGCGCTTTGGGGGGCCGGCTGGCGGCAGCCGAGTGCAAAGCGCTCTTCTGCACGGACCTCACGTACCGCAAAGGCAAGGACGTGCCGCTGCTGGGCATCGTGGACGAGGCCCTGGCGGCCGCGCCCTCAGTTGAGAAGGTGGTCGTGCTCCGGCGCGCCGGCGGCTCAGAGGCCGGCCGGCTCGATTGGGAGGAGTTCCTGGCGCTCGGCCAGGGCGACGACAGCTATGAGGAGCTGGAGTCCAACGAGCCGGCCTACATCCTGGCCACCTCCGGCACCACCGCCAAGCCCAAGCTCGCCGTCCACGCCCACGGTCCCTACCAGGTCCACATCAACGCCATGGCCGAGTGGATGTTCGGGCTCGAGGAGACCGACGTCTGGTGGTCGACCAGCGACATCGGGTGGGTGGTCGGCCACAGCTACATCGTCTACGCGCCGCTGCTCGCCGGCTGCACCACGATCGCCTTCGAGGGCGCGCTCGATCACCCGGGACCGGAGACCTTCTACCGGATCATCGAGGCCAACCAGGTCAGCGGCATCTTCACCTCGCCGACGGCGGTGCGCATGCTGATGCGCTACGGGACCGAGCCCGCGCGCGGCTCCGACCTGGGCTCGCTGATCAGGGTCTTCTGCGCCGGCGAGGTGCTCAACGCGCCCGCCTGGGAGTGGCTGCAGAAGGAAGTGCTGGAGGACCGGATCCCGGTCATCGACCACATGTGGCAGACGGAGACCGCCGGGCCCATCGTCGGCAATCCCTGGGGTCTCGGCATGCTGCCCATCAAGCCGGGGTCGGGCGGGATCGTGCTGCCGGGCATCGACGCCGTGGTGGTCGATGCCGACGGCCGTCAGTGCGAGCCGGGCGAGAAGGGGATCTTCGCGATCCGCCGGCCGTTCCCCGGCCTGACGGCGACGCTCTGGGCCGAGGTCGAGCGCTACTCCACCGACTACTGGGACAAGGTGCCCGGGCAGCGGCTGTACTACAGCGGCGACGCCACCGCGATCGACGAAGACGGATACGTGTGGTTCAGCGGCCGGGCCGACGAGATCATCAAGATCGCGGGCCACCGGATCGGGACCATCGAAGTGGAAACCGCGTTCCTGCGCCATCCGGCGGTGGCCGAGGCCGGGGTCACCGGCCGGCCCGACCCGGTGCGCGCAGAGGTGATCTCGGCCTTCGTGGTGCTCAAGCAGGACCGCCGGCCGTCCGAGGAGCTCAAGGGCGAGCTGCTGGAGACGGTGCGCCGGGAGCTGGGGCCGGTGGCGGTGGTCGGGGAGCTCAACTTCGTCGGCATGCTGCCCAAGACCCGCAGCGGCAAGATCATGCGCCGCGTACTGAAGGCCGTGACCCTGGATCGCGACCCGGGCGACATCTCGACGATCGAGGACGAGGGTTCGGTGGAGGACGCCCGCCAGGCCTGGGCGGCTTTGAAAGAAGACGTAGGGGCGGGGCTAGCCCCGCCCTAACTCTGACGAGGGAGGGGCAAGCTCCTCCCCTACGAAGCTGCGGCGGGAAGGGTGAAGCTGAACTCGCTGCCCCCGCCGGGCTCGCTCTGGACCCAGATCCGGCCCCCCATCAGCTCCACCAGCCGCCGGCTGAGAGGCAGGCCCAGGCCGGTCCCGTCGTGGCGCCGGTTGCGCCCGTCCTCGACCTGGGTGAACTCCATGAAGATCCGCTCGTGCTGGTCCGGCGGGATCCCGATGCCGGTATCGCGAACGCTCACCTGCACCACCTGCCGCCGGCGCTTGACGGTGACGTCGACGGCGCCCTCCTCTGGGGTGAACTTGATGGCGTTGGAGACCAGGTTGGCCAGCACCTGCTCCAGACGGCGGACGTCGGCCTTGACCGCGGTGCCGAGCGGCACGTCCATGTTGACCTGCAGGCGGCGGGCGTCGGCCATCGGCCGCAGGCGGTCGACGATCTCGCCGATCGCGTGCCGAAGGGGCACGGTCTCGATCGCCAGCTCCATCTGGCCGGCAGCCACCTTGGAGAGGTCGAGCACGTCGTTGACCAGCTCCAGCAGGTGCCGGCCGCTGGAGCTGATGTGGGTCAGGTAGCGGCGCTGGCGCTCGTTGAGGTCGCCGTAGGTCCCGCCCTCCAGGAGCTGGGCGAAGCCCAGGATCGAGTTCAAGGGCGTGCGCAGCTCGTGGCTCATGGAAGCCAGGAACCGCGATTTGGCCTCGCTTTCCCGGCGCACCGTCTCCGCGACCTTGACCGACGAGATGTCGATGAAGGTGGCGATCACCTGCTCCAACTCGCCGTCCGCCGAGAGTATGGGCACGCAGTCGAACTGGAGCCAGAACTCGCTACCGTCCGGGCGGCGATAGCCGACCACCTGGTTGTGCACCTCGCGCCGGGTGCGGATGCAGAGCTGGACCGGCCGCTCCTCGTGGGCGAGCGGGCGGCCGTCCTCCGACAGCCGTCCGTAGTTGGCGAGGTCGCTGGGGAGCCGGCCGTCGAGCTGGCTCCTCTGCAGGCCGAACATGTTGAGCGCGGAGTCGTTGATGTCGACGATGCGCTGGTCCTCGGTCAGCACCATCACCCCGCAGGCCATGGTGTCGTGGAGGGCGCGCAGGTGCCGCTCCGAGCCGGCGAGGTCGGCGTGCAGCCGAGCCGCCTCCAGGATGGGGGTCACCTGAGCCGCGATCAGGGTGAGGACCTGGACCTCGTCGCCGTCGAACTCCCGGTGCTCCTTGAAGCGCGCCAGCAAGGCGCCGACGGTCCGGTCGCCGGTCAGCAGCGGGACCGCCAGGAGCGACTGGTGGCCCATCTCCACCGACCAGTCGAGCCGGTGCTCCCACCGCGGGTAGTCGGGGACGACAACGGCGCTGCCGGTCGTGAACACCTGGCCGAGGACGCCTCCGCCGCGTGTCACCCGCTCGCGGTGGATCGTGTCCTGGAGGTGATCTGTGATGCCCGCCGGCCTCTCGTCGTCTGCCTCCCACCATCCGATCCCAGCGCTGCTGGCGCCGGTCAGCTCCACCGCGGCGTCGATCGCCATCCGGGAGATCACCTCGAAATCGAGCAGCCCACCGGCGGCGGCGCCCAGCTGCTGCAGCGTGCGCATCACGAGGTGGTGGCGCTCGCGCTCGCTGGCCAGCCGCGCGGCCTCCAGCGCGGGCGCGATCTGGGCCGCAAAGAGGTTCAAGAGCTTGGCTTGCAGCGCGTCGTAGCGGTGCGGTTTGTAGGTGGCGACCGCCAGGGCGCCGACGGTGCGCTGGCCCACTGTGAGGGGGACCGCCATCGCGGTCATCACGCCATCCTGGGCGACCCAGGGCAGCGAGGTGTCCGAGTGCCGGTAGTCGCCCAAGGTGTCGTCCCACCAGCGCAGCACCGCGCTGTCGACATCGAGCAGGTCGGTCGCCCGGTCCACGGTGAGGCGGCCCAGGGTCTGGGCGTCCATGATGCCGCTGGCGGCCACCGCCACCTCCTGCAGCGCGGTCAGCCCGCGCACCTGGAGCTCGCGCGACTCCAGCAGGTGCGCAGCCTCCAGCGCCGGTGTGACCAGCGAGGCGAGCAGGGTGAGGACCTCGATCTGCTCGGTGTCGAATGCGCGCGCACGCCTGGAATGCACAGCGAGCACACCGAGGGCCTCGTCCCGCACCACCAGGGGCACGGCCAGCATGGTCTGCACGCCGCCCTCTTTGATCCAGGGCAGCCCGATGGCGGCGGCCTTGTAGTCCTGCTCGAGCAGGGGCTCCCGCTGCATGAAGGCACGCCCGACCAGGCCCTCCGAGGCTCCCCAGGGCCTGGCCTCGAAGGTCGGCACCTCGCGGTGGCTGCTCAGAGCGACCAGGAGATCGGCCTCGTCGTCCCACCAGCAGATGTCGGCGCCATCGCCGCCCACCATCTCGCAGGCCTTCTCGGCGGCCATGCCCGCAATCGCGCCGCGCTCGTGGATGGAGGTGACGGCCACCGCCACGTCATGCAGCGAGCGCAGGCTCTCGGCCTGGCGAGCCTGCTGGGCGGCGAGCCGCGAGGCTTCGAAGGCGGGTGCGATGTTGGCCGCAAAGACCGCCAGCAGCTGGACCTCCTCTTCGGTGAAGTGGCGGACCGCGTAGGTCCAAACGCCCAGCACACCGATGGGACGGCCGGCGACCATCATCGGCACTGCCAGGGCACCGCGCATGCCGCGCTGGGCCGAAGCCGGCAGGCCGATGTCGAGGGACTGGTAGTCGGCCACGTTCATGGGCTGCAGAAACTGGAAGACGGTGCCCGCCATGCCCTCGCCGCGCCGCATCGGGCCCTCGCGCGCGGCCGACGGACTCTCATAGACCGGCACCAGAAGGTCCTGCCGCTCGTCCCACTCGAAGACGGCCGCCGCTTCGGCGTCGAGCAGGCGGCAGGCGTGCTCGGCCGCCAGGGCGGCGACGGCCGCCGGGTCGTGCCGGCCGTCCGCCGCCAGCACCGAGATGTCGTGGAGGGCCTGAAGGACCGGCGCACCCGCGGTGCGCTGGACGGCGGCCGAATGCATGCCCGGCAATCGTCCGCGCCCGCGCGGGCGCGGAGGCCCTCCCGAGGCGTCGGGGCGGCGTCGAGTCTGCGTCATCTGGCGGTCAGCCCCGCTGGGCTTAGGCGGCTTTGGGCAGGCTCATCAGGTCTGCCAGCGGCTCCGCCGCGGCAGCCTCGCCGAGCCGCGGGAGGCCCAGCAGGTCCTCGACCGTGGCCAGCAACGAGTAGTGGTCATAGGCCTGGTCGCTGCTGCCCGGCCGCACGCCGGGGCCGGCCGCGATCAGCGGCACCCGGTTGCCGGCCCCACCGTCGTCCTCGTCCCAGGTGACGAAGAGCACGCCGCCGGACTGGAACGCGGGCGACGCGGTGATCCGGCCGACCAGGCCGGCCAGGAAAGCATCGGCGTCGGGCGCCGAGCAGTCGTGGCCGTCGTGGCAGAGATCGGGCGTGATCCAGGAAAAGGTCGGAGCCTGCTCGGGCGGAGCCGCCAGGTCCGCGTCCAGCTGCTGGTCCATGGGCACGACGTTGAGGCGCGCCAGGAAAGGCCGGCGGCGGTGAGCTGGGTGCCGATGCTGGCCTCCGGCAGCACGTGGTAGCCGTCGTCCCGGATGCCATAGGTGCTGCCCGAGGTCAGCGCGAGGTAGTTGGGCAGACTGGGATGGGAGACGGCGTGGTAGTTGACGGCCAGGGCATTGGCGGCAGCCAGGCGCGCCGTGAAGGGTTGGGCGAGGGCTTCGGCGTAGGACTTGTTCTCCATGACGATCACGAAAACGTGAGGCGTGAGCTTGGTGAGGCGCCCGGTGCGCGGCGCCAGGCTGCTGGCCGGCTCCGGGCTGGGCGCGGCCGCAGCCGCAGCCGGCCCCGGCGCCTTGGCCGCGGGGACGGAGGGGGGGGCGCCGCAGGAGCTCAGTAGGAGCAGACAGGCCAGGGCCGTGCGCCGCATCCGCGGCATCGTACGCGCCGTGCCTTAGAAGCCGTGCGGGATCAGCCGCAGATGGTGAGCGTCAGGGGCCCATTGCCCGCCACCGTAGCCCCCGGCAGTGCGCTGAAGGCCGCGGCGAGCCGGGCGGCGTGCGCCTGGGTGTCCTCGGCGAAGATCGCACGTAGGCAGGACTGCGCGCCCGCGTCCCAGGCCACGTAGCGGTCGCCATCCCAGCCCTGCGCCAGGTCGCGCGCGTCGGAGGCGGTCAGGGGTCGGGGAATGAGGCGCTCCAGCAACAGCGTGAGTCCCATCTCTCCCAGCACGCCGTGGTCGAACTCGGGACCCGCGGCCGCCGGGGCCGCCACGTCGGCAGGTGCGAAGCCGCCCAGGAAGCGGTCGGGATGGATCACCTCGGAGCTGGTCTTCGGCGGGGAGGTGAAGGCCCCATCGAGGCCGCTGTTGCCGCCCCGCGCGGTCATCACCGCGTCCACGAAGCGCGGGCCGACCGCGTAGGGAAAGGCCAGCAGCTCGATCATCACGGTCGGGACGTCGCTGGGGAGCTGGCCGCCGGCGCCCGAGTTCAACGAGCTGCGCTCGGCCGGGGTGAGGGTAGCGATGTAGGCGTTCTCGACCCGCACGGCGTCGCCCTCTATCAGGGCCCGCCAGGCCACCGGACGCTCGTCGTCGTTGTCGTTGTCGAGGGCGTCGAGCGGGTAGTACTGGTCCTGGAGGGCATGGGTGAGCTCGTGCACCAGTACGTGCCGGGTCGCTGGCGAGGCGTCGGTTCCGCGCACCACCAGCTCCTTGGTCGTGGGGTCGTAGAAACCGATCACGCCGGAGCCCAGGAGCTCGTCCTCGGCCTTCAAGATGTCCAGGGAAGCCGGGACCAGGTGCAGGGCCCGCAGGTCCTTGAACTCGACGTTGAGGTCGGAGCGGTCTTTCTCGGTCCGGGTGGTGACGCGGGCGCGGAAGTCGGCGTCGCTGAGGAAGGTGATCTTCACCGGACGCTTGAACTTGAGGCCCCGATGCTGCTCGACGAACTTTTCGGCCACCGGGATGAAGGCGCGCACGTCGGCCGAGGCGGAGGGGTGGGGGGTGGGCGAGTGGCGCGCCAGCGGGTTCGGCGAGGCGCAGGCCGCCGTCAGGACCGCGACCGCCAGGAGCAGGGCCCTCACGGCCGAATCGTACCCACCGTCTGCGCCGGGGGGACTCCCCCCTACGGCCGGCGCGCAAGGCGCTTCCTCCGGCCTTCCCCCCTAAACTTGAGGGCCCTATGGCCCGCGTACAGGCCCTGCGCTGCAGGGAATGCGGGACCGAGTACCAGCTCCAGCCCACTCACGTCTGCGAGATGTGCTTCGGCCCCCTCGACGTCGTGTACGACTATTCCGAAGTCGCCCGCGGGCTCCGGGAGCGCATCGAGTCGGGCCCGTCCTCGATGTGGCGCTACCGCGACCTGCTGCCCATCCCGGACGGAGCTCCGCTGGTCACGCTCGACGAGGGCTTCACGCCCCTGGTCAGGGCCGAGCGCCTGGGCGCCGAGCTGGGCCTGCGCAACCTCTACCTGAAGAACGACACCATGAACCCGACCAACTCCTTCAAGGACCGGGTGGTCTCGGTGGCGGTCTCCTGGGCGCGGGCGCACGGTTTCGAGACCATGGGCTGCGCCTCGACGGGCAACCTCGCCCACTCGGTGGCGGCCTACTCGGCCCGAGCCGGCCTCGAGGCTTACGTCTTCATGCCGGCCGACATCGAGAACGCCAAAGTGGTGTCGACGTCGGTGTACGAGCCCAACGTGATCGCCGTCCGCGGCAACTACGACGAGGTCAACCGCCTCTGCTCCCAGCTGGCCGAGGAGTTTCCCTGGGCGTTCTGCAACATCAACGTGCGGCCCTTCTACGCCGAGGGTTCCAAGACGCTGACCTTCGAGACCGCCGAGCAGCTGGGCTGGCGGCTCCCCGACGAGATCGTGATCCCGATCGGCAGCGGCTGCCAGTTCGTGCGGCACCGGCGGGCGGCGTCGGAGCTGATCGAGCTGGGCCTGGTGCCGGACGGCCGCCTCCCGGCCCTCACCGGGGCCCAGGCTCTGGGCTGCGCGCCGGTCTACAACGCCTGGCGCGACGGCACCGACCGCGTCCAGCCGGTGCGGCCCGACACCATCGCCAAGTCGATCGCCATCGGCAACCCCTCCGACGGCCCCTATGTGGTGCGGATTGCGCGCGAGACCGGTGGCGTGGTGGAAGCCGTCACCGAGGAGGAGATCGTGGAGGCGATCCGGCTCCTGGCCCGGACCGAGGGGATCTTCACCGAGACCGCCGGCGGCGTCGCCCTGGGCGTGCTGCTGAAGCTGGCCCGGGCCGGGCGCTGGCAGGGCGACGAGGTGGTCGTGACCTATCTCACCGGGCACGGCCTGAAGACCGCTGACGCCCTGAATGGATCTGCTGGAGGCCGCAGGGTGGAAATAGACCCGACCCTGAAATCGTTCCGCGAAGTGGTGTCGGTTTGATTTCCTTGAGGAGGACGTAGCCCGAATTGCCCAAGTTCCGCATCCCGGGCCCGCTGCGCAGCCTGAGCGGTGGCCAGTCGACGGTCGAGGTTGAAGCCGGCGACCTGCGCGCGGCCATCGACCACCTGGACCAAAAACACCCGGGGTTCAAGAACCGCCTGCTGGACGAGCAGGGGGAGCCCCGGCAGTTCGTGAACATCTACCTCAACGACGAGGACATCCGGCTCGGCCGCGGGCTGGGCTCGGCGGTCAAGGAGTCGGACGAGATCTCGATCGTGCCGGCGGTGGCCGGGGGGTAGCGGCCCGGCAAAGTCGTTCCGGCGCCGGCGCTCGAACTAAATTTCGCGTCTTGAAGCGTTCCGGCGCCGGCGCTCGAACTAGTTCGCCGATCTGGAGACAGTCTTGAGGAGTCCCGGCAGCCGGGCTGCGAAGTCATCGGGGTAGGCGTGGCCGAGGCCGGGCAGGACTTCCACCATCACGTGGTGGCCGCGGTCGGACAGCACCTTTCGGAGCTCGCCCAGGCTCTCCGTATACGCATCGTCGCCGCCGTTGAGGATCGCAATCCGCAGGCGGCGAGACGCGGGCTCAAGGTTCGCGATGGCGCCGACGAAGGTGCCGATCATGACCGCACCTGCGGCGGGAAAGGGCTGTCCCCGCAAGGCGGCCTGCAGCGCGATCCAAGCGCCCTGGGAAAATCCCGCCAGCACCACCCGCCCGTGGGCGGGCAGGCGGGCAGCGATGGCCGCCAGGTCCTGCCAGACCCGCGCGCGCGGAGGGTCCCAGCAGAAGCTGTCCTCGGTGGCCGGCTGGGACGACTGCGCCGCCGCCACCGTATAGCCGAGCTCGCGCGCCGGCCGCCAGAGCGGCAGGGTGGCGGCGGCCGTGCTGCGGGCGCCATGCAGGACCAGCAGCAGTGGCCGCACCCCGGGCTCTCCAGCTTCTTCGATCAGCACCTCCGGCCGGAAGGCGCGAGCCGCCACTCGATCCTGAGCCGCTTCCATGACCTGCCGGCAAGCCGCGTCTTCCCACAGCGGTGCCAGCGCTGGGTCGGACAGCAGGCTGACCCGCCAGAGCCGCCCGGCGTCGAGCTCCGCCCGTAGATAGGCGGCAGCTCCGGCTCTGTCTCGGCGCTCAGCCCGCAGACGGAGCTCGGAGAGGGTGTCCATCGGGCGAACCGTACGATGGCGCCGTGAAGATCGCGGTCGCCATGTCGGGCGGGGTCGACAGCTCGGTCGCCGCCGGGCTGCTCCTGGAGCAGGGTCACGAGGTGGTCGGGGTAACGCTCCAGCAATGGCCGCGTTCCGACGCCGCCGAGCTCGAACGGCACGGCGGCTGCTGCTCGCTCAGCGCGGTCGAGGACGCGCGCCGGGTGGCCGCCCTACTGGGGGTGCCCTACTACTGCTGGAACCTGGAGGCCGAGTTCGGCGAGCGAGTGATCGAGCCGTTCCACCGCGCCTACCTGGCCGGCGAGACTCCCAACCCCTGCCTGCGCTGCAACGCCTTCGTGCGCTTCGACCTGATGCTCAACCGGGTGCTCGGCCTGGGCTTCGACGCCCTGGCCACCGGCCACTACGCGCGGGTCCTTGAGGGTCCGGACGGACCTGAGCTGCACGCCGCCCAGGACGCGGGCAAGGACCAGTCCTACGTCCTCTACCACCTGGACCGGGCGCGTTTGGCCCACCTGCGCTTCCCGCTGGGCGAGCTGGTCAAGACCGAAACCCGCGCCCACGCCCGGCGCCTCGGCCTGCCGGTGGCCGAGAAGCCCGAGAGCCAGGAGATCTGCTTCATCCCACGCGGCCGCACGGCGGAGTATCTGGCGGGGCGGCTTCCGGTCAGCGAAGGCGAGCTGGTGACCACGGATGGACGCCGCGTCGGCAGCCACCGGGGCACGCCCCTCTACACGGTGGGCCAGCGCCATGGCTTCGGCGACCTCAACGAAGCTGGGCCCTGGTACGTGCTGCGGGTCGAGCCGGCCCGCAACCGAGTGGTGGTGGGGCGCCGAGAAGAGCTGGCCACGAGCGACGTCCGCCTGCGCGAGGTGACCTTCATCGACGGCCCGCCCCACAGCGAGCTGGAGTGCGAGGCCCGGCTCCGCTACCGCGCCCGGCCGGTGCCGGCTGTCTATGCCCCCGAGGGCCGGCTTCGGCTGGCCGAACCCTTCGCGGGCGCCGCGCCAGGACAGGCGGCCGTCCTGTATCGCGGCACGCGGGTCCTGGGTGGAGGGACTATCGCGGCGTGAGGTGGTACAGCCGGGGCGCGTTGTCGCCGATCAGCGGCGAATAGCGCGACCGGTACTCCTCGTTCAGCTGCTGCATCCGCTCGGGCCCCGAGGCCTCGCTCCAGCGGCTGATCACGCACACGTCGCCCGGGTCCTCGCGCACGTCGCAGACCTGGACCCCGATGTTGCCCTCCAGCTGCCGGGCCTTCTCGGCGGCCTCCTCGCAGACCTTGGCCAGCTCATCGTGACGGCCCTCCGCCGGCCGCAGGACCAGGATCCGGATCACCTGCGCGTGGTCGCTCATGGGCACCTCCACTCAAAAAGCTGAGAGGGCCGGCTTTTCACCGGCCCTCTGTGATCGATCTGTTGATTCACCGTCCCGGCTCCCCGTCCTGGAAGGGGCCAGAGCTTGAGGTGCTCGTTGCCTTGCGCCGGCCATATCGGCTCGGGGCGCTAAAAGGCCTCCGCCGTCCGCAGGCTCCGGGACGGACTCAGGTTCTCCGGCGGCTCGTTTGCCATAGGCACCTCCGAGTTCTCGACGGACTCTACGGACCCCATGCAACCACCCGGTCCGGGGTGAGTCAAGTGCTTGGGGTTCCTCAGTTCAGCGAGCCGTCCTGGTACCAGCGGACGGGGTGCCGGACGCCGTGGTTGTGCTCGTACTCGTCCCAGCCGCGCTCGTACAAAGCGCGCATCGCGGCCCCCACCTCGTCGACCGCGGCGGGGGAGATCCCGATCGCCCGCACCCGCTTGGTGAGCTGGCCGATCGCGAACTCGCGCGCCTCCAGGGGATTGACCCGGAAGAGAGGAGGCACCTCGGTGGGGTCTTCGATCGCCAGCCGGCGGTCGGGGGCCACACCGGTGTAGACCGCCGGCTCCAGCAGCTCGTGCAGCTTGCGCGTGATCACCCGCGCCATCTCGGGGTCCTCGGTCACCCTCCGCCGCAGCGCCATCACGCCGAAGCCGATGTGCCGCGACTCGTCCCGCGCCACGGCCGTGAAGCCGGCCGTGAAGCCGGGCAGGATGCCGACCTTCCGGAACTGGGTCAGCAGCGCGTGCTGGCCGGCCAGGGCCAGGTAGCCCTCGATCACCAGGTGGTAGGTGACCACGCCCTCGACCCAGGCCGCCTCGTTCCGAGGTTCCCGCCGGACCAGGTCGACCGCGCCGGCCAGGTGCTCATTGAAGATCTTGCGGAAGCCGGCCACCGTGCGCGGCCGCACCGCCTCGAGCGCCGCGGTGAGGCCGCCCTCCAGTCCCAGCACCTCGCCGAAGAAGCGCTGAAAGAAGACCGTGTGCCGCGCCTCGTCGGCGATCTGGGTGGCCAGGAAGACCCGCTCGTCCTCGCGGGGCGCCGCGAAGAGCAGCGGGGAAAGGGTGTCCGTGACGGCCTGCTCGCCGATGAAGAAGAGCGTCATGGTGCGGCGGTAGGCCAGCTGCAGGCCTTCGCCGAGGGCCGCCCAGTCTTTCTTGTCCTGGGCAAAGTCCAGCTCCGACACGGCCCACTGCTGGGTTTCCCAGCGGCGGTAAAGCGAGTCGGCGGTGATCTCCCTGCCCAGCAGGTGGTCCATCTGGACCTCGACGTCGGTGATGTCCACGGCGACCAGGTCCTGGAGCGGCGTCTCCTCGACCCGGCGGATCACTTCCAGGACGGATTGAGCGGCCATCGCGGCGAGCTTAGCCTAGGTTTGGAAGATGGGTTTGCCCGACGGCCTGGTGGCCTTCGTCAAGGCGGACTGCCCGACCTGTGTGGCGGTGGTACCGGTGCTGCGGCAGCTGGCCGCCTCCGGCCGGCCCTTCACCGTCTACACCCAGGACGACCCGGCCTTTCCACCCGGCCTGGATGCCGTCGACGACAGCTCGCTCGAAGCGTCCTGGCATCAGGGGATCGAGACCGTGCCCACGCTGCTGCGGGTGGAGGACGGGCGGCCGGTGGCGAGCGCCGTGGGCTGGCTGCGCAGCGAGTGGGAGGAGTTCACGGGCGTATCGGCGCTCGGCCCAGGCCTGCCAGATTTCCGGCCCGGCTGCGGCTCGCGCACCCTCGACCCGGGCATGCCGGAGCGGCTGGCCGAGCTCTACGACGCGGACAGCCTGAGCTCCCGGCGCGTCCAGCTGGCCGAGCTGGAGGACGAGTTCGAGGCCATGCACGCCCGGGGCTGGAGCGATGGCCTGCCCGTGGTGCCGCCCACCCGCCGGCGCGTGCTTCGGATGCTGGAAGGAACTCCTCGCGAGCCGTCCGAGGTGGTGGCGGTGGTGCCGCCCGACCTGGTCGAGTGCACGGTCGAGAAGGTGGCCGTCAACACGGTGCTCGCGGGGTGCCTTCCCGAGCACCTGCCGGCGGTCCTGGCCGCCGTGGAAGCGGCCTGCACGGACGAGTTCAACATGCACGGCCTGCTGGCGACTACCTGGTTCAGCGGCCCCGTGATCGTGGTCAACGGTCCCTTCCGCCGGCGCGCCGGGATGAACTCCGGCGTGAACGCGCTGGGTCAGGGCAACCGCGCCAACCTGTCGATCGGGCGCGCCCTGCAACTGGTCGTCCGGAACGTCGGCGGCGGCCGGCCGGGCGGCGTGGATCGCGCCACGCTCGGACACCCCGGCAAGCTCTCCTTCTGCTTCGCGGAGGACGAGGAGGGCTCGCCCTGGGAGCCACTCTCGGTGGAGCGCGGGCTGGAGCCCGGACGTTCGGCCGTCACGCTCTTCGCGGGCGCCGGCGTGCAAGGCGTGGTCGACCAGCTCTCGCGCAGCCCGGAGTCGCTGGCCCGCTCGCTGGCGGCCTGCCTGCGGGCCGTCGCACATCCCAAGCAGGCGCTGGCCTGGGATGCCCTGCTGGTGATCTCGCCCGAGCATGGGCGGGTGTTCCGGGAGGCAGGCTGGAGCAAAGCCCGCCTCCGTCAGGAGCTGGACGAGCTGCTGACGCTGCCCGGATCCGAGCTGGCGCGGGGCGCCGGCGGCATCGCCGAGGGGATGCCGCCCCACACGGCCGAGGGGTCGATCCCGAAGTTCCGGCCCGGCGGCCTCCTGATCGTCCACGCGGGCGGGACCGCGGGCCTTTTCTCCGCCATCATCGGCGGCTGGGTCAGCGGGCCGGCGGGGAGCCAGCCCGTGACCAGACCTATCGACAGCTAGCAACTGGGCGAGTTGCCGTAAGGGCCGCTTGGCCGGCCCGTGTGAGGCCGTGATCCAAACGTTGGAGACAATGCGCGGCGGCGGGCGGCCGGAGGGGGCCCGCGGGGGGACCCGGCCAGGGTCCCGCCCGCGAAGCGAAGCGAAGCGAGCTACTTGATCAGCCAGGTGTCGGAGTCGAGACCCGAGCCGGAGTTGCCGCCGAAGAGCAGCATGCCGCCCGAGGTGTCCTGCGCCGCTGAGGCGTCGTAGCGGGCGGTCGGAGAGCCGGCGCCGGCGCTGTAGATCTGCTGCCAGCGGCCGCCGCTGAAAGTCCAGGTGTCGCCCAGGACCGTGCTGCCGTTCTGTCCGCCGAAGAGCACCAAACCGCTCGCGTTGCCACCTCCGGGGTGGTAGTAGGACGCGAGAGCGGCCTTCTGGCGGGCGCCGGGCGAGTTGAGCGTGTACAGCGTCCAGGTCGAACCCGACAGCGTCCAGGTGTCGCCGTACACGGTGCCGGCGTCGGCTCCGCCGAAGAGGACGATCTGGCCGCTGGCGTCGCGGGCCATGGAGCCGTAGGCGCGGCAAGCGGGCTGGGTGGTGGAGGCGCAGTTGCTGGCCAGGACCTGGGTCCACTTCGAAGCGTTGAAGCTGTAGACCCAGAGGTCGTTGTAGTAGGTGCTGCCCAGCAGGCCCGGGGTGTAGCCGCCGAACAGGACCACCTGGCCGCGGTTGGCGTCGAAGACCATCACGGCACCCGACCGCTGCGAGGGCTGGTTGCCGCCCGGGCTGGCCGTGTTGGCCTGGGCCTGCGTCCAGGTGTTCGTGCCGGGGTTCCAGACCCAGGTGTCGTTCAGGCTGCAGTTGAGGACCAGGAGCGTGCAGTCGCCGCCGAACATGATCGCCCGCGAATGGGTGCTGTCGTAGGCGATGGCGGCGCCCTGGCGGCCTGACGGCCCGGTTGCGGTGCTGGAGGCCCAGGCGGTTCCGTTCCAGGTCCAGGTGTCGCTGACATCGGTCAGACCGTTGCTGCCCCCGAAGAGCACGACCTTGGCGCCGTCGTTGACCATGGCGGCGCCCTCGCGGCCTGACGGCCCGGTGGCGGTCAGCGAGTTCCAGGCCAGGTCGTACGTGAACTGGTCGTTGGTGGCGGGCGTGGTGCCGCCGGGCGTGGTGACGGTGATGTTGACCGTGCCCGCGGCCGCGGCCGGGCTGGTGGCCACGATCGTGCAGTTGCCCAGTCCGTCGCATGTCGGCGCGGCGAAGGTCGCGGACTTGCTGCCGAACTTGACCGCGCTCGCGTTCTCGAAGTAAGTGCCCGAGATGGTCACCGCGGTGCCACCGGTCTCCGGGCCGAAGGGTGGTGAGACGCTGCCGATGCCGGGCACCGGCGCCTGCGCCGTGATGCCGACCGTGGCGGTGGCCGTCTTCGGGGTGGCGGTGCTGTCGGTGATGGTCAGGGTGGCGGTGAAGCTGCCGGGGACGTTGTAGGTGTAGGAGGTGGCCGGGCTGGTCAGTCCGGTCACAGGCGCCGAGCCGTCGCCGAAGTCCCAGCCGTATGTGTAGGGCGGGGTGCCGCCGCCGGCCGCGCCGTTGAAGTTGACGGTCAGGGCCGCCAGCCCGCTGGTGGGCGTGGTGCCGGTGGCGCTGGCGGTCAGGGGCGGGGTGTTGACCGTGATGGTGAGTGGGGCCGAGGTCACGTTGCTCGGCGTCGAGTCGGTCACCTGGACGGTCGCGTTATAGCTGCCGGCCGCCGTGTAGATGTGACTGGCGGTGGGGGTGGTGCTGGTGGCGGTGACGCCGTCGCCGAACGTCCACGCATAGCTGGTGTAGGTGCCGCTGCCGCCCGCGGGCGTAGCGGTGAAGTTCACCGTGAGCGGGAAGTTCCCAGACGTCGGATTGGCCGACAGGTCGATGCCCAGCGCGCCGTCGCCGAAGTCCCAGCTGTACGTGTAGGGGCCGCCGTCGCCGCCCGTCGCGGATCCGGTGAAGCTGACGGGCAGCGGAGCCGCGCCCGTGGTCGGGGACGCGCCCGCGCTGACCACGATGGCAGGCCGCACCACGATGGTCACGCTGGCCAGCCCCTGGTTGCCGCGGGCGTCGGTGACGATCAGCTGGGCCACGTAGGTCCCCGGCGTGTTGTAGGTGTAGCTCGGCCGGCGAGCCGTCGAGGTGCCGCCGTCGCCGAAGGCCCAGCTGTACGTGTAGGGCGTGGTGCCGCCGGTGGCGCTGCCCGTGAAGTTGACGGTCAGCGCCGCGGTGCCTGAGGTGACGTTTGAGGTCGCGCTCGCGGTCACCGCCGGAGTCGGCGTCGGGCTTGGCGTGGGAGTCGGCGTGGGCGTCGGTGTTGGCGTGGGGGTGGGAGCCGGCGTCGGTGTCGGGCTGGGAACCGGCGTGGGTGTGGGCGTAGGTGTGGGTGCCACCACAGGCAGCGGCGAGGGCGAGGGGGTGCTCACCGGCTGAGGCGTCGGCGTCGGGGCCGGCGTGGGCTCGGCGGTGGGCGTGGGTGTGGGCGTAGGTTCGGGCGTGGCCGAGGGGCTCGGTTCAGGCGTCGCGCTAGGCGAGGCCGAAGGCTTCGCCGGGACCGGCGTCGGCGCGGCGCCGCCCGGGTTGTTGCCGCTGTCGCCGTGGGCCGAGACGAAGGGCAGCCACTCGGGGGCGGAACCCGCGAAGGGCAGCCAGGCGGGCGGGCGGCCACCGGAGAGCCAGGTGAGGCTGCCCGGGCCGCGGCCGAACACGAAGAAGAGGAGCGCGAATGCGAACAGCAAGGCCAGGAACGCTGACGCGACCTTGCGCTTGTTGCTCCGCTCCGCATCGGTGCGCAGCGTGTACGCAGTGCTGTAGGTCGAGCTCATGGCTCGTCCTTCTCCTTCCTCTCTCTCTCACGCGATCGTCACTTCCCGCGTGCCGATCGAGAAAGACAACGAGACCACCTCGCTTTGCTTGCCCCATGCAAAATGAGGGGGGTTGCTGGAACTCCTGGATCCCACGTCGGAGCGAGTGCCCGCGGAGCGGCCCCGTGCGCCGCGACTCGATTCGATCGCAGGCCGCACTGTGGCCCTGCTGGACATCTCCAAGCCCCGCGGCGATGTCTTCCTGGACCGCCTCGAGGAAGGCCTGAGCGCGCGCGGGGTCGAGGTGCTGCGCTACCGCAAGCCGACGTTCACGAAGCCCGCCCCCGCCGACCTGCGCCACGAGATCCGGCTCCAGTGCGAGGCGGTGATCGAGGCGCTCGCCGATTGAGGGTCGTGCACGTCGTGCAGTGTGCATGACATGACGGATCTCGAAGCCGCCGGGCTGCCGGGCGTCTATGTCGCCTCGACCGAGTTCGTAGAGGCCGGCGCCGCCCAGGCCCGGGCTTTGGGCTTCGAGCCCGCCGCGGTCTTCGTGCCCCATCCCATCCAGGACCGCACCGACGAAGAGATGCGGACCCTGGCGGACGACGCGCTCGAGGAGATCGTCTCCCGACTCCTAACTTGATCCGCACCGAGCGGCTGGAGCTGCGTCTTCCCGCGGCGGAGGACGCGGCCGAGATCGTTCGCTTCTACAGCGACAACCGCGAGCACCTCGAACCTTGGTCGCCGGACTGGCCGGCGGCCTTCCTTACGGAGGAGTTCTGGCGCGACCAGGCCGAGCAGCGGGCGCAGGAGCACCGCGCGGGGCTGGGCGCCCGGCTGTTCGTGTTCAAGTTGTCGGAGCCGGCGCGCGTGATCGGCAACGTGTCGCTCACGCAGGTCGCGCGGGGGGCGCTCCAGCAGTGTGTCCTCGGATACGCGCTGGCCGCGTCGGAGCAGGGTCACGGCTACATGCTCGAGGCGGTCCAGGCCACCGTCCGCTACGCCTTCGAGACGCTCGGCCTCCACCGGGTGGTGGCCAGCCACATGCCGCGAAACGAGCGCAGCGCGCGGCTCCTGGAGAAGGCCGGCTTCGAGCGCGAGGGATACTCGCGCTCGCTGCTGCTGATCCACGGCCGCTGGGAGGACCACGTCAACACCGCGATCGTCAACCCGGATTGGACGCCGGGCGCGGACTAAGCTCGGGCTCGTGAAGCGCGTCTCGCTGCTGGGCACCGAGATCGCATACCGCGAGAGCGGCGCCGTCGCCGCCAAGCCGGTGGTCTTCCTGCACGGCAACCCGACCTCCTCCTACCTCTGGCGCAAGGTCATCCCGGAGGTCGAGGGCGTGGCCCGCTGCCTGGCGCCTGACCTGGTCGGGATGGGGGAGAGCGGCCAGGCTGCGGGCGGCGAGTACACCTTCGCCGAGCACGCGCGGCACCTGGACGCCTGGTTCGACGCGCTGCATGTCAGCGACGTCGTGCTGGTCGGGCACGACTGGGGCGGCGCACTCGGCTTCGACTGGGCGCAGCGGCAGGCGAAGAGCTGGTGCTCGAGAAGAACGTGTTCGTCGAACGCATCCTCCCTGCCAGCATCCTGCGCACGCTGGAGCCGGAGGAGATGGAGGCGTACCGGCGGCCCTTCGTTGAGCCGGGCGAGAAGCGCCGGCCCACCCTGACCTGGCCGCGTCAGATCCCCATCGAGGGCGAGCCTGCCGACGTCGCCGAACGGGTGGCGGCTTATGGCCGCTGGCTCGAGTCGAGCCCGGTGCCGAAGCTCTTCGTCAACGCCGATCCGGGCTCTATCCTGACCGGCCGCCAGCGCGACTACTGCCGGACCTGGCCCAACCAGCGCGAGGTCACGGTCCGGGGCAGCCACTTCATCCAGGAGGACTCGCCGGCGGAGATCGGCAGAGCGATCGCCACCTTCGTTTCGGAGCTCCGCTAACCCACCTCCCCTCGCGGGAGGTCGCGCCGGAACGGCGCGGGTGGGCCCTCGACCGCATCCCCCACCCCTGCCCTCCCCGTCGGGGAGGGGGTAGAATTCTCGATTCCCGCCCCCGAAATCGGTGGTTTTCGCGCGCCTGCGTAGAGGAGAAATTTGAGCTCGCGCCATAAGGGCGTAAGGCGCTACCTGCCCTACTTGCGGCCGTACACACGGCAGGTGGTGACCATGTGCGTGGCCGCGATGGTGGCCATTGCCGCGGCCACCGCCATCCCGCAAGTAATCAAGGCGATCATCGACGGCCCGGTCACGCACCGGCAGACCGCAGATCTGCCGCTGTACGCGGGTTTGGTCGTTGCGCTGGCGCTGATGGAGGCAGCGGGCAACTTCATCCGCCGCAACCTCTCGGGGACGGTCAGCTTCAACATGGAGACCGACCTCCGCAACGACTTCTACGCGCACCTCCAAAGCCTGCAGGTGGCGTTCCACGACAACTGGCAGTCCGGCCAGCTGCTGTCGCGCGCGATCGGAGACATCAATACCGTGCGCCGCTTCGTCGGCTTCGGACTGATCTTCGCCATCGTGTTCGTGGTCCAGTTCGGCGCCGTCGTTTTCATGCTCTTCCGCCTCGACCTGCTGCTGGCCGCGGTGACCGCGTTGATGGCGCTGCCCGTGGCCGCCATCTCGCGTCATTTCTTCACCAAGTACGCGGTCATAGCGCGGCGCGTGCAGGACCAGCAGGGCGATGTGACCACGGTGATCGAAGAGATGGCGACCGGTGTGCGCATCATCAAAGCCTTCGGCCGTGACGCGCTGCTGTTCGGGCGCTACCGCACCGAGGTTGCCGAGCTGCGCGACACCAACTTCCTCTCGGTAGACACGCGCGCGCAGTTCTGGACGCTGATGACGCTGCTGCCCAACCTGATCCTGGTGCTGGTGGTGCTCTTGGGCGGCTTCGCCACGCTCAACCACCAGCTTTCCGTGGGTGGCCTGGTGGCCTTCATCACCTACCTCTTCATGCTGATCTGGCCCATGGACGCGCTGGGCTGGATCCTGGCCATGGGCGACGAGGCGCAGACCGCGTCGATCCGCCTCTCCGAGGTGTTCGACTCGTTGCGCGACGTCGACGACCGGCCGGACGCGGACACACTCCCGGCGGGCCGCGGCGAGATCCGCTTCGAGAACGTCAGCTTCACCTATCCGGGCGGTCGCGCACCGGTCCTGGCCGGCGTCGACCTGCACGTGCGCGCCGGCGAGACGATGGCGCTGGTCGGCCGCACCGGTTCCGGCAAGACCACCCTGGCGATGCTGGTGCCGCGTCTTTACGACGTCACCGGGGGGCGCGTCACCATCGACGGCCACGACCTGCGCGACGTCACGCTGCGCTCTCTGCGCGCGCAGATCGGCACCGCCTTCGAAGATCCCATCCTGTTCTCGGCCTCGGTGCACGAGAACCTGGTCATGGGCCGCGCCATCAGCGACGACGAGGAGCTGAAGCAGGCGCTGGAGGTGGCCGAAGCCGGTTTTGTCTGGGAGCTGCCCTGGGGTCTGGAGACCCGGGTGGGGGAGCAGGGATACACGCTCTCGGGCGGCCAGCGCCAGCGGCTTGCCCTGGCCCGGGCCGTACTCGGGCACCCGCGGGTGCTGATCCTGGACGACCCGCTGTCTTCGGTCGACGTGCACACCGAAGCCCAGATCGAGGCCGCGCTGCGCAGAGTGCTGCAGGGCGCGACAGCGATACTGGTCGCCCACCGGCCCTCCACGCTGGCGCTGGCCGACCGCGTGGCGCTGCTCGACGGCGGCCACATCGTGGCCGTGGGCACGCACTCCGAGCTGATGCGCAACCAGCCGCTCTACCGGCAGCTGCTGGCCCAGGAAGCGGAAGCGGTCGAACGCGGAGCCGCCAGCTAGTGGCCGTGATCGCGGGCCGCCGGCCCGCCGAGCAGGAGCGCGACGCCTGGCGCGGCGTGGCCGCCGAAGACATCGACGAGGTCCCGCATGATGTTTCCCGCCGCCTGCGCAAGCGCAGCGGCCAGCTCATCCGCAACCTGGCGCGGCCCTATCGATGGCGGCTGCTGCTGGCTCTGCTCATGATCCTGGGCCGTGCGGGCGCCACCCTCTCCATCCCCTACCTCGTCGGACGGGCGATCGACCAGGGCATCCGGCCCGGTTCGAGGGTGGCGGACGGACGCGTGCTGGAGGAGTACGTGCTGCTGCTGGTCGGCGTGGTCTGCGTGGCGGCGGTGTGCGGCTTCCTGTTCCTGCGCCTGTCCGGGCACATCGGCCAGAGCGTGCTCTACGACCTTCGCCTGCGCGTCTTCCGGCACATCCAGGAGCTTTCGCTCAGCTTCTACGAGCGCTACACCTCGGGCCGCGTCATCGCGCGCCTGACCTCGGACATCGACGCGCTGCAGGAGCTCCTGGCGACCGGGCTCGCCAGCTTGATCACGTCGGTGATCTCGATCGTCGGAGTGGCCGCGATCCTGGTCCGCCTGGACCTGCGTCTGGGCATGGTGACGCTGCTCTCGTTCCCGGTCGTGGTCGGCCTCACCTGGTGGTTCCGCAACAACTCCGCTCGCGCCTACCGCGCGGTCCGCCGCGCGATCGCGCTGGTGATCGTGCACTACGTGGAATCGCTCAACGGCATCCGCGCCGTGCAGGCTTTCCGGCGCGAGCCGCGCAACCAGGAGATCTTCGAAGACGTCAACGGCCGCTACCGCGACGCCAACACCTGGTCCAACCGCCTGGCCTCGACCTTCGGCCCGGGCGTCAACCTGCTGGGCCGGCTGACCACCGCCACGGTGCTGATCTACGGCGGCTACCTGGTGATCAACCGCCAGCTCACGATCGGCGTGCTGGCGGCCTTCGTCCTGTACGTGCGCCAGTTCTTCGAGCCCATGCAGGACCTGTCGCAGTTCTACAACCTGATCCAGTCGGCGACCGCCGCGCTCGAAAAGCTGTCCGGCGTGCTCGAGGAAACCACGACCGTGCCCGAGCCCGCACACCCGGTCGCGCTGCCCGACGCGCGCGGGGAGGTGGCGCTCGAGCACGTCACCTTCGCCTACCTCGAGCAGCCGGTCCTGCACGACATCGATCTCCTGATACCGGCCGGCCAGGTGGTGGCGCTGGTAGGCGCCACCGGCGCCGGCAAGACGACCACGGCGCGCCTGATCTCGCGCTTCTACGATCCGCAGTCCGGACACGTGCGCCTGGACGGCGTCGACCTGCGCGAGATCGCGACCGCCGACCTGCGGCGGGCGGTGGCCGTGGTCACGCAGGAGTCGTTTCTGTTCACGGGCTCGGTCGGCGACAACATCGCCTTCGGCCGGCCCGAATCGACGCCGGGCGAGGTGGAAGCAGCCGCGCGCGCCGTGGGCGTGCACGACTTCATCTCGGCGCTGCCCGCGGGCTACGCGACCGATGTGCGCCGGCGGGGCGTGCGTCTGTCGTCGGGTCAGCGGCAGCTGGTGGCCTTTGCCCGCGCCTTTCTGGCCGATCCCCGGGTGCTGATCTTGGACGAGGCCACCTCGTCGCTCGACCTGCCCTCCGAGCGCCTGGTGCAGCGCGCCCTGCGCACGCTGCTGCGGGGGCGCACCGCCATCATCATCGCCCACCGCCTGTCCACGGTCGAGATCGCGGACCGGGTTCTGGTGATGGATCACGGACGGGTGGTCGAGGACGGCGCGCCCGCCGACCTCAAGGATTCGAGCGGCCGCTACGGCGACCTCCATCGGGCCTGGTTGGAGTCGCTGGCCTGAGCGGATCGGGCCGTTTCATGAAAAGGCACGCTTCCCAGCCCTCCGGTAACCTCAGCGCTCGATGATCCGCTGGGCGGAGCGCCTGGGTGCGCCTCGCATCGCCGTCGTGGCCGTGCTGGCGTGCATCCTCTTGGTGGTGCTGGCCTTCGTGCGGGCCCTGACCGCGGGCGACTCCCTCCGCGGCGGATCGCTGGCCGCGGCCGGCGTGCTGCTCGGGATGGGGGCTCTGGGGCTCCTGTATGCTTGGCGGCTTGGAGCCTCCGGGCCGCCCCCCTAGGGCCCGGCTCGAGCCGTTCGCACCATCCAGGGAGCTGGCTTGGACGTCCTCACATCGGTCCTCTTCTACGCGCTCGCCGCGCTGGCGCTGATCGGCGCCCTGGGCGTCGCCGTGCTGCCCACCGGCCCGCCCCGCGCTCTCTCCTTTCTATTGCTGGCGGCCGGCGCGGCCGGCATGTACGCGGTCCTGGCCGCTGGCTTCGTGGCCGTTCTCGCCCTGGTCGTCCTGGTCGCGTGCGGCCTCTTGCTGGCGACCCTGCCGGCGCCGGTAGTGGCCGAGCCGCGCGCGGGTACGGGCCACCAGCTGGCCGCGCTGGCCACCGCCGGGCTCTTCGCGCTGCTGGCCTATGCGGCCTACCGTGGCGGACTCTTCAAGGGGACGTACGCGGCGGGCGACTTCGGTTTCTTCAACGCCGCCGCCATGGGCCAGCTGCTGCTGGGCCGGGATGCCCTGGCGACCGAAGCCCTGGGCGCGCTGCTCCTGCTGGGCCTGGTCGCCGGGGGCGCCGGTTGGGCGGGGTGGGCGGTGAGGTCCCGGCGCTCGCGGTGACGGTGACGCTGGTCGGCACCCTCTTCGTGTCCGCGGCCCTGGTGGGCAGTGGGGTGCTGGCCGCCGCCTGGCGCCGGGACTCCCTGGCGGCGCTGGCCGGGGTGCCGGTGGCGGCGGCGGGCGCTGCCCTGGCCTCGGTCGGTGTGGCCCGTTTCGGCTCCAGCCTGCGCGAACCCGCCGCCGGTCAGGAGGCTGCCGTCTTCGTGCTCCTGGCCGCTCTCGGCATAGTGATTCTGGGTGTGGCGGGCGCCTCCCGGGCCTCGGTGGGACGCCAGGGCGGCGCCGACACCTCCGCGGCAACGGCTCGGAGACGCCGCCGCTGAGCTTCCCTGGTGTCTGGGCGGCCGCCTCGGCCGCTACGACGGCCGCCACCGCGGCCTCCACCGCCACCACCGCGCGCAAGGGCTTTTCCTTCGATCCGTCCAGCACCCTGGGCTGGTCGGCGCCCTCGCTGTTCCTGATCCCGCTGCTCGGGTTCCTGTTCATGGTGTCGGGCATCCGCGGCCGCCGCGCCACCTCCAACTTCACGATCCTCGTGCTCCTGGTGGAGCTGGCTGACGCCCTGCTGGTGGGCTGGGCGCGCTATCGCTCCAGCGACCCCTACCGGCTCGGCTACCAATGGATCAACCTGGCCGTCTCCTTCGAGGGCGCCACCCAGTTCCAGGCCTTCGGGATCGACGTATCCCTGCGCGTTGACCACCTCTCGCTGGCCGCGGTGGCGGCGATCACGCTGGTGGCGCTGGCCATCACGTTCTGGCACCGGCAGGGCGGAAGGGGCGAGGCGGGCCCGGCGCGGTTCCACGCCACCCTGCTGCTCGCGGTGCTGGGCGGCGCCGGGGTCGTGATCTCGGGCGACCTGGCCGCGCTAACGGCCTGGTGGGGGGTGGCCGGCGTTGCGACTTACCTGCTCCTCGCTCACCGCTTCGGTACGGAGGCGGCGGGCCGGGTGTCGCGCTTGGGCCTCACCTTGCCTTTCCTGGGCGACCTGGCCCTGCTCTGCGCGGTGGCCGTGCTCTACTCGAGGTTCGGCGCCAACAACCTGGACAAGCTGTCGCCGGCGTCCGTCCTCACGCAGACCTACGACGCCGGGCTCAAGACACTCGGCGTGGCGGCCGTCCTTTTCACGATCGCCATCTTCGTGCGGGGTGGGCTCTTCCCCTTCACCCGCTGGCAGCAGGGAACCCTGGAGGCACCGCCGGCGGCGGTGGCGTTCGTGCAAGGCCTCTGGCCGCTCTTGGGCGCGGTGGTGCTCTGGCGCGTTCTCCCGGTCTTCTACTTCGGCGGTCCCCAGCCCTGGCGCGTGCTGGCGTACGCAGCCGCCGCTTCGGCTGTCGCCGCCGCCTTGCTGGCGCTGGCCGGCAACGACCTCCGGCGCTCCCTGGTCTGGGGCGGCGCCGCCATCTCGGCGCTGGTCCTGCTCGCCTTCGGCCAGCCGGGAGCGGCGGGGACCTCACTGGCCGCGGCCCTGGCGGTGGCACTGGCCCGGCCGGCAACCCTGCTCTGCGGCTGGGCGCTGGTGCGGGCCATGCGCACCAACGACCTGGTGGACATGGGCGATGCCTGGCGGCGCATGCGCGTGACCGCATTCAGCCTGGCAGTGGCCTGTGCCGGCCTCGGCCTGGCCCTGGCCCCCAAAGGGGCCATCCGCGCCTCCTGGCGCTCGGACTGGATCCTGGCCGTGACGATCGTGTTGGCCGGCTTCGGGCTGATGCGCGTGTACGTGCTGGTCGCGCATAGTGAGCTGCGACGCCGGCGGGCGTTCGAACCGACGCGCGTGCGCGAGGTCGCCCCGGTGATGTGGTGGCCGGCCTGGCTGCTGGCGCTGGGCGGGTTGCTGCTGGCGCTGGCGGGCTTCTTAACCGCCTGGATTGCGTTTCTCGCGGGGGGTCATCAACCTGGGGCCGTGCTCCAAACGGATGTTCTATGGCTGCTGATCGGGCTGGCCGGTCCCGGGCTTGCCCTGGCCGCCGGCTTTGCCGCGCGGCCGATGTCGCTGAGCCTGCCGGCGCGAGCAGGCGTCTGGCTGGCCGCGGCCGGCGCCGCGGGTTCGCTGCTCTACGCGCGCTACGTGCGTACGCCGGGGTTGGGGATCGTGGAGGCGTTCGAGCAGCGAGGCCTGCGGTCCGGCGAAGGAGCCCTGGGCTCGGCGCTGGGTCGCGCCGAAGCGTGGGCGGCGCGGCCGGTATCCGCGGCCACGGCCCTGGGATTGGTGCTGCTGGTGGTGGTCGCGGCCGCCCTGCTGGCCGGGCTGCTGGCGCCCGGGATCTATCGATGAGCGGTCTTTTCCTGCTGGCCATACCCACACCGTCGGCGACCCCGATCCCGGTTTTCGGTTCGGGGGTGATCGGCTTCTCCTTCCTGCTCAGCACGATCGTCTGGGCTCCGGTGGTGTGGGCGTTCGTGCTGGCCACGGTGCCCAACCCCCGCGGCCGTTACGACCGCTTCTTCTACGGCAGCTCCTTCTGGGTCAGCTTCGGCGTGCTGGCGCTGGCCTTTTTCGGCTACATCCAGTTCCAGGCCTTCACGGTGGGCCCGCAGTACGAGGAAAAGCTGCCCTGGCTGCCTGCCTTCGGCATCACCTATCACCTGGGCGCCGACGGCATCTCGATCCTGGTTTTGATGGCCAACGGGATCGTCACCCTGGCGGCCATCCTTTCCTCGACCGGGCTCAGGGCCCGCCCGCGCGAGTACTACGTGCTGCTCCTGCTGGCCGAGGCGGCGATCAACGGCCTGGTCTGCGCCCGCGACCTCTTCCTGCTCACGCTCTTCTTCGCGGCCGCCACGCTGCCGCTGACACTGCTGGTGGCCGGGTGGGGCGTGCTGCCCGGGCGGCGCTGGGCGGCGGGTTTGCGTTTGCTGGGCTACTGGGGCGTGGGCTCGCTGGCTCTGCTGCTGGCGGCGGTGCTCCTGGCCGCGACCGCCGGCGGCAACACGTTCGACCTCGACTACCTGGGCAAGGCCGGCGTGGCCGGTCGTGCCCAGATCGTAGTCGGCATCTTGGTCGTGGTGGCCGCCGCCACCAGGCTCGGGTTCTGGCCGCTGCACGGCTGGGCGCGCGACGTCTTGGCCGAGGCGCCGGCCGGCGTCGCGATCCTGATCGCCGGCGCGGGCATGCGCACGGGCGGCTACATACTGCTCCGCCTACTCGACGCTTCCCTTCACGACGGCACCCGACTGCTGGCGCCGATCCTGGCGGCGCTGGCGGGGGTTACCGCGCTCTGGTGCGGGCTGGCGGCCTTTCGCGCGCGAGACCTCCGCGTGCTGGGCGCCTACCTGGCCATCGTCCCCGGCTGCGTCACCCTGCTTGGCGCCGCCGGTGTGACGCCGCTCTCCCTCGACGGCGCGGCCTACTCGCTTTTTGGCGGCGCCGTCGCGTCGGCCCTGGTGGTGGGCGCCTGTGCGGTCGTCTCCGAACGCGCGCTCACGCGTGACCTGGCCCTGCTGGGCGGGTTGGCCGGGCGCCTGCCCCGACTCTCCTGGCTACTGGTGCTGGCCGGGGTCGGCGTGATCGGGATGCCGCTCACGGGCACCTTCGTGGCCGAGCTGCTGGTCTTCTTCGGGTCCTTCAAGACCTCCTTCATCGGGGCCTTCGCGGTGGCTGCCGGCCTGGTGGTGGCCGGCGCGGCCGTGGCCTGGATGCTGCAGCGCGTGCTGTTCGGCGCGCCCAACCCCGACGCCCCGCCCGCCGGCGACGCTCCCCTCACGGAGACCTGGGCGCTGGCCCTGCTGGCCGGCGCGCTGATCTACCTGGGCGTGGTGCCGGGCGGTCCCAAGCTGGCGGGTATCCCGTTCCTGGACCCCGGCGCCATCAACGTTGTCAATGCCTCGGTGGCCGACCTGGCCTCTTCCTACGCACCGCCCACGCCTCCGGCCGGGGGAGGCGGATGACAACCCTGGTTCTGGCGCCGGAGGCGGTCCTGGTCGCGACCGGCGGCGCCACGCTCCTGATGTCCGGCCCGCGGCGGGCGCGCACCCGGGCGCGCGTGCGGCGCTGGGGCCCACGTGCCGTCGTGCTGGCTTTGCTGATCGCGCTCGGACTCGAGCTCTGGCTAGGCGCGCAGGTGGGCACGCTCTTCCAGGGCGGCTTCGTGCAGGACCGCTTCGCGCTCTTCGCCAAGGCGGCCGTCTTGCTGGCTTTAGCGGTCGGCGTGGCCGCGGCCGACTGGGATCTGGAGCTGCTGCCGGGACCGCTGCCGGCGGCCCTGCTGGGGACTTTCGGGGTGATGGTCGCAGCCTCCGCCACCGATCTCTTCGCGATCTGGGCGGGCGCGGCCCTCGCGCTGGCCGCCGCGGCCGCGCTCCTGGGCTCGGTGCGCGCGCTCGCGGTCACCGGGGCCCTGCTGATGCTGGTCGCGCTCTGCCTCGCCTACGTGCACGCCAACGCGGGCGGGTCCGCCGTCGACGCCGTCCGTGCGGCGCTGGCGGCCGCACCCGCCACGCTGCCGCTGGCGCTGCCGCTGCTGATCGGGGTGGGGTGCCTGGCCGGCCTGCTGGTGCTGGCGCCTTTCGGCTTCGGCGCCGGCGCCGAAGCCTCCCCCTTCGGGCGCGGGGTAGCCGCCGGCCTCGGAGCCGCCGGCGCCGGTGTGGCGCTGCTCAAGCTGGGCGGCATCCTGGCCGGTGCGGGCATCGTGTGGGCGCCCGGCCTGGCCGCCGCCGCCGCCGGCCTGGTGCTGCTGGCCGGGCTGGGCGCGGCGACGGCGCCGCGCCCGCGGATTGCGCTCGGCCTGCTGGCCGCCGCCCAGCTGGGCTGGGTGGCGGCGGCGGTCGCCACCCACGATCCGGCCGGTCTGGGCGCGGGCCTGTTCCTGCTCGGGGCGGCGGTCGTGGCCGCCGCGGCGGCCCCGATCCTGCTCGCCGACCTGGAGCTGGAGGGCGCCCTGGCCGGACTCGGCGCCCGGGAGCCGGGCCGGGCGGCCGCGCTGGTGGTGGCCGTCCTCTCGCTGGCGGCGGTGCCCCCGCTGGGAGGCTTCTTCGGCGTCTTTCTGGTCGCGGCCGCGCTGGGCATGGCCGGGTACTGGTGGGCGCTGACGCTCGCCCTGTTGGGCTCGGTTCTGGCCGCGGTGGGGGCGGCCAGGCTCGCCTTCGCGGCCTTCCTGCTGGAGACGGAGGACGCCCGCAGCCCGCTGCGGGCGCCATCCTCGCGCGTCCTGCCCTCGACGTTCGGCGGGGCGGCGGCCGTGATGGTGACGCTCGTCCTGATCGGCTACAGCATCTTCGCCAACCCGATCAGCGGCCTCGCCTTCCAGGCGGCGAACGCCCTATTGACCAGCCGGTCGCCGTAACGTCCCCGATGGCGCCTGCGTTCCCTCAACGGCAACTTGTCGTCTCGCAAACGTTCCCGAAGCTCGCGGCGTAAGGCATCCCAGGGTCGCCTCCGCGGCGTCGCCGGGCTCCTCCTGGCCCTGATCGTGCTGATCGGCGTGGGCGGCAGCCTGGCCACCGTCGGCGCGGTCGACTACTACGCCGGCGACCTGCCCTCTCTGGACTCCCTCAACGAGGCGGGCCTACCGCAGGCCAGCCGCATCTATGACCGCAACGGGACGTTGATCGACGTCCTCTACCACGAGAACCGCACGGTGGTGCCTCTGGCCAAGATCTCGCCGCTCCTGCGCCAGGCCACAATGGCGACCGAGGACCGCACCTTCTACAGCAACCGCGGGGTCGACTGGCGCCGGCTGGCGATCGCGGGGCTGTACGACGTCAGCCACCGATCCTCGGCCCAGGGCGGATCCACGATCACCCAGCAGGTGATCAAGAACACCCTGCTCAAGGACGAGGCCCAGAGCAAGGACGTGGGCCGCAAGATCCGCGAACTGCTCCTGGCCGAGGAGCTGGAGCGGCGCTACAGCAAGGACCAGATTCTGGAGCTGTACCTCAACACGATCAACTACGGGCACGGCGCGCTGGGCGCCGAGGCCGCTGCCAACTACTACTTCGGCGTGCACGCCGCCGACCTCAACCTGGCCCAAGCCTCGTTCCTGGCCGGCCTGCCTCAGTGGCCCACCCGGTACGACCCCTTCGGGATCGCCGACCAGCAGGCCGCGGCCCGCGAGCGCTGGAAGGACGTCCTCGACTCCATGCTGGCCACCGGCGATGTCAAGCCGAGCGACTCCGACGCGGTCCTGGCCGGCGATCTCTTCAAGCAGATGGCCGCCCACCACGCCGCGGTCACCGGTGGCCGCGACCCCCGCACCGCCCACTTCGTGGACTACGTCCTCACCTACCTCGAGCAGCGCTACAGCGACGCCCAGATCTACGAGGGGGGCCTGTCCATCACCACCTCCCTGGATCTGCCGGTCCAGTACCTTGCCGACGCCATGGTCAAGAACGGCGTCAAGACCTACGCCAGCAAGGGGGCCAACACCGGGGCGCTGCTGGCAATGAACCCGCACGACGGGGAGATCCTGGCCATGGTCGGCAGCGCCGACTACAACAATGTCGAGATCCGGGGCCAGGTCAACCTCACCGGCAGCGATCCCAGCGGCTACCGGCCGGTGGGATCCTCGTTCAAGGCCTACACCTATGGGGCGGCGCTGGAGGCGGGCCTGGTCAACCCGGCGACGAAGCTCGACGACCAGAACCCGGTCATCGACGGCCACCGCTATTCGGACTGGGACGGCCGAACTGAGGGCATGATCCCGCTCCGGCAGGCGCTGGCCGAGTCACGCAACCTGCCCGCGCTGTGGACCTATCGAGCAGAAACCGGCGCTCCCGTCGTCAAGTTCATGCGCAAGCTGGGCATCACGACGCCCATCGAAAACCCCTCCACCCTGCCCACCACGCTGGGCACCAACTCGATGTCGATGATCGAGCACGTGGCGGCTTACTCGGCCTTCGACAATGGCGGCTTCAAAGTCAGCGCCCACCCTGTCCTCAAGATCACCGACAGCAAAGGTGCGGTCCTCGAAGCTTTCGACGGCCAGCCCTCGCACGACCGGGCCCTCAGCCCCCAGGTCGCATACCTGCAGAACGATCTGCTGCGCGGCCCCGCCAAGCTGCTCGGCTATGCCGGGAAGCCGGTGGCATCCAAGTCCGGCACCACCGAGTCCTGGACGGGCTCCTACTGGATTGGTTACACCCCGGACATCGCGGTCGCCGCCTACATGGCGCACATCAACCAGGGCGACCAGTGCAGCTCCGGCTTCGCCAACCTGGCCAACGGATTCCAGGCTTCGGGCTGGCTCTGCCCGACCAACGTGCTGTGGGGCGAGCATGTCGGGCAGACGGTCTGGAAGCCGTTCCTCGACGGTTACTACGTCAACCGAGCCTGGCCGGCAACCTGGACCAAGCCAGCCGGCATCGCCACCGACAGCGTCTGCAAGGACGACGGTTCGCTGGCGCCGGCGTCGACGCCCGCCGATCAGAAGTACTCGGAGGTCTTCATCCAGGGCCTTGGCGAGCCGCTGCCGGGCAAGTGCGCGGCCGCGGCAGCGGCGGCCCCGCCGGCCCCCGCGGCGTCGGCCTCGCCGGCTGCCAAGCCCTCTCCGCACTGACCATCACCCCACAAGATCTCCGATCTTGCGGGGGCCCCGATTAATGACCCGCGCCGGCCTGATCGGGGGCGCGCTCTTTCTGGTTCTCACGGCCCTCTGGCTTGTCCTGGCTGTGCCGCCGGGACCCCGAGCGGCGTACGAAGCCTGGTTCATCGCGCTGGTCCTGGTGGGGACCAGGCTGCCGGGTCCCGCCAACCAGGTCACGCTGGCTCGCGCCTACCTGGCCGTGCCCGGACTGGTCTACGGCTTGCAGCCGGGTGGGCTGGGCGCCCTGGCGGTAACGGTCGCCCTGGCCTCGTTGACCGATCTGCTGGACGGCACCGTCGCCCGCCGCTTCGCCCAACCCTCGAACCTGGGCGGCGCCCTGGATCCGGTGGTCGACGGGATCTTCTTCGGAGCGGTGGCCGCCGGACTGGCCCTGGGCGGCGCCTACCCGATCTGGTTGGCGCTGGTGGTGGTCCTGCGCTACCTGCTGCCGGCCCTGGTGGGCGGGGTGCTGGTGCTGGCCGGACGGCGGCCGGCGCTGACCCACACTCTCTTCGGGCAGCTCTCCACCAGCTTGATCGCGGTCCTCTTGGGCTGGGTTGCGCTCTTTCGGGGCCTGGGCCAGGACGCCTCGCTGGTCGTGGTCGCGGCGGCCGTCGTGATCCCGGTCAGCACCTTGCTGGTGTTCGCCAACCTGGCCTGGGCCAACCGGGCGGCCCTCCGTGGGGTGGAGGCGGCGTCCGGCGGGTAGAATCGCGCTGGCCGCGCTAGACGGGGGACTGGCGGTACCCTGCACCGGCAATCCGCCTTAGCCGGGTCGAATTCCCCCTCCGAGGTACGGCCCTTCGGGTCCGTCCGTGATGAACAGCGTTGAAGGCCGGGACCTGCGCAGCTCGGGTCTCCGAACCCCGTCAGGTCCGGAAGGAAGCAGCGGTAAGGAGGAAACCTGAGGGTGCCGCAGCCATCCGGGCTGGAGCTGCGACCCACGGCCACGCCGGGGGCGCCGCTGTCGACGAGGGGGTGCGCGGTCATCATTACTGCCACCGCGGACACGAGAAAATGGGGTCCCCGCGAAATCGCAGATTTCGTGGGGTGAAATGAGCAGCAGCTACCAGACCCTCTACCGCAAGTACCGCTCGCAGACCTTCTCCGACCTGGTCGGTCAGGAGGCCGTCTCGCGCGCCCTGCAGGGCGCCATCGCCTCCGACCGGGTGGCCCACGCTTACCTCTTCAGCGGCTCCCGCGGCACTGGCAAGACGACCAGCGCGCGCTTGCTGGCCAAGTCGGTCAACTGCCTGCGCCGCAGCCCCGGCGTGGCGGAGCCCTGCAACGAATGCGACTCCTGCGTCCAGATCGCGGCAGGTGCGGCCCTCGACCTGATCGAGATCGACGCCGCCTCCAACCGCGGAATCGACGAGATCCGCGACCTGCGGGAGAAGGTGCACCTGGCGCCGGCGTTGGGGCGCCGCAAGGTCTACATCGTGGACGAGGCCCACATGCTCACGACCGAGGCCTTCAACGCGCTCCTGAAGACGCTCGAGGAGCCGCCTGAGCACGTGGTCTTCATCCTCTGCACGACCGAGGCTCAAAAGGTCCCACTGACGGTGCTCGGCCGCTGCCAGCAGTTCGTCTTCCGGCGCTTCAACGACGAGCAGGTGGTGGCCCGGCTGCGCCACATCGCCGAGCAGGAGGGCATCGAGGTCGAGCCCGAGGCCCTGAAGCTGATCGCCCGGGTGGCGCAGGGGTCGATGCGGGACGCGGTGGGCCTGCTCGACCAGCTGGTGCCGCTGGCCGGCACCCGGGTCAGTGTTGCCGGCGCCCGGGAGCTGCTGGGGATCGCGGATCCGGCGCAGGTCGACGCGCTCTTCGACGCGGTCCTGGGCGGGCGGCCGACCGAGGCGCTCGATCGCCTGGCCGCCGTCTACGAGGCGGGAGGTGAGCTGCGGCAGGTGGTGCGGGCGATCATGGAGCGCTGCCGGGATAGCCTGGTGGAAGCGATCGAGCAGCGCGATGCCGGCCGCCGCGAGCGCTTGTCGGCCGCCCTTGACGCTCTCCTGCACCTGGACGGCGAGGTCCGCCGCCACGCCGAACCCCGCTTCCTGGTGGAAGCAACGCTGGTCAGACTGGCAGTGGAACAGACCACCTCCCCGCCCCGCGGGGAGGTCGCCGCGGCTCCGCAGGAGCCGCCGCGGGTGGGGACGGAAGTCAGCCAGGAGTTGCCGGCTGCGCCGGCGGCCCCGGCCCCCGACCGCTGGCGAGAGATCGTGGAGTCGCTGAACCCCCTGGTCAAGGCCGCCTTCCGGGCGGCCCGGGCCGAGGTCGCGCCGCCGGCGACGCTGGTCCTTTGGTTCGGCTCCGACATCATCCGGGAGAAGGCGCTCAAGTACCCACACGCCATCGAGGCCCAGGTGAAGGATTGGCTGGGCCAGGCCGCGACCATCGAGTACCGACTGGACACCGCATCCACCAACGCTTCCGCCGGCCGCCGTTTGGCCCCGGAGGAGCACCCGGTGGTGCTCGACGCCATGCGCAAGCTGGAGGGCACGGTGACCGAGGTCCGCAAGCCGAGGAGCTGAGATGCAGAACCCGATGAAGATGCTGAAGCAGGTCCAGGAAATGCAGGCCAAGATGGCCAAGGTGCAGGCCGAGCTGGAGTCCGAGCAGGTCGAGGCCAGCGCGGGCGGCGGCGCCGTCAAGGCAGTGGTCACGGGCGCTCAGAAGGTCGTCGCGGTGACCATCGATCCGGACCTCGCCTCCGACCCCGAGATGCTCCAGGACCTGGTGGTGGCGGCGCTCAACGAGGCGCTCGACAAGTCGCGTGAGGTCGCCGCGCAGCGCATGCAGGCCGTAACGGCCGGCCTCGGCCTCCCGCCCGGCCTGCTCGGTTAAGGGCCCGTGCCGGAGCTGCCCCAGGCCCTGGAGGACCTGGTCCAGGAGCTTTCGCGGCTGCCGGGCGTCGGCCCCAAGACGGCTCAACGCCTGGCCTTCCACATCCTCCGCGCCGACCGCCAGCGAGCCGACGCCCTGGCCCGCGCCATCGGCGACCTGAAGGCGCGCATCGGCTACTGCGAACGCTGCTTCAACATTGCCGAGGGTCCGCTCTGCGCGATCTGCGAGTCCGGTCGCCGAAGCACCGAGCAGATCTGCGTCGTGGAGTCACCCATGGACGTGATCGCGATCGAGCGCACCGCCGAGTACCAGGGCCTGTACCACGTCCTGCACGGGGTGCTGAGCCCGGTCGACCTCGTCGGTCCCGAGGAGATCCACGTCCCCGAGCTGGTGCGGCGGGTGACCGAAGGCGGGGTGGAGGAGGTCATCGTCGCCACCGACGCCGACATCGAGGGCGAGACCACCGCCGTCTACATCTACCGGGCGTTGACGCCCACCGGGGTCAAGATCACGCGGCCCGCCCATGGGTTGCCGGTGGGGGGCGACCTGGAGTACGCCGACGAGCTGACGCTGGCCCGCGCGCTCAGTGGCCGGAGGGCGTTTTGAGCGTTCTGCTAAGGTTTCGGCCCTACCCCGACGGGGGTATGTAAAGCGGGCTGATCGGGGTTGCGGAAGCTTCCTCGGCGGCAGTACAATCGCGGATGCGCCTCAGCCAGGTGGGCTTAGTGCGCCTGAAAAGGCCGGCGTAGGCGCTGTGAGCACCTTGACAACTGAAGAGTGGGAAAGACTCTGAGAGTCTTCATGACTCAGGGCTGTTAGTGCCTTGGGTCCTTCGTTTTAGACGGAGAGTTTGATCCTGGCTCAGGGTTAACGCTGGCGGCGCGCCTAACACATGCAAGTCGAGCGAGGGCTCTTCTCCCGCAAGGGAGGGGAGTTCCTAGCGGCGAACGGGTGAGTAACACGTGGGCAACCTGTCGTCTCGTGGGGGATAACACCGGGAAACCGGTGCTAATACCGCATGTCATCACCGGTCGCATGGCCGGTGAGAAAAGCAGCAATGCGCGAGATGGTGGGCCCGCGGCCTATCAGCTAGTCGGTGGGGTAACGGCCTACCGAGGCTTTGACGGGTAGCTGGTCTGAGAGGACGACCAGCCACACGGGGACTGAGACACGGCCCCGACTCCTACGGGAGGCAGCAGTGAGGAATCTTCCGCAATGGGCGCAAGCCTGACGGAGCGACGCCGCGTGTGGGATGAAGTCCTTCGGGATGTAAACCACTGTCGGAGGGGAAGACCAAAGGACGGTACCCTCCAAGAAAGCCCCGGCTAACTACGTGCCAGCAGCCGCGGTAATACGTAGGGGGCAAGCGTTACTCGGATTCACTGGGCGTAAAGAGCGTGTAGGCGGCTGGCCAAGCGTGATGTGAAATCTCCGGGCTCAACCCGGAAACTGCATCGCGAACTGGCCTGGCTGGAGTGCAGGAGAGGGCGGCGGAATTCCCGGTGTAGCGGTGAAATGCGTAGATATCGGGAGGAACACCAGTGGCGAAGGCGGCCGCCTGGCCTGTAACTGACGCTGAGACGCGAAAGCGTGGGGAGCGAACCGGATTAGATACCCGGGTAGTCCACGCCCTAAACGTTGCGAACTAGGTGTTGGCAGGATTGACCCTGTCAGTGCCGCAGCTAACGCATTAAGTTCGCCGCCTGGGAAGTACGGTCGCAAGATTAAAACTCAAAGGAATAGGCGGGGGCCCGCACAAGCAGCGGAGCGTGTGGTTTAATTCGATGCGACGCGAAGAACCTTACCTGGGCTTGACATGTTTCGGAAACGCCGGTGAAAGCCGGCGCCCCTCGCAAGAGGCTGTTACACAGGTGGTGCATGGCTGTCGTCAGCTCGTGCCGTGAGGTGTTGGGTTAAGTCCCGCAACGAGCGCAACCCCTGTCCTTAGTTGAATGTTCTAGGGAGACTGCCGGGCGAAACCCGGAGGAAGGTGGGGATGACGTCAAGTCAGCATGCCCTTTATGTCCAGGGCTACACACACGCTACAATGGCCGGGACAACGGGTTCCAACACGGCGACGTGAAGGTAATCCCTTAAAGCCGGTCTCAGTTCGGATTGCAGGCTGCAACCCGCCTGCATGAAGTCGGAGTTGCTAGTAACCGCAGGTCAGCACACTGCGGTGAATACGTTCCCGGGCCTTGCACTCACCGCCCGTCACACCACCCGAGTCTGGTGCTCCCGAAGTCGCTGGCCGAACCCGTAAGGGACGGAGGTGCCGAAGGAGTGCCCGGTGAGGGGGGTGAAGTCGTAACAAGGTAGCCGTACCGGAAGGTGTGGCTGGATCACCTCCTTTAAGGAGCTTTCCTTTCCAGGGGGTTCCGTCAAGTCAGAGTTCGCAGCAACGGCCGCAACTAGGTGCCGAAGAGTACCCGTCGATCGCGTGATCGCCGGCGAAGATTAGGTTCCCGAAAGCGGTTCGGTCTCGAGCAATCGAGGTAGGCGACTCAGTGCGCGGTGCGAATCCGCTCAGACCAGCACGGTGAACAGGCCGTGCAATCGAGTGCGTTTAAATCCCAGGGTCTTCAGCCTTGTCTTTCCCACTCTTCAGGCTTTCAAGGCCTGCTCTACCACCCGCGGCCCCAGGCCGCACGCGGTGGGAGATGCGCTGACCCACCCCACCGAACAGGTTCGGCGGGGACCCCGGGGAGCGCGCGTCGTTATTCGAATAGCTTGCGGTCGGGTTCGAACCGCACGCGGGGATGTAGCTCAGCTGGGAGAGCACCTGCTTTGCAAGCAGGGGGTCAGCGGTTCGAGCCCGCTCATCTCCACCATGCACCTTGTCAACCGAATAGGAAATCGAGATCTTTCTGAAAACGCCGAAAGCGTAAGTCTGGATCCTCGACCTAACTGATCTTCAGCGATTGAAGAGTGGATATAGGTCGGACAAGCTACTAAGGGTCCATGGTGGATGCCTAGGCACCAAGAGCCGAAGAAGGACGCGGCTACCTGCGAAAAGCACCGGGAAGTTGGAAGCGAACGTTGATCCGGTGATATCCGAATGGGGCAACCCGCCTGGAGTAATTTCCAGGCACTCCCGGCCGAACACATAGGCCGGGCAGAGGGCACTCGGGGAACTGAAACATCTTAGTACCCGAAGGAAGAGAGATTCCCTTAGTAGAGGCGATCGAAAAGGGAGCAGCCTAAACCGTGTGCGTGCCAAGGCGGCAGCCGTTGCGCGCGCGGTGTTGTGGGACCACTCAGTGAGCTCTGCCGAGCTCGCAGCGAGTTACCAAGCCGGCGGTTAGTCGAAGTTGATGGAAAGCAAGGCCACAGAAGGTGACAGCCCTGTAGACGAAAACCGACCGGCCTCGCGAGTGGCACCCGAGTACCCCGGGACACGCGAAATCCTGGGGGAATCCGCGCAGCCCACTGCGTAAGGCTAAATACTCTTGGTGACCGATAGTGAAGAGTACCGTGAGGGAAAGGTGAAAAGAACCCCGGAAGGGGAGTGAAATAGAACCTGAAACCGTGGACCTACAAACAGTCAAAGGCCTAGGTGCATGACTTCGGTTGTGCACAGGCTGATGGCGTGCCTTTTGTAGAATGAGCCGGCGAGTTGCTGTTCGTGGCGAGGCTAAGGGGGTGACACCCGGAGCCGCAGCGAAAGCGAGTCTGAATAGGGCGCGGCCCCGCAAGGGGTTGTAGTCGCGGGCAGCAGACCCGAAACCTGGTGACCTACCCATGGTCAGGGTGAAGCGAGGGTAAAACCTCGTGGAGGCCCGAACCGACTTAGGTTGCAAACTGAGCGGATGAACTGTGGGTAGAGGTGAAATGCCAATCGAACCAGGAGATAGCTGGTTCTCCTCGAAATGCCTTTAGGGGCAGCGTTGTCGTGGGCTGGCGCAGGTAGAGCACTGAATGGGCTAGGGGCGGTTCCCCCGTTACCAAACCCAACCAAACTCCGAATGGCGTCAGGTTATACGGCAGCAGTGAGACCGTGGGGGCTAAGCTTCACGGTCGAGAGGGAAACAACCCAGACCATCGGCTAAGGTCCCTAAATCGTGACTAAGTGGCAAAGGAGGTCACTTTGCCCGGACAACCAGGAGGTTGGCTTAGAAGCAGCCACCCTTTAAAGAGTGCGTAATAGCTCACTGGTCGAGTGGAGTGGCGCCGAAAATGATCGGGGCTCAAGTCTCTTACCGAAGCCATGGAGCGTGCACGCAAGTGCGCGTTGGTAGAGGAGCGTCGTGCTGGCGGTGAAGCATGAACGGAAGTCCGTGTGGAGCCTGCACGAGTGCGAATGCCGGCACAAGTAGCGTAAAGGTCGGTGAGAAACCGGCCCGCCGTAAATCTAAGGTTTCCTGGGCAACGTTAATCGTCCCAGGGTCAGTCGGGCCTAAGCCGAGGCCGAAAGGCGTAGGCGATGGACAACTGGTGCACATTCCAGTACCACCTCGCGTTCGTTATACCGATGGGAGGACGAAGGAGGGTAGGCCAACCGGACGATTGGATGTGTCCGGCCAAGGTTGTAGGGAGCTCCGACAGGCAAATCCGTCGGGGCGTCATCCTGAGAGCTGATGGGGAGCCTCCCTTTGGGAGGCGAAGTGGCTGATTCCATGCTTCCGAGAAAAGCCTCTAGGGAGAACGCAGGTGCCCGTACCGCAAACCGACGCTGGTAGATGGGAAGAGGATTCCAAGGCGATCGAGAGAACTCTGCCTAAGGAACTCGGCAAAATAGCCCCGTAACTTCGGGAGAAGGGGTGCCTTTGCTCGTGTAGGAGTTCACCTCCGAAGCGGGTGAAGGTCGCAGCTAAGAGGCCCAACCGACTGTTTACTAAAAACACAGGTCTCTGCGAACGCGAAAGCGGACGTATAGGGGCTGACGCCTGCCCGGTGCCGGAAGGTTAAGA
>VBEO01000085.1 GCA_005881825.1 Chloroflexota bacterium | reverse complement strand
CGAGGGCGTCGGCGCCCTTGTTGCGAGCGCGTTCCACGTGTGCGATCACCACTTCGGGAAAGCTTGCCAGGAGCTCCTGGGCGCTGCGCACGAGCGGTTGCAGGTCCTTGTTCTTGATCCGGTAGCGCCCGGCCAGCTGCTCCACCACCAGCTTTGAGTCCATGAAGACCTCCAGCCGGTCGGGCTTCCATTCCTGGGCAGCGCGCAGGCCCTCGATCAGCGCCAGGTACTCGGCCCGGTTGTTGGTGGCCGTGCCGATGTAACGGCAGAGTCCGCGCAGGCGCAGTCCCTGGTCGTCCTCGATGACCACTCCCAGGCCGGCTGGTCCCGGATTGCCGCGGGCCGCACCGTCCGTGTAGAGACGAAGCGTCTTTATCCCAGCACCAGGATGCGGCCGCAGTTGTCGCAGCGCACGAGCTCGCCGCGCCGCAGCTGCTGAAGCCCGCCCGAGGTGATGCCGACACGGCAGGCGCCGCAGGCGGTCCCCGCCACCTCGGCAACAGGCGGCCGCACCCGCACCCGCTCGTACAGCGCGCGAGCCGGGGCGGGGATGTCGGCCCAGACCGTCGCACGTTCGGCCTCCGCTTCGACCAGGTCCAAACGTGCCTTCTCCAGCTGGCCGCGCAGCTCCGGCGCAGAGGCGTCGGACTCGGCCTGCACCCGCTGCGCCTCGAGCTCTGCGCGGCGCACCGCCTCGTCGCGGGCCTCGACCTCCTCCATCAGCTCCAGCTCGGCATCCTCCTCGACGGACAGCCTCTCCTTCATGTGCTGGACCTCGGTCGACAGCTTGGTCAGCTCGGTCGGGTTGTGGATGCGCCCGCTCATCAGCTCGCGGTCGCGGTCCCGCATCCGGGCGCGGTGGCCTTCTACCTCACGCTCGCTCTCGCGCAGTCGCTGTGCGGCTTCGCGCTGGGCCGACCTCGCCTCCTCCAGGCGCGCCCGCGCCTGCTCCAAGCGCGGGTTGCTGGCCAGAGCGGCCTCCAGGCGCTCGATCTCGGCTCCCAGGTGTTGGACGCGCTCGTCCACGCGGGCGTGGCGAAGCAGCAGCTCCCCGGTGTTCAAGTCCCGGGCGCCACCGGCTCGAAGCCGATGTGCTTGTGTGGCGCCTCGCGGTGGTCGCCGACCACGATCTCACCGAACTGCGCCTCATAGCCGGCCACGTTCTCGGCCAGCAGTCGGGCCAGCAGCTTCAAGTGGTTGGGGCTCATTCCGACCCGGCTGTAGACGCGGACCAGCCCCGGCTGCTCGGGCGCCCACTGGCCGAAGTTCAGGACGAAGCCCATCGGCGAGCCGTTGATCAGGACCACGTCGGAGTACACGACCTGGGCCGCCGAGTCGTGGACCTTGACCTGGACCGGCGGCGCGGAGCCCATCTACTCGATCACCGCCAGGACCTGGCCCTCCTTGACCACGTCCTGCTCCTTGACCCGGATCTCCTTGACGGTTCCGGCCACCGGCGCCACCACCGGGATCTCCATCTTCATGGATTCCAGGATCACCAGGATGTCGTCCTCTTCCACTGTGTCCCCGGGCTTGGCTTCCACCTTCCAGACGTTGCCCACCAGCTCCGCCTTGACCTCGGTCGGCATCTAGGCCGCGAGCTCCAGCTGCGCGCGGGCCTGGGCGATCGACGCCGGCTCGCGTCCCTGCTCGCGCACCATCGCAACCGCCTTCTCCACCAGCTCCCCGTTGCTGCGGGCCATGTGTCCTTCCTCCAGGTAGAAGTTGTCCTCGAGTCCGACGCGCACGTTACCGCCCAGCGCGATGGCGGCGGCGGCCAGCGACCACTGGTTGAGACCGATCCCGATCGCCTGCCAGTGCGAGCCGGCCGGCAGCGAGCCCGCCTGGTGCACCAGGTTGCGGGTGGTACCGGGAATGCCGCCCAGCACGCCCATGACCAGGCTGAACTGATAGGGCGGCCGCAGGATGCCAAGCTCGATCAGCGGCGCCGTGTTGCCGATGTGACCTGTGTCGAAGCACTCCATCTCGGGGCGCACACCCGCTTCGTTCATCGTCTCCAGGAAGAACTGGATGTCCCCGAAGGGATTGGCGAAGACATGGTCGACCACGAACTGCCGCCGGCTGCGCGAAAAGATGGCGTAGTTCATCGAGCCCATGTTGAGCGCGGCCATTTCCGGCTTCAGCTCGCGGATGTGGGCGATGCGCTCCTCTTTGGGAATCCCCACCGCGCCCGTCGAGAAATTGATGATCACGTCGCTGCGCGAGCGCACCTCTTCTTTGATGGCGCGGAAGGTTTCCAAGCTCCAGTCGGGGCCGCCGTCGGGCGCGCGGGCATGGATGTGCACGATGGCGGCGCCGGCGTCGGCGGCGCGCCGCGCCTCCTCTCCGATCTCCGACGGCGTATACGGGATCGCCGGGCAGAGGTCGCGTTTGGCCAGCACGCCGGTGAGGGCGGCGCTGATGACGCAGGGTCGGCCTGGCGTCATACGGGAATGTTGCCGTGCTTGCGCCAGGGGCGGTCGAGATCCTTGCCCTGGGCTTGCACGAGGCCCTGCACGATCACCCGCCGGGTCTCGGCGGGATCGATCACGTCATCGATCATGGCCCACCCCGCCGCGATGTAGGGGCTGATCGTCTCCCGAATCTGCTGCAGCAGCTGCGCGCGCTTCTCCTCAGGATTCTCGGCCTGCTCGATCACCTTGTTGAAGATGATGTTGACCGCGCCCTCCGGCCCCATCACGGAGATCTCGGCGAACGGCCAGGCGACCAGGAGGTCGGGGTAGTAGCCCTTGCCGCACATCACGAAATAGCCGGCGCCGTAGGCCTTGCGCATGACGACCGTGATCTTGGGCACGCTCGCCTCGCTGGTCGCGTACAGCATCTTGGCGCCGTGCCGGATGATGCCCTGCTTCTCGACGGCCGAGCCGACCAGGAAGCCGGGCACGTCGACCAGGTAGACGAGGGGCACGTTGAAGGCGTCGCACATGCGTATGAAGCGCGCCGCCTTGTCGGCGGCGTCGCAGTCGAGGATGCCGCCCTTGTGCAGCGGCTGGCTGGCCACGATGCCTGCCGCCCGGCCGCCGAAGCGAGTGAAGCCGACCACGATGTTCCGGGCCCAGGTGGGCTTGATTTCGAACCAGGATTCGCGATCGCTGATCGCCTTGATCACCTTGCGCACGTCATATGCGGCCCGCGGGCTGGCGGGGACGATCTGCTCCAGGCCCTCGACCAGGCGGTCCGGCGGATCCTCGCACTCGGCGAGCGGGGGCGGCTCCGCGTTGCTGGACGGGAGATAGGACAGGAATCGGCGCACGGTCGCGATGCACTCGCGGTCGTCGGCCACCTCGTTGTCCCCCACTCCCGACTCGTAGCAGTGGACCTGGGAGCCGCCCATGTCGTGGTCCGTGACGTCCTCGCCGGTGGCGGCCTTGACCAGGCGGGCGCCGCCCAGAGACATCGAGCTGGTGCCCTTGACCATGGGCACGAAGTCGGCCAGGCCCGGGATGTAGGCGGTGCCCGCGGCGCAGGGACCGAGCATCGCCGCCACCTGCGGAATCACGCCCGACATCTGGACCTGGTCGTAGAAGAGGAACCCGGAGCCGGCGAAGGTGGAGCCGGCGGCCTCCTGGATGCGAGCCCCGGCCGAGTCGAGCAGCCAGACGATGGGCTTGCGGTAGCGCATCGCCAGCTCACGCACCCGCGCCGCCTTGAACTGCTCGCCAACCTGGCCCATGGAGCCGGCCATGACCGTGAAGTCGTAGGCGATCACCCAGACCTGCCGGCCGTCGACCTGGCCGTGGCCGGTGACCACGCCGTCGGCCGGGGTCTCGGCTGGATCTGAGACCGGCTGGCCGCGCAGCGACTGCTGGTGGGCCAGCAGGCCGAACTCGACGAAGCTGCCGGGGTCGAAGAGGAGATCGATGCGCTCGCGGACGGTGAGCTTGCCCCGCTCGCGCTGGCGGGAGATGCGTTCAGGGCCGCCCATCCCGAGGTTGCGCCGGCGGCGGGCCTGGAGGTCCTCGACGCGCGCCCCGAACTCCTCGGCCACCTGCCTCTGTGATTCTAGGGACGGCTGGTTTCTCGGGACCCCGGCTTTGGTACCCTCCCAAGCCGGATTGTCCGATATCACCCGGCCCCTGGCTTCACTGACCTCCTTCCGGCCGACCCATTTCCAGGTGGTGATCGCCGCCGCACTGATCACGGCGCTGGTGCTCCTGAGCACCGTGGTCTTGATCCTGAACTCGCCGATCGCGGGAGTTCACGCGCGCCTGGACGTGCCCAATTCAGACCACGTTCGGGTCGTGCAGCCGGTGACGGTGCGCTTCGATCAGCCGGTTGATCTCTCGAAGACCAGGGTGACCCTCGACCCCACCGTCGGCTTCGAGGTCCACAAGCAGAGCGACCGCCTGGTCCTGACTCCGCTCTCGCAGTGGGCCGCCGACAAGCGCTACACGGTGGTCTTGACCGACGTGCCCAATACCGGCCACTCCACCAAGCTCAGCGGCTGGCACACGGTCTTCACCACCCAACCCAAGGTGGGCGTCGCCGGCCTCCTGGTCGACGGCAAGCCGTCGCCGGACCCGGCGCACGCGGTGATCGGCTTCAACTCCAAGGTGGCGCTGGCGTTCACGACCGCCATGAAGACGTCGACCGTGACTCTCATGCTCAACGATCAGCCCGTGGCGGCCGACAAGCTGCAGTGGGCGTCCAACTCGCAGTCGGTCAACGTGAACCTCTCGGTGTTGCCGTATCAAAGCCTCACCTTGAAGGTGGCCCAGGGCGCCTACAGCAAGGACAACGACCCGCTCACGGACAACCTGGCCGCCACCGTGACCGCTCAGGCCGTGGAGCCTTCGAACACCACCAGCAACATTCCGGCCGGCTACCAGACGCTGCCGCCGTTCATGATCGTCATCGAGAACTCGGGCCCCGCGCGCCCGCAGGTCGGAATCCAAGACGCGGACATGGTTTACGAGTACATCAGCGAGTACTCGATCAGCCGGATGACGGCGATCTACTGGGGCAAGCCGCCAGGCCTGATCGGTCCCGTGCGCTCCTGCCGCATGATCAACCCGTACATCGGCTACGCGTTCGGCGGCGAAACGATGTGCAGCGGAGCGTCCGTCGGGACGCTGCACTTCATGTTCTATGACCCCTATTTCGTCCCGGGCACCATCAACGACTTCGACCAGGGCAACCACTTCTTCCGGGTCGACTTCAAGGGGGCGCCGCACAACCTGTACACGAATGGGGATCGGGCCATGGCGCTGCGGGACTCCTGGAAGCTGCCCAACCCGCCTTACCGGGTCGACCCCACCCATCCGGACATCGACCGCGGTCAGCCCGCGGACGCACCCTCCGTGCCGATGATGGGCGTGAACTGGGCCTACGACGGCAACTCAGGCCAGTACCTGCGCTTCGACCACGGGACGCCCTTCACGGACGACCAGTACCACGCACAGCTGCACGCCAAGAACGTGGTCCTCCTCCACGTCGGGTTCCACGACGCGGGCTGGGTCGAGGACGAGAACGGCGGAGCGCACTCGGTCTGGTACGACGTTCTTGGGAGCGGGCCGGCGGAGATCTGGTCGGACCGAAAGGGCGTGGACGCCACCTGGCGCATGGGCGATGGCTCCCAGCAGTTCTACGAGAACCACCAGCCGGTCTGGTTCACCGACGAGCAGGGCAAAGTGATCGAGCTCAACTCCGGCCTGACCTGGGTCGAAGTGGAGGGCAACGGCCAGACCGGGTAAGTTCGGCTAGCCTTTTGCTCCATGCGGGGCGCTGTCGGTGGCCAGCGAGTTGGGCTTTGTGGGCCGCGGCTTGTTGATCGGGCTTGCCGTGGCGGCGCCGGTCGGCCCGATGGCGCGGCATCTGTGCCGCAGTGGCCGCCTTCGGCCTCGCGGTGGTGTCGGGCCTCCTCCTGCGCGAGGCGCGTTGGGTGCAGGTGGTCGGGGGGTTGGCGATCATCCTGCTGGGCTTGAGCTCCTTATTGCGGCCACCTCCCGTGGACGAGGTCGCGCCCGCAGGGCGCGGGTGGGGGCCCGGCGGCCTCGCCGCCGCCTATACCTCCTGCTTGGCGCTGACGCTGGCTAACCCGCCGACCATCCTCTCCTTCCTGGCGGTGATGGCCGGCTTCGGCATCGGCACCACCGCCGGCGGGGGTTCGGCCACAGCGGTCGTGCTCGGTGTGCTGATGGGCTCAGCCGGCTGGTGGGCGCTATTGACCGGGGCGATCGCCCGCGCTCGCGGGCTGATCACCCTGAGCGTCCGGGCCTGGATCTCCCGACTTGCCGGCCTGCTGCTGGTCGCGCTGGGTCTTGCCGCTCTGCTCGCCGCGCTCCACCAGTAGGTCCTCCCGATCGCGCCAGAGGTCGAGGAAGCGGTAGAGGTTCTTCCGGGACAGCCGCTGCCGCTCCGCATCCGCCGTTGCCTCCCACATTCGGTGCTCGTGCTTGATCACCGGCACGGGCACCACCACGGCGCGGCGATCGCCCTTTGCCCTCAGCTTGAAGCTGAGCTCGATGTCGGCGATCCGGTAGAAGCGGAACCGGCGATCGAATCCGCCCACGGCCAGGAAGTCAGCGCGGCGGAATGCCATGCAGTACCCCTCGATGGCGTCGACCTCGGGGCCCGGATGCGCCGCGAATTCCTTCAGACTCCCTTTGCCGCGCACGCCGAAGGGGCCGGCCACTGCTATCGAGGGATCCTTCAGCGCCTCGAGCAGCGGGCCGGAAACGTCCCCGGCAGCCTCCACGCTGGGGTCGAAGAGGATCACGACCTCGGCTCGGGCCGGCTGGACCGCCCCATTGGCAGCTGCCGCCCACCCGGTCTCGCGATCCAGAGGCGCCACCAGCACCTCGGCATCCAGTTCCGACACCGAGCGTCGCCAGCGCGCGACGTCTGCCGGCCATCCCGCATCGATGGCCACGAGGCTGGCGGTCGGCACCCGTTCCAGGCGACTGCCGGCGGAAGAATCGACAACCTCCCAGCCGCCCGCCCGCAGTCGGTCGCGAACCGCGTCGGCGCCCGCGAAATCCCGCGCTGCCCGCAATCGGGCGCGCTCGTCCAGGAGCCGGCTCGCCTCTGCTTTGTCTACTTGCCCTTTTTGGCCTTCACGGCCTCGGTGAGCTTGGGCACGATCTTGAGCGCGTCACCGACCACGCCCAGGTCGGCCATCTTCATGATCGGCGCCTCCGAGTCCTTGTTGATGGCGATGATCACCTTGGAGGCCTTCATGCCGACGGTGTGCTGCATGGCACCCGAGATGCCGACAGCGATGTAGACCCCCGGCCGCACCGTCTTCCCCGTCTGCCCCACCTGCATGGAGTAGGGCACCCAACCCGCGTCGACCACGGCCCGGCTGGCCCCGACGGCGGCGCCCAGGGCTCCGGCCAAGTCCTCCAGGATCGGGAAGTTCTCGGGGCCGCCCATGCCCCGGCCGCCGGAGACGATGACGGTGGCGTCCTCCAATTTCACGGCCTCGGCGGCCTCGACCTTGCGCTCCAGGATGCGCGCGCGTTTGGAATTGGCGCCGATGGTCGCCTGCACCTGCTCGACCTTGGCCTCGCCGCCGACCTCGGATGCCTCGACCGATTTGGGTCGCAGCAGCACGATCGCGGGCTTGGCGTTGGCCTTGTAGTCGGCGATCTTGGCGCCGCCGAAATAGGGCACGCGGGCGACAAAGCCGCCGTCTTGCGACTTGACGTCCAGCGCGTTGGAGATCAGGCCGCAGCCGAGGCGCGCGGCCAGGCGGCCGGCCACCTCCCGAGAATCGGTGGTGAAGCCGAACAGCACCAGGTCCGGCGAGTGCTGCTTGACCAGCGCCTCCATGGTGTCGGCGGCGGGTTCGGCGATGAACTCGCCGAAAGCCGCATCCTCGCTCACGTATACGGTCTTGGCGCCGTGCTTGCCCAGCTCGGCGGCGGCCGCGCCGGCGCCCGGGCCCAGGGCGACCGCTTCGGCGTCGCCCAGCTCGCGGGCTTTTGCCAGCAGTTCCAGGCTGATCGGGGCCAGCTTCTCCTGACCGATTTCCGCATAGACCCAGATTCCGGCCACGGCTAGACGACCTTGGCCGTCTGCAGCACGGCCATGATCTTCTCGACGCCCACGCTGCCGTCGTCCTCGACGACTTCGCCTGCCTGCCGGGCCTCGGCGTCATTGACGGCGAGCACCGTCTCGGCGGCTTCGCCCTTCTCGATGCCCAGGTCGGAAAGCCCGACCTGCTTCACCTCCTTGGACCGGGCCGCCATGATCCCTTTCAGCGAGGCGTAACGAGGCTCCGCGATACCGGCCGTGACCGTGACCAGGGCCGGCGTCTCGGCTTCCACGACCTGGTATCCGTCTTCGGTCTGGCGGTGGATGGTGACCTTGCTGCCACTGACCTCCACCTGCTTGGCGGTGGTCAGCTGGGGCATGTCCAGCAGCTCGGCCAGCATCGGCGGAACCATCCCGGTCGAACCGTCGTAGGACTCGGTGGCGCAGATCACCAGGTCGGGCGACTCCGCCTTGATCGCCGCCGCCAGAGCCTTCGCGGTCAGCAGAGCGTCGGCTCCCGCCAGCTGCTCGTCTGTGATGAGAATGCCGCGGTCCGCGCCCATGGAGAGGCCTTTGCGAATGGCGTCGCGCGCCCGCTCCGGACCCATCGAGACCAGGATCACCTCGCCACCCTGAGCCTCTTTGAGGACCAGGCCCTCTTCGATCCCGTATTCGTCGCCGGGGTCGAGCACGACTTCACGGTCGCGCGCGATGGTGTTGTCCGACTCCAGTCCCTGGGTGGCATTGGGATCGGGGACCTGCTTCACGGTTACGACGATCTTCATCAACTTGAAATCTACCGGGTTAACGCATTGCGTCGAGGAGCGCTTGATAGCCGGCAGGATCGTTGACGTTGACGAAAAGCCGTTCGTCGAGGCCGTCGAGCCAGGCCACATCCAGGTCCTGGAGCGCATCCGCCGCCCGGTAGCGGCGGGCTTCCATAGCCGCCGTGATCGTCGGGCCGGCTGAGCGCCGGTAGGCCGCCGCCGTCGGTTCGGGTCGACCATTGAGCCGGGGCACCGCGGCATCATGGCGGGCCGCGGCTGCGCAGATGGTGAGGGCAAGGTCGGGCGTCAGCAGCGGCATGTCGCAGGCGACGGCGAATACCAGCTCATGACGGGCGGCCTTCAGGCCGGCCTCGATGCCGGCCAGTGGGCCGGCTCCCGGGTGCCGGTCCGCGACCAGCGGGTAGCGGCCGTCCAGCAGCGCGGTGTTGGCGCTGACCAGGATCTCCGCGAAAGCCGGGGCCAGGTTGGCGATCAGGTGCTCGATGATGGTCCTCCCGCCAAACGGAAGCAGCGCCTTGGACCGGCCCATGCGCCGGCTGGCCCCGCCAGCCAGGACGAGCAGGGTCGCCTTCTCCACTCTGCATATCTACCCCACAGAATCTTCGATTCTGCGGGGACCCCTCTTTAAGATCGACGCCGGTGCGCGCCATCGATTTCCACGTTCACCTGCCCACGCCCGAGTGGCTGGACGTGACCATGAAGGGCTACACCGAGGCCGCCGAGAAGTACTTCCGCTCCCCCGTCGCACGCAAGACGGTCGACGAGGTGGCAGAGGAGTACCGGCGGCTCGACCTTCTGGCGCTGCTGCTGGCCTGGGACGCCGAGACCGCGACTCACCGGCCGCGCCTGTCCAACGAGTTCGTGGCCGACGCCGTCCGCGCACATCCCGACACCTTCGTGGGCTTTGGCAGCGTCGACCCGCTGAAGGGCGAGGAGGCCGTGCGTGGTGTCGAGAAGATCAAGGAGCTGGGGCTGAAGGGCGTCAAGCTGCATCCGTCCATCCAGAAGTTCGCGCCCGACGACGAGCGCTACTGGCCGGTCTTCGCCAGGTGCCAGGACCTCGGACTGATCACGCTCTTCCACACCGGCACCTCGGGAATCGGTGCGGGCATGCCCGGTGGGCAGGGCATCCGGCTGGACTACTGCCGCCCGATCCGCCTGGACACTGTGGCGGCCGAGTTCCCCGAGCTGCAGCTGATCGCCGCCCACTTCGGCGCGCCCTGGCACGAGGAGCTGCTGGCGATCGCGGTCCACAAGACCAACGTGCACATCGACATCTCGGGCTATGCGCCTCACAACATCCCCGAGTCGGTGCAGCGCGCGCTCAAGGGCCGCCTCCAGGACCAGTTCCTTTTCGGCTCCGACTATCCCTTCATCCAGCCCGAGCGTTGCCTGGAAGAGCTGGCCGGGCTGGGCTTTCCGGATCAGGTCATGGAGAAGCTCCTGCTCGGCAACGGCAAAAGGCTGCTCGGGCTCGAATAGCCGGGCGTCAGCCGTGCGCTGATGCGGGCGCGCAGCGTGGCCACGGGACGGCCGACAAAGGCGGCGAGCTTGAGCGGCACCGTTTCGTGGGCGGAGACGGTCACCTGGGCGCCGGTCGTGAGCACGAGGTCGAGCACCGCCGCCGGTTCTGCCTCGGCCACCTCGCGCCGCGCCGTGGCCTGTGCGGCGCTGGGGTCGACTCGCCAGCCGGAGCCTGACCGCAGCGCTGCTGAGTCGAGCTGCTGCGCCGCATCCAGGGCCGCCTGGGCGACCACCTCAGTGAGGTGGGCCTGACGGGCGGCGAGCACGCCGGCTTCGGCGCTGAAAGCCGCGACCGGCAGCAGCACCAGCGGCAGCGCCAGTGCGAAGAAGACCATGGCCTGGCCCCGCCGGACTTTCACCGTGATCGCCATGGCTCGACCCGTGCGGAAGCTCTTGAGCTGAGAGTCAAGCGTTGGGGCAACCCCGGGACGGGCGCGAAGCCGATGTCGACCTGCGCGCTCCCGGCGGCGCTGATCTGGGCGCCGCGGGCGAAGCTTCCGAGGTCGAGCGCCAGGCTGGGAGCAGTGAGGCCGTAGGCCGCGACCGATGCTTCGAACACGCCCCCGGCGGCGCCGGCGGCGCTGGCCGGGGCGGGCGCTCGGGCCGCGGCCTGGGCGGCGGCCGCGGTGGCGGCATCGAGACCGCCGCGCGCGTCCGCGACACGCGCGACGGCGACCGAGCCCAGGGCCAGGGTCAAAACGATGGGCAGGCACAGGGCAACCTCGGCCAGCGCCTGGCCACGCTGGCAGGTCATCCGAAGGTGGCCTTGGGCATGGTGACGTCTGCGTGCAGCGGAAGCCCCCGGCGGCCCGGCAGCAGCGGGACCAGGGCGGGCACCGTTCCGCCCACCTGCACCTCGATCGCCCCGCCGCGATCGCGGGCGCACACCCAGACTCCTGCGGGCGGCCGCCCGCCCCCTTCTGGTGGCGGGCACCAGCCACTGATCGGCGCGCCGGCCAGGCTGGGTCGGAGCGCCGCGATCGCGATCGCCTGGGCCGCGGGGGCGCCCCCGCCGACGACTGTCCCAGCGCGGGCGCCGCTGACGGCGGCGGCCCGCGCCGCGAATGCCTCGGCTGACCAGATCCCGAACTGGACCGCGCCCAGGACCGCCAGCAGCAGCACCGGCCAGCCGAGGGCGAACTCGGCCAGGGCCTGCCCGTGCTGGCGGCTCACCTGAAGGTCTCGGCCAGGGTGCTCACGGCCGGGAAGAGCAGGATGGCCATGAAGGGCAGCAGCACACCGACGCCGGCCGGCAGAAGAACCCGAGTGAGGGCGCGCCGGCTGGTCGCGATCACCTCCCGGCGCTGGGCGCGCCGCAGGTCGACGGCCAGGGCTCGCACACCCTGGCCGACGCCGGAGCCATAGTCGCGGCTGGTCGCCATCACGGCGGCCAGCCCCGCCAGCGGCGGCAGGTCGAGCCGCTCGGCCATCACGGCCAGCCGGCTCTCGAAGCTGGCCGCGGTGCTGACCGAAGCCGCCGCCAGCAGGCGCCGCAGCTCGCGGCTGAGCTCGCCGTCGGTGCGGGCGGTAACCGCGGCGATCGCGCCGTGGGGACTGTTGCCGCCGCTTAGCTCCAGCGACATCAGCTCGAGAGTGGGCGCCAGCTCGGCCAGCAGGCGGCGCCTGCGGACGCGGCCAGCGCGCAGGAGCCGCCCCCACATCGCCGCCGCCCCAATTCCCACCCCGAGCGCAGCCAGCAGCGCCGCGGTGAGCGGATCGCGCTGGGCGCCGATGACGGCCAGTGGCGCCGCCAGCGCCAGGCTGGCGGCGGCGAGCAGTGCCAGGAAGCGGGGAGGCGCCTCCGGCCGGCCGGCCCGCTCCAGCGCCAGCTCCAGGCGCTGGAGCCCGCTCACGGCCACCGGATGCGACTGCCAGGCGCTGACCACGGCCAGGCGCGGGCGTGCTGTCGCACTCCGGCGCCGGCGCAGCCAGGACAGGGCCTCGGGCACCGGACCCGGGCCGGCCAGGCCGCTGACGGCCAGGGCCACGCAGGTCCCGGCAGCCAGGGCCGCCACCGTGACCAGCATCTACTCGGCGACGGCCAGCCGCGGCTCGGCCGGCAGGCGCAGCCAGTGCAGCATCCACAGGTAGCTGCCGCCGATTGCACTCAGTGCGCCCGCCAGGAAGACGGCGCCGCCCGGCCGGTGGTAAGCGTCGAGGTAGGGCGAGCGGAGCGCCGACAGGATGAGCAGGAAGGCGACGGGCAGCAGCACGATCACGGCGGCCGCCGAGCGAGCCTGGACCTGCAGAGCCTCGGCCTCGCGTGTCACCTCGTGGATCGCCGCCACCGACTCTTCGAGGTCGGCGAAGAGCGGTCCCAGTGCCCCGCCCCCCGGTCGTTGGACCAGGACCGCGGCCGAGAGCAGGTCGAACAGCGGATCGGCCACCCGCCGGCGCGCCCGCGCCCAGGCGTCAGCCTGGCGGCCCGCAGCGCCGGCCGCAACCAGCGCTCGGAACTCCTCGCGCAGGGGTTTTGGTCCGCGGTCGGCCAGCACGCTGAGACTCTGCTGCACGCCGAGACCACCCGCCTCCAGGAGGCCGCGCAGCGTCCGCACCGACTCCAGGACGGCGTCCTGGCGAACCCGGACGCGGCCGCGCAGCGCCACGCTGATCGCCATCCGAACCAGGGCCAGGCCCAGCACCCCACCGGCGGCGGCCAGCACCGGCAGGCCCGTGAGGCCGCCTGCTGTCAGCCCGGCAGCACAGCCCGCGCCCAGCTGCAGGACGAGGGGCAGTCGCCAATCCACCCGCGTCCCCCAGAGCGCGGCGGCCGTGGCCTGCTCGCGCTCGCGCAAGAGACTGAGCCAAGGCCATGCCGGGCGCGCCCCCGTCGCCGCCAGGATCGCGATCACGGTGCAGGCGCCCGCCAGAACCGCCAGCGACTCAGCCACGGAGGCCGTCCAGGAGGTCGAGGCCGAAGCCCGCCGCGGCCAGCTTGTCGAGCACCCGCCCCGGCATCGAAGCCGGGCTTCCGACTCGCCGCCAGCAGCCGCCGGCCGACGCCTTCACGAGCTCGTCGACTACCGGCTGGCCCGCTTCCACCCCCGCCACGTATCCGATCGACTCGAGCCGCCGGCGGCGGGCGCCGTCGACGGCGTGCACGGCCAGTTGAATGACCAGGTCGACGGTGCGCGCAACCTCGGCCACCACCGCCTCGGGACGCGGCGCGAAGGGGCTGCGCAGCGCCAGCCGGGCCAGCCGCGGCAAGGTCTCGCGCGGGCTGTCCGAATGCAGCGTGCAGATCGAGCCCGGGTGTCCCGTGTTCATGGCGTCGAGGAGGTCGAGTGCCTCGCCGCCGCGGACCTCGCCGATCACGATCCGGTCGGGCGACATGCGCAGCGCCTCGTGGACCAGCATCTGGATCCCGATCGCGCCCCGGCCTTCGGCGTTGGCCGGACGCGCCTCCAGCGAAACGCAGTCGGGCAGCTCGCGCCAGAGGTGCAGCTCCGCCTGGTCCTCGATGGTGACCAGCCGCTCGGACTCCGGGATCAGCCGGCAGAGCACGCGCATGAACGTGGTCTTGCCGGCGCCGGTGCCGCCGGCCACCAGGACGTTGAGGCGAGCTCGCACCGCGGCTTCCAGGAACGGCGCCAGCGCGACAGGTAGGAAGTGGGCCGCCGCCAGTTCCGAAAGGTCGCGAAAGCGCGCGACCGGGTGCCTGCGAATCGTCACGCTGAGCGGGCGGGCCGGCGGCGAGAGCGCGGCGTGCAACCGGCTGCCGTCGGGCAGCGTGAGGGTGACGGTCGGGCTGGCCCGGTCGAGGCGGGCCGCCCCGGCGCCGTCGGTGTACCAGTGGACGAGGTCGATCAGCGCCGCTTCGTCGCCAAACGGTGCCGGCACCGCGTCACGGCGGCCGTCGCGAAGCACGAAGCACGCGCCCGTGCCGTTGATCCGCACCTCCTCGACGCTGGGGTCGGCCAGGTGCTCGGCCAGCGGCCCCAGCGGCGTTACCGACCCGAACACGCGCCGCCACACCTCTTGCCCCTCGGCCGCGCCCAGCGCCGCGCCGCCCTCGTGTTCCGCGGCCACCGCCCGGCCCACCAGCTGGTAGACCCACTCCTGGTCCTCGAGACCCAGCCGCGGCGTCTCTCGGCGGCTGAGCCGCTCGGCCAGCTCGGCCTCGACCCGCTGCCGAACCCGCTCCTCGACCGCGTCGGCACTCATGGCCACGCCGCCACCGCCGGGGCGGCCGCAGGCGCCACCGCCCGAGCCAGCTCCGCCAGTGGCTTGCGGGCGGCTCTGGCACCTTCGGGGATGCGCGCCAGGATGGGCAGTTGGTGACGCTCGGAAAGCACAGGCTCGGCGCCCTTCAGCGTCTGCCGCCCGATCCGGTTGAAAACCAGTCCCGAGCTCGCCGCAGCCAGGGGCGGGGACGCCAACAGGCGATCGGCCCGATCCAGTCCCAGCCGGTCCGGGAGCACCACCCAGGACAGCCAAGCCGAAGCCGACGCCAACTCCCGCTGGAGGCGGCCGGGCAGGTGGCCGAGGTCGGCGACCACGGCTCCGAATCCGGCCGCGGCCGCCGCCGCCAGCAGTGCGCCTCCGGGAAGCTCGGAGGAAGCCTGGCATTCGAGCAGCCAGAGCCGCCGTCCGGCCGGCGCGGCCGCCCGCCGCAGCACCTCCGGCGTGATTACGCCGAGCCCGGCCGACCGGGCCAGGGCGGCACCCCCATCGGTCTCGTGCAAGCCCAGCCCGAGCGCGAGGGCGCCGTCCTCGGCGTCGGCGTCGAGGGCCAGGACATCGACCGCACCTTCTGCCAAGCGGCGAGCCAGCCCGGCGGCGACGAAGCTGACGCCGGGGCTGCCCTTGGCCCCGAACACCGAGATCACCCCGGTCATGGCCCGACCGCCGCCTCGGCCTGATCCAATGAGCCGACGGCCGCCTCCTCGCCCCGGCGAGCGCCCGGGTCGGCCACCACCGCCACCAGGTGGCCGCTCTCGCCGGCCCAGACCAGGGCGCTGGCGGCACGCGAAGGCGCGCTCACGATCAGCCCGTTGGGCGCGGCCGCGACCACCTCCAGGTTCAAGGCAAATGGCGCGACGCCGCCGGCGGACAGCAGAAGCAGGTCGACCCGGTCCCCGGCCGCCACCGGAGGTGCGTCCTTGACCGGGATCAGGACGCGGCGCCGGTCGGGGCCGGCATCGGCATTGGCCAGGTCGCTGCGCTGCAGGAGCTGGCCCGCGGCAAGGTCGTGCGCCGCCCGGGAGGAGAACACCAGCCTCGACGAGGGAGGGCCAAGGACGGCGGCGCCGTCGGCGTCGAGCCGCACCAGATCGACGCGCAGGGCGTCCGGCTCCAACAAAGCCCCGGCCGGCACGTCGCGCACTGCGACATACACCTGGTCCTGGGCCCGCGCCTGTGCGCCGGTGTAGAGGATCAGCGCTCCCGCCACCAGTCCGCCGGCGCCCAGCGCCGCCGCCGCCACCAACCATCTCCGGACCACGCAGGCGACCTTATGAGGAGCCTCGAAAGCAAGTCAATCTCGCCTGTTAAGGCGCTGGCCTGAAACGCAGCTTGTAAAGGGGAGATTTACAGAACGCACCGGCGGACCTAAGGTGCGCCCGTGCTCGCGCTTCGCGACCTCGACGCCCGCGCCGCCGAACGGCGGCGGCGCGACCTGCTCCGCGCCGCCGACGACCTGCTGGGTGAGATCGAGCTGCTGCGGCTCGACGGCCACCGCGAGCTGCCAGACCCGCTCCGGCGCGCGCTGTGGGCGCTGCAGCTGAGCGCCGGCCGGGCGGATCCCATGCTCCCCGCGTCGGTCCGGACGGCCCAGAACCTCGTCTTCGGGCTGCAGCAGCGGCTGATGGCCGCCAATCCGCGGCGCCCAGACGCCGGCGCGCATCCCGGCCGGCCGGCGGGCATGCCGGCGATCACCCCCATCCGGCCGGGCATCGAGTGGAAGTTGCTGGTCCTACCGCCCTGCGCCGGTGCCGGCCGCGAGCCGGCCTGGCTTGAGCTCATCGAGGCCACCGTCGACCGGGCCGGCGACCGCTGGGCCTACGCCAACTTCCACGCCCGGCGCGCGGTCAAGACCCAGAAGAACGTGGCGGCGGCGCTGGCCCTCATGCGAGTGGCCTGGAACAACTATTGGGACCTCAGCTGCGAAGCCGCCCACATCCGGGAGGCGCTGAACCTGTCTCCCTAGAATCGAACGCGATGCAGCCGGTCGTCATCGGCGACGTGATCTGGGAGCCGCCTCCCGAGGTCGTCGAGCGGAGCCGGTTGCAGCGCTTCATGACGCGCCACGGGATCGGCTCCTTCGCGGAGCTGGTCGAGCGCTCAGGCCGCGACTACGCCTGGTTCTGGGACGCCATGATCCACGACCTCGGCATCCACTTCTACAAGGGCTACGAGCAGGTCGTCGACGTCTCCAAGGGCGTCCCCTGGGCGAAGTGGTGGATCGGCGGCAAGCTCAACATCGTGGCCTCCTGCCTCGACCGCCACCTGGAGCGTGGCCAGGGCGCCAAGCCGGCCCTGATCTGGGAAGGCGAGGACGGCGAGGTCCGCCGCCTCACCTATCAGGAGCTGAACGCGGAGGTTTGCAAGTTCGCGAGCGCCCTAAGGCGCCTCGGCATCGAAAAGGGCGATCGAGTCGGGCTCTTCATGCCGCTTACTCCCGCGGTCGCGATCGCGCTCCTGGCCTGCGCCAAGATCGGCGCCGTCTACATCCCGCTCTTCAGCGGCTACGGGCCCGGGGCCATCAGCAGCAGGCTCAACGACGGTGAGGCCAAGGTGCTGATCTGCGCCGACGGCTTCTACCGTCGCGGCCAGGTGGTGCCGATGAAGGAGGTGGCCGACCGCGCGCTGATCGACGCCGAGACGGTCAAGCACTGCATCGTGCAGCGCCGGATCGGCCGCGACATCCCCTGGACCCACGGCCGCGACAAGACCTGGGACGTGCTCGTCGAAGACGAGCCCGACGAGATGCCGACCGCCCGCCTGGACCCCGAGGACCCGCTGATGATCATCTACACCTCGGGGACCACGGGCCGGCCCAAAGGCGCCGTCCACACCCACGGTGGGTTCCCCATCAAGACCGCCCAGGACCTCGCCCACGGCTTCGACATGGGGCCCGAGGACGTCCTCTTCTGGTTCACCGACATCGGCTGGATGATGGGGCCCTGGCTGATCCTGGGCAGCCTTCTGCACGGGGGCACCATGGTCCTTTACGAAGGCACGCCGGACACCCCTGGGCCGGACCGGCTGTGGCGGATGGTGGCGGACCACCGGGTCAGCATCCTGGGCGTCTCCCCCACCCTGGTGCGCGGGCTGATGGCCCACGGCGACGAACCGCCCAAGAAGCACGACCTGAGCAGCCTGCGGGTCCTGGGCGGAACCGGCGAACCCTGGAACCCAGAACCGTTCACGTGGTACTTCCAGCAGATCGGCGGCAGCCGGCTGCCGGTAATCAACTACACCGGCGGGACCGAGATCGCCGGCGGCATCCTCTGCGGCAACGTGGTCTCCAAGCTGCGGCCCACCTCGTTTGCCGGACCGCTGCCGGGCATGGCCGCCGACGTCCTCGACGACCAGGGGCAAAGCGTGCAGGGCGAAGTCGGCGAGCTGGTGATCCGGGCGCCCTGGCCGGGCATGACGCGCGGCTTCTGGCAGGACGACGAGCGCTACCTTGCCACCTACTGGTCGCGCTTCCCAGGCGTCTGGGTGCATGGCGACTGGGCCTACATCGCCGACGACGGGCTCTGGTATGTGCTGGGCCGCTCCGACGACACGATCAAGGTGGCCGGGAAGCGGTTGGGCCCGGCCGAGGTCGAGTCGGTGCTGGTCGGCCACCGCGCGGTCGCCGAGTCGGCGGCGGTTGGTGTGCCGGACGAGCTGAAGGGCGAGGCGCTCGTTTGCTTCGTGGTCCTGCGGTCCGGTCAGAAACCGGACAGCGGGCTGGCTGAGCAGCTCAAGGACATGGTCGCCGCCGCCCTGGGCAAGCCGCTGCGCCCGAAGTCGGTGGAGTTCGTCGCAGATCTCCCCAAGACTCGCAACGCCAAGATCCTGCGCCGCGTCGTGAAGGCCGTCTACTTGGGGCTGGAGCCGGGCGATCTCTCATCGCTCGAGAATCCGGACGCGCTGGAGGCCATCAGCGGCGCGCGACAGCGCTAAGCGCCTCGTCCTCCTGTGGGTGGCAGGGGCCGATCTGCGCTTGACCGTGCTTTGCGTGCCGCCCCTGATCCCGCTGATCCACCGCGACCTGGCCATGAACGAGAAGGCCATCGGCGTGCTGACCGGCATGACGCCCTTCATGCTGGCGCTCTTCGCCATCCCTGGCAGTCTGCTGATCGCGCGCCTGGGCGCGCGCCGGGCGCTGATCTCCGGTCTGGTCCTGATGGCTGCGGCGGGAGCCCTGCGCGGTCTCGGACCCACGGTCGGCCTGCTCCTGGCTATGACCTTCCTGATGGCCCTGGGGATCGCCGTCATCCAGCCGGCCTTCCCCTCTTTGGCCCGGCAGTGGCACCCGCAGGGCATCGGCCTGGCCACGGCCACCTACGCCAACGGGCTCCTGATGGGCGAGATCATCGCCGCCGCCCTGACGCTGCCGCTGGTGCTGCCACTCACGGGCGGACGTTGGGAGATCGCCCTCGCCGCCTGGTCGCTGCCGGTGCTGCTGACGGCGGCCGTGGTGGCGGTCGCCACGCCCCACGTGGCCCGTGATGCCGCCCACCCGCCTGCGCGCTGGTGGCCCGACTGGCGAGATCGGCAGGTCTGGCTGCTGGGCCTGATCTTCGGGTCGGCCTCGGCCATCTACTGGGGCAGCAACGCCTTCATCCCCGATTACCTCCACGCCACCGGGCGCTCGGGTCTGGTGCCTGCCGCCATCACGGCGCTGAACGCCGGCCAGATCCCGGCCTCGATCCTGATCGGCGCCGGCTCCCGGCGTGTGATCGGGCGCCGCTGGCCTTTTCTGCTGGCGGGCGCCCTCGGCCTGCTGGCCCTGGCCGGCTTCCTGGACCTGCCCAGCGACGCGGCCACCGTGGCCGCGGCCGCCCTCTTCGGCTTCATGGCCGCGGGGGTCCTCGTGCTGACCCTGGCCCTGCCGCCGCTGATGGCCGCCCGCGACGACGAGCACCGGCTGTCGGCCGGCATCTTCACGATCACCTACGCCTGCTCGTTCCTGGGCCCGCTGCTCGGCGGCGCGGTCTGGGACGCCACCGGCCGGGCGCCGCTGGCCTTCGCACCGGTCGGCGTGGCCTCGGCGCTGATCCTTGGGCTGTCGCTGCTCCTGCGCGTACCTAGGCCGGCGGCTGCCCCGGAATCAGCTCGCGCGGCGGCTTAGTCTCGCTCACTCCCGAGAGCTCTTCGGGCCGCACCGGGATGCGGCACAGCTCCCGGCCCGAAGCCGCCCGCATGGCGGCGCAGATCGCCGCCGGTGAGGCGATCAGCGGCGGCTCGCCCACCCCCTTGGCGCCGTAGGGCGCGTCCGGTTCAGCCTCCTCGACCAGCTCGGACACGATCTCCGGCATGTCCACCGCCGTGGGCAGCAGGTAGTCGGTGAAGGAGGCGTTGCGGATGAGGCCTTCGCGGGTCTGGATCTCCTCCATGGTGGCCAGGCCCACGCCCTGGGCCACCGCGCCCTCGATCTGGCCGTGCACCTGGAGCGGGTTGATGGCCAGGCCCACGTCCTGCACCGTCGCCACCTGGGCGACCCGGGCCAGTCCGGCCTCGGGATCGACGTCGACCACCGCCCGCTGGGCCACGAACATGAAGGAGACGTGGGCGTCGCCCTGGCCGTCTTCGTCGAGCTTGCCGGTCTGCCGGTGGTGGTGCTCGAACTCGCGCTCGATCGGTTCGTCCAGGAGCAGCGCCAGGGGCGCCAGGGGCGCGCCTTCGTCGTCGACAACCTGGCCTCCGGCCAGCCCCCGTCCCGGCGGACCCGCGCGCTTCAGGACCTCCTCGGCCACCAGCCGGGCGGCCTCGCGCACGGCCCCGCCCGTCATCCAGGTCTGGCGAGAGGCGGAGGAGGAACCGGCGTCGCCGATCAGGGTGTCGGCGGGCTCCAGTTCGACCTCCTCCACGCCGAGCTCCGTGCGTGCGATCTGCTGGCAGACGGTGACCAGCCCCTGCCCGACCTCGGCCGCCGCCGTCTTGACCAGCGCCACCGCGTGGCCGTTGCGGCGCTCCAGCCGCACCCGCGCCGTCGCATAGTCGTCGGACCCTTCCGAGTAGGCGATGTTCTTGTAGCCCAGCGCCCAGCCCTCACCGCGAGAGATGTCGGCGGCCTCGGCCAGGTTGCCGGCGCCGCCCGGCAGCGCCATCCGGCCCTCCGCGGGCGGCGGCAGGGGCAGCTCCGCGCAGCGCCGGATCAGGTCCGCCACCGGCGCCGCCCCGCTCACGACCTGGCCGGTGATCAGCCGGTCGCCCGAACGCATGGCGTTGCGCAGCCGGATCTCCAGCGGTGAGATCCCGACCGCCGCCGCCAGGCGGTCCATCTGTGACTCGTGGGCAAAACAGGACTGGACGGCGCCGAAGCCCCGCATGGCGCCGTTGGGCACGTGGTTGGTGCGCGCGGCCCCGCACCACATCAGCACGTTGGGGACCCGGTAGGGACCGCAGCCGAAGATCGCCGCATTGGCCACCACCGCGTGCGATGAGGAGGCGTAGGCGCCGCCGTCGAGCACGATCGTGGCCCGGACGTAGACGAGGTTGCCTTCGCGGTCGGCGCCGTGCTCGTACCACATCCAGGCCGGGTGCCGGTGGACGTGGCCGACGAACGACTCGTCGCGGCCGTACCACATCTTCACGGGCCGGCCGGTGCGCAGGGCCAGGAGGCAGCCGTGGATCTGCATGGAGAGGTCCTCGCGGGCGCCGAAGGCCCCGCCCACTCCCGCCAGGCGAAGCCGGCATCTCTCGGGCGGCAGCGCCAGGGCGTCGGCCACCTGGCGCAGGTCGACGTGCAGGGCCTGGGTGGCGATCCAGAGATCCACGCCACCCTCCCCGTCGGGGATGGCGAGGCCGGCCTCCGGGCCGAGCGGCGCCTGGTCCTGCTGGCCCACCTCGTAGAAGCCTTTGACCACCACCTCGGCCACGGCCTCAGGGTTGCCGCGCCGGATCACCAGGTTGCGCAGGCTGCTGCCCTGGGCCAGAGCCTGGACCGGATCCGTGAGCGGCTCCAGAACCTCGTAGTCGACGGCCACCGCGGCCGCCGCCGCTCGCGCCTGCTCGGGGTGATCTGCCGCAACCACCGCGATCGCTTCGCCCGCGTAGCGCACGGTCTCCCCCACGCCCACCAGCACCGGCTGGTCGCGGACCTTGTCGAGCCCGTAGAAGGGCTTGCCGGGGACGTCCGCTGCGGTGAGCACCGCCCGCACGCCGGGCAAGGCGGCCGCCGCCGCGGTGTCGATCCGACGCACGACGGCGTGCGGATGCGGCGAGCGCACCGTGCGTCCGTAGAGCATGCCTTCGGCGCGCAGGTCGGAAGCGAAGTCGAAGGCGCCGCGCACCTTGGCGGGCGCGTCGGGGCGCGGCACCGACTCCCCGACTACGCCTCGGGTCCGGGGCAGTTCTTCGGTCAACTCAGGCCGCCCTCCGCAGGCGGTCGGCGGCGGCGCGCAGGTCGCGGGCGAGATCCTCCTCGTCCGCCGTCAGCAGCCGCCCGTCGCGCACCACGACCCGGCCCTCCACGACCACGGCCTGCGCGCGGGCGGGCGGCGCCAGTGCCAGCGCCTCCAGGGGGTCGGCGATGGCGGCGTGAGCGAGATCGTCGACCCGGAAAAGCGCCAGATCGGCTCGGCGGCCGGGCTCCAGCGCTCCCACCTCCGGCCAGCCCAGGCAGTCGGCGCCGCCGCTGGTGGCGAGCGCCCAGGCCGCCCGGGCGTCCAGCGCCCCCGCCCCACCTCGTAGCCGGGCCAGGAGCAGCGCCTGGTGGACCTCGCCGGCCAGGTGGTAGTCCTCGTTGCTGGCCGCCCCGTCGACGCCCAGGCCCACCCGGGCGCCGGCGGCCAGCAGCTCGCTCAGGGGACAGGCGCCCGCCCCCAGCCGCAGGTTCGACGACGGGCAGTGGGCGACGCCCGTGCGCGAGCGGCCCAGGCGCTCGATCTCCGGCGGCGAGAAGTGCACGCCATGCGCCAGCCACACGTCGGCGCCCACCCATTCCAGCTCCTCCAACAGCTCGACCGGCCGTTTGCCGAACTTCTCCAGGCAGAACTCCTCCTCGTCGACTGTCTCCGCCAGGTGCGTGTGCAGGCGCAGGCCGTGGCGCCGGGCCAGCTCGGCGGAGTCGCGCATCAGCTCAGGCGTGACCGAGAAGGGCGAGCAGGGCGCCACCGAGATCCGGCACATGGAGGCGGGTCCCGGGTCGTGGAAGGCCGCGATCACGCGTTCACTGTCGGCCAGGATGGCGTCGTGGTCCTCGACCACCGCATCCGGCGGGAGGCCTCCGGCCGACTGGCCGAGCGACATCGAGCCGCGACAGGGCTGAAAGCGGATGCCGAGCTCGCGCGCGGCTTCGACCAGGGCTTCGAAGATGCCCAGCTCGCCGCGGGGGAACACATAGTGGTGATCGGTGGTCAGCGTGCAGCCGCTCAGCAGCAGCCGCGCCATCGCGGCCCGGGCGGCGGCCCGCACGCTGGCCGCGTCGATGCGGGCCCAGACCGGATAAAGCTCGGTGAGCCAGCCGAAGAGTCCTTGATCGGCCGCGTAGCCAGGGGTGGCCTGCTGGTACATGTGGTCGTGGCAATTGACGAGCCCGGGCAGCACCAGGCAGCCCGAGGCGTCGAGCACCTGGTCGGCGGCTGGCGCATCCCCGGTGCCGGTGCCCGTGATGGCGCCGGCGTCGGCCAGTACCCAACGGCCGTCGACGGACCCGCGGACCACCAGGCTCACAGGCGGGACGCCGCCTTCTGCACGGCTTCGAAGATGCGCACGTAGCCGGTGCAGCGGCAGATGTTGCCCGCCAATGCCTCCCGGACGGCCAGCACGCCCGGATGAGGATCCTTGCTCAGGAGGTCGGCGATCGAGACCACGAAGCCGGGCGTGCAGAAGCCGCACTGGACGCCACCGGCCTCGACCATGGCCTCCTGCACCGCCCGCCCCACGCGGTCCGCCTCCATCCCCTCCACGGTGCGCACCCGGGAGCCGTCGGCGGCCGCGGCCAGGACCAGGCAGGCGCACACCAGCTGACCGTCCAGAAGGACGCTGCAGGAGCCGCATTCGCCCTGCTCGCAGGCGTTCTTGCTGCCCCACAGGCCCAGCCGCTCGCGCAGCACGTACAGCAGGGACTCGCCCTCCCAAACGTCCGCCGCCAGCTGGCGGCCGTTGACCTCGAAAGAGACCCGCACTAAACCGCGGCGGCCGTCCTGGCCAAGGCCCGGCGGGCCATCACCGCCACCACGTGCCGGCGGTACGCTGCGGTGCCGCGGACGTCGTCGATCGGCGCGGCGGCCTCGGCGCAGAGCGCGCCGAAGCGCTCGGCCGCCGCCGGGCTTGGCCGGTGCGGCCGTTCCCAGCCCGCCTCCTCGAAGAGACCGCGCGCGAAATCCTCGGCAGCCTGGGCGCGCAGGATGGTAGGCCCCACCGAGCCCATGGCCAGGCCCACCCGGCGCCGGACTCGGTCCACGACCAGCGCGAGGTTGGCGACCGCGATCACCATGGCGTTGCGGGTCCCGGCTTTCAGAAAGGCCTGGGAGGAGCCGGCTGGATCCCACTCGGCGGCCACCACCAACTCCTCTGGGCGCCGAGCCGACTTCTTGGGACCGCGCATCCACTCCCCCAGGTTCAGCCGGCGCTCGGCGCCCGCCGCGGAGCGCACCACCACCTCGGCGTCCAGGGCGGCCAGCACCGGCAGCGTGTCGCCGGCCGGCGAGCAGGTCCCCAGGTTGCCGCCCAGCGTGCCGGCGTTGCGGATCTGGGGGGAACCCACCGTGCGTGCCGCCTGGACCATCGCCGGATCGCGCACCGCCTCCAGCAGCCGGGTATAGGTGACGCCCGCGCCGCAGCGCACGCGGCGGTTGACCGTCAGCTCATGCAGCTCCTCGACTCGGCGGAGGGCCATGACGCGCTCCGGCCGCTCGCGGCCGAAGTTGATCGCCACCATGAGGTCGGTGCCACCCGCCAGCGGCACGGTGGCAGGCTGGGCGCCCATCTCATCGAGCGCCTCCGCGAGCGTTCTGGGGGAACTGACCTCCATCACGAGATGGTAAGAGGCACGAGCCGGAAGCTGCCCACGTCGACCAGCCCGCGGTCGGTGATCTTGAGCTCGGGGATCACCGAGAGGGCCAGGAAGCTGAGGCACATGAAGGGCGCTTCCATGGTCACCCCCATCTCCCGCAGCCGCGCTTCCAGGGCCGCCAACCGGCGGTCGACCTCCAGCAGCGGGCGATCGCTCATCAGCCCGGCCACCGGCAGCGCCAGCTCGTCCACCACCCGCCCGCCGTCGGCGACCACCACGCCGCCGCCGATCTCGGCCAGCCGGCGGACGCAGGCGGCCATCGACTCCTCGTCGACGCCCAGGACGACTAGGTTGTGGGCATCGTGCGCCACGGTGCTGGCGTAGGCCCCGCGCTGCAAGCCGACGGCCGTGGCGAACCCGACCCCGATGCGGCCCGTGGCGTGATGCCGTTCGACCACCGCGATCTTGACCAGGTCCCGCGCAGGGTCGCTGACGAGCTGTCCATCGCGCTGCGCCGGTTCCATGATCTCGCAGCCCGTCAGCAGCTGACCGGGCACGACGCGAATGACGCGAATCCGGCCTGATGCCTTGACGGCGAAATCCGGTGCGTCAATTTCGGGCACGTGCACGGTCTGGCGAACCCACTCCGGCACCTCGATGACCGGGAACTCAGGTTCCGCCCCCTGCTTCAGGACCCGGCGCGGACGGAACGAGCGCAGGTCGTCGAGCACCAGCAGGTCCGCTTGGTAACCGGGCGCGACGGCGCCATGCCGCCAGAGCCGGTGGTACTGCGCGGGGTGCAGCGTCGCCATCACCAACGCCACCTCGGGCGTGATGCCTTCGTCAACGGCCACGCGCACCATCTGGTTGATGTGGCCCTCCTGCACGATGAAGTTCGGCTCCCGGTCGTCGGTGCAGAACATGCAGCGCTCCGGGCCGAAATCGCGCACCAGCGGCAGCAGGTCTCGCAGATTGCGCGCGATCGAGGCCTCGCGCAGCATCATCCACATCCCCAGCCGCCGCTTCTCCAGGGCTTCCTCCACGGTGGTGGCCTCATGGTCGGAGCCGATGCCGGCCGCCAGATAGGCGTTGAGCGCCGGGCCGCGCACGCCGGGCGCGTGGCCGTCGACGTGGTCGGTGAGGCCCGTGCTGAGCTTGTCGATCTCGGCCGGCGCGCCGGCGATCACACCTGGGAAATTCATCATCTCGGCGATGCCGATGGTGCGGTGGCGGCGGAGCAGGCTCGCGATGTCGCCGGTGCCCAGCGGCCGGCGCGGTGACTCGAACTGGGAGGCCGGGACGCATGAAGAGGCCATCACGAAGACGTCCAGGGGCAGCTCGGCGCAGACGTCCAGCATCCAGTGGATGCCGTCGGTGCCCAGCACGTTGGCGATCTCGTGGGGGTCGGCAACGACCGCCGTCGTTCCGTGGGGCAGCACCGCCCGCGCGAACTGATCGAACATCAGCTTCGACGACTCGATGTGCATGTGAGCGTCGATGAAGCCCGGCACGACGTACCCGCCCGCGACGTCGAGCGTCTGAACCCCCCGGTAGGAGCCGAGCCCGACCACGTGGCCGCCGGTCACGGCGACGTCGACGTCGAGCCATTCCCGGGTGAAGACGGAGAGCACGTGGCCGCCTTTCAGGACCAGGTCGGCCGGTTCGTCGCCACGGGCGACGGCCATCCACTTCGCGTCGATGCTGGCAAAGGATAGCGCCGGGCATGAATGGAGGCGGC
>VBEO01000129.1 GCA_005881825.1 Chloroflexota bacterium | reverse complement strand
TCTTGCGAGCGCAAAGTCAACGAGTTAGGACGAGATCGCGGCGAAGTTGGCGGCGGCGATCCGGGCCTCGGGGTGGGCCGTGTTCAGCGGGGCCTAATAATCGTGCGCATGGCTGGTCCTCTGGCCGGAATCCGGGTGCTGGAGCTGGCGACCCTGGTCGCCGGTCCCTTCGCGGGGCGGCTGCTGGCGGACTTCGGGGCCGAGGTGATCAAGGTGGAGGCGCCGGGCGGCTCCGATCCGCTGCGCGAGTGGGGGATGAAGCGCCACGCCGGCCGGACGGTGTGGTGGCCGGTGCACAACCGGGGCAAGAAGCTGGTCACGCTGGACCTGCGCAAGCCGCGCGGACGTGACCTGTGCGTGCGGCTCGTGGCGTCCTGCGACGTGCTGGTCGAGAACTTCCGGCCTGGGACCTTGGAGCGCTGGGGGTTGGGTCCGGCCGTGCTGCTGGAGGCAAATCCGCGGCTGGTGATCGCCCGCATCTCCGGGTATGGCCAGACCGGCCCGTATGCGGAGCGCGCCGGCTTCGCCTCGGTGGGTGAGGCGATGGGCGGCCTCCGCTACATCAACGGCTATCCGGGCGAGGCGCCGCCGCGGGTGGGGATCTCGCTCGGCGATTCGCTGGCCGCGTTGTTTGCCCTACAGGGCGTGCTGATGGGGCTGCTGGCGAGGGATTCGGTGGGCGGCCAGGTGGTCGACGCCTCGATTCTCGAGAGTTGCTTCGCGATCCTTGACAACGTGGTTCCCGAGTACGGCAAGTTCGGCTATGTGCGGGAGCCGGCGGGGACGCGGATCGGCTATGCGGTGCCCTCGAACGTGTATCGCAGTCGCGATGGGCGGTGGATGGTGGTCGCGGCCAACTCCGACAACCTGTGGCGGCGGTTGTGCGTCGCCCTCTCGCGGCCGGACCTGCTGGAGGAACCCCGGTTTGCCACCTATACGCTGCGGATCGAGAACGCGGCCGAGATCGACGCGCTGGTGGCGGCATGGGTGGCGGCGCGGGATGCGGCCGAGGTGGACCGCGTGATGTCTGCGGCCGGGCTGGTTTCCGGTCCGGTGTACTCGGTGGCGGACATCTTCGCGGACCCGCACTACCGGGCACGTGAAATGCTGGTCAGCGTGCCCGACCCGGTTTTCGGCGAGCTGGTTATGCCGGGCGTGACTCCGAAGCTTTCGGCAACGCCGGGGTCGGTGCCGCCCGGCGCGGGCTGGGAGGCGGGGGCGGACAACGCCTCCGTTTTCGGGGCGCTGCTGGGCATCGATGCCGCGGAGCTGTCGGTCCTGTCAGGCGAAGGTGTGATTTGAAGGTCACGGTCTGTGACGTCGGCCCGCGCGACGGTCTGCAGAACGAGTCGGTGGTGCTGCCGACCTCGGTGCGGGCCGAGCTGGTGAACCGGCTGGCGGCCTGTGGACTGCCGCGGATCGAGGCGGTCAGCTTCGTGAACCCGCGGCTGGTGCCGGCCATGGCCGAGGCGGAGTCGGTGATGGCTTCGGTTGCCTCGTCCCGTGTCCCGGGCGTGGTCTACGCCGGGCTGGTGCTGAACGAGAAGGGCTACGAGCGCGCGCTGGCGGCGGGCGTGGATGAGATCCACTACGCGTTCGCGATGACCGACGAGTTCGGGCTGCGCAACCAGAACCAGACCAGCGAGCAGGGCCTGGAGGTCGGCCAGGGTCTGATCCAGCGGGCGCGGAACGACGGCAAGCCCATCACCGTGAGCTTCATCGTCTCGTTCGGGTGTCCCTTCGCGGGGCGAGTTCCCGCTTCGCGGGTCCTCGGGTTCGCAGAGCGGCTGATGGCTTCGGGGCCGCCGGACGAGATCTGCGTGGCGGACACCATCGGCGTGGGCGTGCCCTCGGCGGTGCGGGAGCTGGTCGGCGGCCTGCGCTCGCTGGGGGCGGTGGCGGGCGCGCACTTCCACAACACCCGCAACACCGGCTACGCCAACGCGCTGGCGGCGCTGGAGGCAGGCGCTTCGGCGCTGGATGCGTCGGTGGGCGGCACCGGAGGCTGCCCCTTCGCGCCCCGGGCCACCGGCAACATCGCCACCGAGGACCTGGTGTACATGCTGGCGGGGATGGGCGTGGAGACGGGGGTGCAGTTGGAGCCCCTGCTGGAGGTGTCGCGGTGGCTGTCGGAGCACCTTGGAAAGGAGCTTCCCGCGCTGGTGGGCAAGGCGGGCGTCTTTCCATCAATCGCAAGTTGACGCTCAGGTGACCCCGCCGTCACCGCGAGAAGGCTGGGGTGCTGGGGCAAACTCGGGTTGCTAAGTTGGCTGCTGAACTGATGGCTGACGTACTGGTCGCCGAGGACAACCCACTGAATTTCGAGCTGGTGCGAGATCTGCTCGACGCGCGCGGCCACGCCGTGGAGTGGGCGCGCGACGGCGAGGAGGCCCTGGCCAAAGCGCGGACCGGTCAGTTCGACCTGCTCCTGCTCGACCTGCACATGCCCCGCCTGGATGGGCTGCAGGTGGTGCGGGCCCTGCGGGCGGCGCCGCCGGTCAGACCCCTGAAGGTGATCGCCCTGACCGCCGACGCCATGGCGGGCGTGCGCGACGACCTGTTCGCGGCCGGGGTGGACGGATATCTTGCGAAGCCGCTGGACCTGCGGGCGCTGATCCGCGAGATGGAGGCGGTCGGGGTCTAGCTTCCGGCCGTTCGGCGCGCTTCAAGCCGTCAAGTGCCGGCAGGTGTCGGCATACCCCGCGCCGGAGACACTCATCTGCCGGCAGATGAGGCAATCAGGCCCTGCGTACTAGCCTTGCCTCTTCTGGGCCCCGCTAGCTCAGTGGATAGAGCAGCTGCCTTCTAAGCAGTTGGTCGGGAGTTCGAATCTCTCGCGGGGCACCATCGTTCATTTCGAGTCGGTGCGCCGCCCACGGCCGTTCAGCCGCACAGCTTCTTGGATGAGTGCCGTCAACGCCACCTCATCAACCTTGTCACCTTCGCGTGTGTCGATCGCCCGGACGGAGTTGCTGTCCAGTCTCGCGTTAAAGAGCCGCTTCGGATCCTTTGTCGATGCACCCTTCGGGAACGTCAACCTCACAGCGTTCTTGAGTGGCTCGCCGATGCAGACGATTCCGTCATGAGACCAAACAGGCACGCCCGACGGGTTGCTGGGCTTCTTCCACTTCACCTCTTCGACAATTCCGGCATCAGCTCGCTTGATCAGATCGCGTAGCTCTGACAGCCTTCTGCCGCGCCAGTCACCCAGCTCCCGGATCTTGGCATCGATCTGCTGAGACGCGGAGAGGTCGGCCACGATGCTTGAGGCTAGCGGTGCAGCACGGAGCCTGTCACGTGCCCTGGCCGGGAGGCATTACGGGCGACTGAATTTGAGTGCGTCGCGGAAAGAACTCACCTACCGGGAGCACCGGTGGCAGGTTGCCCAAGAGGTGCGCCGTCCAGAAGATCGGGTAGTAGCAGAGAGAGTAAAAGGCCCAGCGTTCGCGGCGTCTGAACGCGGTCACCGTGATCATGACACCGAAAAGGCCCATGCCGATGGACGACGCACCGATGGCCCTCAGGTATGCAGCGCCCGAACTCGGCAGAACGACCACAACCAGGCCGTATCCGAGTGTCGCAACGCCAACCACCAGCAGCGCAATCCAGCTCGCCCGAAACCGAAGGTCCTCTGATCGCATCAGCACCACGGCATTGAACAGGTTTCGTTCACCTAGGGCAGCCCCCGCCAACGCAGTTCCCCGCCGCCATATAGTGGGGCTATAAGGATTTCACGCGGCCCGGTTGACGACATGCAGGGCTGAGCCCCGTGCCGCCCCGGATCCGGGCCTGGCCGGTCCTCCGCCAGCTGACCTCGGGCGACCGCCTGGGATTGAGGGACGCCGCCAGGTCGAGCCGCACCGAGAGCTGGCGCGGACGCATCGAGGACTCGGACCGCGTCGTGCGGTCGATCTGCCCCTACTGCGCGGTCGGCTGCGGGCAGCGCGTGTTCGTCAAGGCGGACGAGATCACGCAGATCGAAGGCGACCCCGACAGCCCGATCTCACGCGGCCGGCTGTGCCCCAAGGGCGCGGCCAGCCGAGCCCTGGTCGGCTCTCCTCGCCGGGAGTACCGCGTGAAGTACCGCCGGCCCTACGGCAGCCGATGGGAGGACCTCTCGCTCGACCAGGCGATGGACATGATCGCCGACCGCGTGATCGCGGCCCGGCGCGAGCACTGGGAGGATCGCGACGACCAGGGCCGCCCTCTGAATCGCACCACCGCCGTGGCCAGCCTGGGGGGCGCCACCCTCGACAACGAAGAGAACTATCTGATCAAGAAGCTGTTCACGGCCCTCGGCATCGTCCAGGTCGAGAACCAAGCGCGCATATGACATAGCTCGACGGTCCCCGGTCTGGGGACCAGCTTCGGAAGGGGTGGCGCCACCACCTTCCAGCAGGACCTCGTCAACTCGGACTGCATCGTGATCATGGGCTCGAACATGGCCGAGTGCCACCCGGTCGGCTTCCAGTGGGTGATGGAGGCCAAGCTGCGCGGCGCCACCGTCATCCACATCGATCCCCGCTTCACGCGCACCAGCGCCAACGCGAGCTTCCACGTACCGGTTCGGGCCGGCAGTGACATCGCGTTCCTGGGTGGCCTGGTCCACTACATCCTCGAGAACGAGCGCTACTTCCGCGACTACGTCGTCCACTACACCAACGCCTCGACCCTCCTGCGCGAGGACTTCAGCGACACGGAGGACGGCGATGGTCTCTTCTCGGGCTTCAAGGCCGGCGAGGACGTGTATGACGGCAGCTCCTGGCAGTACGCCGGTCAGGAGGCGACCGCGGCCGCGGGCGACCGGCCCGGGCATGCCGGCCGGGCGGAAACTGCGGGCGGGCTGGGCGGCTCGGTAGCCGGCAGCGACGCCGGGCGCGACGACAGCCTTCGCGACCCGCGCTGCGTCTTCCAGGTGCTGAAGCGCCATTTCCGGCGTTACACGCCGGAGTTCGTGGAGCAGGAGACCGGCGTCCCGGTCGAAACCTTCGAGCGCGTGGCGGAGGCCATCTGCGACAACTCGAACCCTGAGCGAACCACCGCCTTCGTCTACTCGGTCGGCTGGACCCAGCACACGGTCGGCGTGCAGTACATCAGGACCGCAGCCATCATCCAGCTGCTGCTGGGCAACATGGGCCGTCCGGGTGGCGGAATCCTCGCGCTGCGCGGCCACGCCAGCATCCAGGGGTCGACTGACATCCCCACCCTCTACAACCTGCTGCCCGGTTACATCCCGATGCCGAGGTCCCAGGACGTGGACCTGGAGACCTTCCTCAGCGGCCATCACGCCAGCGGGGGCGGCTGGGGCAACTTCAGCGCCTACACGGTGAGCCTCCTCAAGGCCTACTGGGGAGAAGCCGCGACGGCCGAGAACGAATTCGGCTTCGGATACCTGCCGCGGATCGACCGCCGGCACCACGCCTACCACACCGCGCTGGAGATGCTGAAGGGCGGCGTCGCCGGCTACTTCCTACTGGGCGAAAACCCGGCCGTCGGCAATGCCAACTCCGGCCTCCACCGGCGGGCACTCGCCGAGCTCGACTGGCTGGTGGTCCGCGACTTCTTCGAGATCGAGAGCGCGGCCATCTGGTACGACTCGCCGGAAGTCAAATCCGGCGAGTTGCGCACCGGCGACATCAAGACGGAGGTCTTCCTGCTCCCTGCGGCCGCGCACACGGAGAAGGACGGCTCCTTCACCAACACGCAGCGGCTCCTGCAGTGGCACCACAAGGCTGTGGAGCCGAAAGGGGATTGCCGCTCCGAGCTCTGGTTCATGTGCCACCTCGGTCGCTTGATCCGGGAGAAGCTGAGAGGCTCCACCGAGCCTCGCGACCAGGGGGTGCTGAACCTCGCGTGGGACTATCCAACCGCCGGGCCGCACGCTGAACCCAGCGCCGACGCAGTCCTGCGCGAGATCAACGGCTGGGGCGCGGACGGCAAAGCGCTGGGTGCTTACACGCAGTTGAAGGACGACGGCTCGACCACGTGCGGTTGCTGGATCTACTGCGGGTGCTATGCGGACGAGGTGAACCAGCCGGCGCGGCGGAAGCCCGGCTCCGAGCAGTCCTGGGTGGCGCCGGAATGGGGGTGGGCCTGGCCGGCCAACCGCCGGCTCCTCTACAACCGCGCCTCCGCCGACCCCGCCGGCACACCCTGGTCAGAGCGCAAGCGCTACGTCTGGTGGGACGCCGAGCAGGAACAGTGGACCGGCCACGACGTGCCCGACTTCACCAAGGACAAGCGGCCCGACTACCAGCCACAGGGAGAAGCGAAGGCCGACGCCGCCCTGCCGGGCGACGCTCCGTTCGTCATGCAGGGCGACGGCAAGGGCTGGCTCTACGTGCCCTCGGGACTCGTCGACGGCCCGCTGCCGACGCACTACGAGCCGCACGAGTCGCCGCTAAAGAACGCTCTGTACGAGGTCGATTCCAACCCGATCCGCGAGCGTTACGCGGATCGCCTCAACCCCTATCAGGACGGGGACGAGCGATTCCCGTTCGTGATGACCACGTACCGGCTGACGGAGCATCACACCGCCGGCGGCATGAGCCGCAACGTGGCTGTGCTGAGTGAGCTGCAGCCCGAGATGTTCTGCGAGGTGAGTCCCGCGCTCGCCGAAGAGCGAGGACTACGGAACGGAGGCTGGGCGACGGTCGTCACCGCGCGAGCGGCGATCGAGGTCCGCGTGATGGTGACCGAGCGGATCGCGCCTCTCAACGTCCAGGGCACGACGCTGCACCAGGTTGGCCTGCCCTACCACTGGGGGAGCAAGGGGATCGTCACCGGCGCATCCGCCAACGACCTGTTCCCCATCGTGCTCGACCCGAACGTGCACATCCAGGAGGTCAAAGCCGCCACCTGCGACATCCGCCCGGGCCGAGTCGCGAGCCAGGTTCGAGGCGCAGCTCGCTGATGTCAGCGGCGGCCGAGGAACCGCTCGGCTTCTTCACCGACAGCAGCATCTGCATCGGCTGCAAGGCCTGCGAGGTGGCGTGCAAGGAGTGGAACCACGTCCCGGTCGCCGACATCCGCTACCTCAACAGCTCTTACGACAACACCGGTGGGCTGGGCGCCAACAACTGGCGGCACGTCGCCTTCATCGAGAAAAAGACGGACACCGGCGTCGCCCGACTGCGGCTACTGCATACCGGCCTGTCCGTTCGGTGTCCTCGAGCGGCGCGAGGGGCAGGCCGAGCAGCCGGCGACGAACGGCGTCGCGCAGAAGTGCACCCTCTGCTACGACCGCCTCAAGATCGGATACGAGCCGGCCTGCGCGCAGGCCTGCCCGACCAAGTCCATTCAGTTCGGCCCCCGCGAGGAGCTCCACCAGCGCGCGGCCCGGCGCCTGGAGCAGCTGCACGATGAAGGACGCGACGAAGCCCGCCTCTACCTGGCTGACGGCAGCGACAACGGCATCGGCGGGGCGGGCGCCTTCTTCCTGCTGCTGGACAGGCCGTCGGCCTATCGCCTGCCGGAGAACCCGGTGGTGCCGACCCGGCGGCTGAAGGAGATGTGGGGCGCCGCCGGCGCCGCGGCCGGGCTGCTGCTCGCCGGGCTGGTCGTGGCCGCGCTCGGGGCCGGCAAGAAGTGAGCCAGGAGCCGGCCGCCGGCTACTACTCGCGCCCGGTGCTCAAGGAGCCGGTCTGGAAAGCGGAGATCCCCGTCTACTTCTTCTTGGGCGGCCTGGCTGGAGCGGCGGCCGGGCTCGGGTTCATGGCGAGACTGGGTTCGAACCGCGTGCTGGCCCGCCGGGCACTGGCGGCCTCGGCGTTGGCGATCTCGGCTTGTCCTCCGCTGCTGATCTCGGATCTGGGCCGGCCGGAGCGCTTCCTGAACATGCTGCGGGTGCTCAAGCCGACCTCGCCCATGAGCATCGGCACCTGGACGCTGAGTGCCTTCAGCGCCAGCGTGATGGGCGCCGCAGCGAGCGAGTTCCTGGGCCTCCTCCGCCCGCTCGGCCGCCTCGCCGAGGCCATGGCGGCGCTCCTCGGACTCCCGCTCACCACCTACACGGCCGTGCTGATCGCCGATACCTCGATCCCGGCCTGGCACCTCGCCCGACGCGAGCTTCCTTTCGTGTTCGCGGGCAGTGCCGCGGCCAGCGCCGGGGGCGTCACGGCCGCTCTGACGCCCGCCGCCGAAGCGGCGGCTGCCCGGCGGCTGGCGCTGTTGGGAGGCATGACCGAACTTCTCGCAGTCTGGGTGATGGAGCACCGGCTCGGCGAATTCGGAAGGCCCTACCGCGAGGGCGGCGTGGCCAGGCTCGCCACCGGCGCCAAGGCCGCGATCGCCGCGGGCACCGTGCTGATGGCTTTCGGAGGCCGCCGGCGAGGGGCGGCGGCGGCGGCCGCGGTGCTCTTGGCCGGCGGCTCGCTGGCGGAGCGCTTCGCCGTGGTCGGCGCCGGGCGCGAGTCGGCCCGATCGACCGTCGGAGAGGCCACCGTCCGGGATCAGCCGACCTGAGGGCAGAGGCCGGAGGTCGCGATTGACTGAGCTCGGTTTTCCGGGCTGGCTGAGGGGCTCGCACCTCGCCAACCTCCTGCTCATCTCGCTGCTGGTCCGCAGTGGCATCCAGATCCTGGCCGCCCATCCCAAGCTCTACTGGAACGATTCCTGCCGTCCCGGCACTGAGTGGCTGCGGCTCACCCGTAAACGCATGCCGGGCGACCGGCTGTGGACTTCGATGGACGAGGAGGAGCCGTACAGCGCCTGGGTGGCCCTTCCCGGCGGGCACCGGCTCGGTTTGGGCCGCCACTGGCACTTCGCGTCCGTGCTCGCGTGGCTGGCGACCGGCCTCGTCTACATCGTTGCACCTGCAGTGCCCCCGCCGGGGCACCCCTACAACGCGCTCCAGCAGCTCGCGTACTTCGCGGTGGTCTTCCTCCTCACGCCTCTGACGATCGCCACCGGCGCCGCGATGTCGCCTGCGCTGCAGGGTCGCCTGCCCTGGCTGGAGCGCCCCTTCCTGGGCAGACAGGGCGCGCGCAGCCTCCACTTCCTCTGCCTGGCGGGGTTCGTCTCGTTCACGGCGGTGCACACCTTGATGGTCATCGTCCACGGTGCCGGCGAAGAGCTGGGCAAGATGTGGCTGGGCTCCGAGCACGCCGACCCGCGTCTGGCGATCGCGGCCGGCCTGGGGAGCCTGGCAGCGGTGGTGGTGCTGAACTGGGTCGCCACGGTCCAGTCTCAGCGCCACCCGCGGCAGGTGCAGCAGTGGCTGGGCAAGCTGCTGCACCGCCCGCAAGAGCAGGCGAGCAAATTGCTCTCACCGCGCCAGAGCCACGTCCGGAAGGACAGCTTCTTTCGCGTCAACGGCTATCCGCCCGCGGACGAGCAATACCGGGCGATGGCCCGCCGTCAGTTCAGCTCCTGGCAGCTGGAGGTCGGCGGGCGGGTAGAGCGGCCTCTCAGCCTCACCCTGGACGACCTGCGCAAGCTACCGACCCGGGCACAGACGACGAAGCACTCCTGCATCCAGGGCTGGACCGCGATCGGGGAATGGCGGGGAGTGCCGCTGTCTTCGCTGCTCGACCTCTGCCGGCCGGCGGTCAGCGCGCGCCACGTCGCGTTTTTTGCGATGGACGACAAGGACCAGACCGCGGCCGAGGGCGAGCACGGCCACGGACACTTCTACGAAACCATCTCCATCGAGCAGGCCCGCCAGGAGCAGACGATCCTCGCCTACGAGATGAACGGCGCGCCGCTGACAGTCGAGCACGGAGCACCGCTGCGTCTCCGGGTCGAGGGTCAGCTGGGTTTCAAGATGGTGAAGTGGATAGCTCGGATCGAGCTGATCGACGACTATCGGCACCTGGGCCAGGGGCAGGGCGGGTGGCGCGAAGACAACATGTTCTACAGCCCAGCCGTCGCTATCTGACGGCAGTCTTAGAGTCGGTGCGTCCGATCCCAGAGGAGAGTCGCCGTGGAGAGGAGGCAAACGCCGAGACCCAGTAGCACGAGGCCGAAACCGAGCCAGGTCGGATTGCCGAAGTGCGCAACGCTGGGCGGCAGGGAGAGCAGCGCCAGCCCGAGGGCGATCACGCCCACACCGGTGCCTACCTCGGCCACCCAGTCCTGACGTTCGCGGCGTCGGGCGCCGGCCGGTTGTTCAGCGCGTTGAGCCTTGGTCCGACGCGGCGACCGGCGGCCACGGGAAGGCCGGCGCGGGCGGTGAATGTACCAACCCGCGACTTCACCAAAGACGGCCACCGCGACCGCGCCGCCGATCGCGTCAATCCAGCCGCGTCCGAGCCACGCGTTCAGGACCAGAAACGCGGCCGCGAGCAGGCCCACGAACAAGTGATCACGCATCAGAAGCCCGAGATCACGTTGTCGAAAAAATGCGCCGAGGCGTCCGGTGAATAAAGAAAACCCTGGCCAACCGTGGTGATCCGGATGAGAGTTTGATCATCTTTCGGACCGATGGCGAAAACGCGCACGCCGCCCAGGCCGCCATGTGCAGTTGCCGTCAGCTGGGCCTGCAGCTGGGCGATCAGGGCATCGTCGGAGCTGCTGGGCTCCGTCGGCGCCACGTCGATGACCAGGACCGCGTTGATGAAGCGCGGATCATAGGTGGCGTCAAGATTGCTCACGGCCGCGGACAGCGCTTGGTCCAGGTCGCTGCCCGGGTAGGGGCTGCGGTTGACCTGTAAAAGCGCGCCTGCCAGCACCAACGGCGGCGAGCCGCAACCCTTGATGTTCGCCGGCGGGCTTGGCCCGAGCGGGGCCACCGGCAGCACCTCGGTGTAACCCCGCAAAGGATCGGGGAAGGTGGCGACCCCGACCTCGTCCTGGGGCAAGAACTGCGCCGCCGCCTTTTCGATGTTGCAGATGACCGGCGTCAGCTGATTTTCGCCGGCGGCTGTGTTGGCAAGCAGCAAAACACGTGCGGGCCGGCGCAACTGCTTCCACTGGTCGAGCGTCTTGGCAGACGCGTCGTATTCGACGTGCCTTCCCAGCACCGCGGGTCGGAGAGTCTACCGAAGCAGCGCGCGCGCCTGGTCCGGGTGATTGGTGATCAGCACCGCCACCCGGGGATCGCTAAGAAAGCGCCGGATCTGCACCTCATCGTCCACCGTCCAGACCCACGCCGGCAGGCCTGCTCGGGCGCAGTAGCGCAGGACGGTGTAGGCGGCGAGGCGGTAGTCCACCGCGACGAAATCCGCCCTGCAAGCACGGACCCGGCGAGCGGGGAAGAGCTCGCTCAAACGCACTCGCACCCGCCGCCAGGCCGGCACGCCCTCCAGGTCATCGCCAAGCGACAGCCCGGCGCGGACCGCGGGGAACTTTTCCTTGACCGCCAGCACACCCGAATCGGCGCCGGTGACCACGAAGCGCTCGGGGCCGAAGCCGCGCGCAAACAGGCTGCCGACGATCTCGGACTCGCAGCCCGCTTCCTTGAGGTCCACGTGCAGGCCGCTGGGGCTGTTGGCGGCCATGTCCAGGAGCTGATCCAGTCCCAGGGCGTCCTCGGGAGGATGGGGGTCATGCTGGATGACCAGGCGGCCGCTGGGGGCCCTGCGCACGTCGAACTCGACGTAGTCGTATCCGGCCGCGAAGGCCTTCTCGAAGCCGTCGGGTGAGCCCCGGTGGGCGTCGATCAGGGGTCCTCGCAAAGTAACGACCGAGGGTATGCCTGTTTATGACCAGACTCGCGGCGACGGCGCTCGTGGTGCTGGCTCTCGCCGCCTGTGGCACGCCGCGGGCGGGGCAAGCCCCGCCCCTACGGGAAGCGGCGGCGCCGGCCCAGCAGCTGATGCCCACGCCGCAGGCGGACCTGGCAGCACCCGTGATCGCAGCGCCCGCGCGACCTCAGGCCCCCGCGGTGCCCACTCAGATGACAGTGAGCCTGGGTGCGCTGGCGGCCGGGACCTACACCGTGCACCTGCACACGATCTGCAACGGCGGGACGGCCTTCCACATCACGACGATTGGGTTCGTGTCGGGGAGCCAGCCGGTGCTCACGCTGCCGGCGGCGGATTTTGGGAAAGGGTGGTGCCTGGTTGTCTATACAGACCCGTCGGCCACGAAGGTAGTCGCCTACCGGCCCCTTTAGGGCATATGCGCGAGCAGCCAGAAGGCGTAGGCGGCGACCATCCAGGACAACAAGCCCGCCGCCGCTAGCACGTAGCGAGACCGACCCACAGCCGAAATCTGGTAACGGGGGCGCGCCGCAAGACTTGCGGCATAGCATCTGCGCCGGGAGAAGAGGGGCGGATGCCGACCGAGCGACGCCGTAAGCGGGAACCCCATGACCCAGACCGCCGCTACGCCGACCGGCGGCTGGCCAAGGGTTTTCGAACGCTGGTCGAGGATCTGGTGGAGAAGGGCGAGATCGAGGTCGTCGACTCGCCGTGGGGCCGCGAGTTCAAGCCCGCCCGCGACCCCAAGGCCACTCAGCTCCCCTAGTCCAGGAACGCGCGCAGGATCGGCAGCAAGACCTGGGCGCGGTCGACCATCATCGTGTGCGAGGTCCCCGGGAGCACTGCCAGCTGCGATTTGGGCAGCCCCGCCGGCGTGTCGCCGAAGACGCCGCCGCCCAGCAGCCGGAAGAACCGCACCATGTGCTCGAGCACGACGTCGGAGTCGCCGGTCACGAGCAGGGTCGGCGGCTGGATCGAACGCACATCGTCGTCGCTCCACTCGGGCAGGTTCTGATTGGCGTCGATGATCTTCTCGACCAGCTTCGGGAACTCTTCCGGGCGGGGCGCCGAGGCCATGTAGTCGGCGTGCCACGGGCTGCCGACCAGCATCTCGGGACGCAGCTGGCTAAGGCCGTCGAGCATGCCCGGATGGAAGCCGGAGTTGTCGTAGGAGACCGACATCAAGAGGAGCTTGCGAACCAGGTCGGAGTGGCGGATGCCGATGTCGAGCGCGATGCCGCCGCCCATGCTGTAGCCGAGAAAGTCGGCCTGCTCGATGCCCAGCTGCGGCAGCGCGCCGACCACGTCCTGAGCCATGGTGGACACCCGAAGCGGACGATCGACGTCCGCGGTATGGGCATGGCCCTGCATCTCCAGCGCGATGACGCGGCGCTCCTTCGCCAGCTCCGCCTGGTAATTGCCGAACGAGCTCTGGGCGCCCGAGAAAGCTCCGTGCAGCAGGACCAGTGGGCGTCCCTCGCCGGCCTCCTGGTAGTACATCCGCAGCCCGTTGGTGTCGATGTATCCGGTCTTCATGTCTCCTCATCGAACCAGGGCGGTGGGGATCGACAGGTCTAGGCCAGCGCCACCGCCATCTGCCCGAAGACCTGGTACGAGGCTTCGAAGTCGGCCTTGGAGAGCCAGTGCGCGCCCACGTCCGGCTCTGGGTCGTAGATACGCACCGAGTCGGCGGTCGCCTGCACGACGACCACTGCGTGCTCGAACCCCGCGCCGAACACCACCTGACGCCCGTCGAAGGCCACGTAGGTCGTGGTCGGCCTGGGCGCGTAGTCGCCGTGGCCGGACATCGAGACCCAGGCCAGCACCGGGTGCTGTCCTGCCACGTATCCGTAGACCTGGGCGGCCGTCACCCCCTGGCCGGCCACCAAGACGCGGGCGCCCAGCGCCTGCGCGGCGCGCCCCACCGCCGGCGCATAGACCCCGTAGCCGGTGAGCTCGATCTCCGAACCGTCGGGGTCCCCCACAAAACGCTCGTAAGGGTCTCCCCAGTGCAGTACCGCGCCGTCGGGACCCAGCTCCGGTGGCTGGCGGTCGACGCCCATCTGCTCCAGCAGCTGGTCCTGCGTGCGCTCAATCCCTGCGTGGCTCAGGACCATCTGCAGGCCCGCGGCTTCGCAGGACAGATGATGGATCTGGCTGACGTAGGCGAGCTGCGTCAGGGGCGCTGGTGAAGTGACCGGCGCCGGCCTGCCGCAGGCGACGACAATGACGGCCAGGAGCGCCAATCTCCGCATCCTTTCCCTCGCCCAAACCTACGCCGCCGGCGCACTCAAGCTTCGGGGGCTCGAACGCGGGCTGGCATCGCCGAGGCCTCCTCTTGTTTACTGGGAGGTGGACCCCCAACCCGCCTGAAGGGAGTGACCGCCGATGATGACCGCCGCCAGGACGGACAACGACCACCCTGTGGTGGCCGCGCTCGACGAGCTGATCGCGGCCTACGACCGTGCAGTCGCCACGTTTGCGGACAACGGTTTACAGGGCGAGGTCGACGCTCTGCTGCCCGACCGGGCGCTGCTGGTCGTGCTGCGGTCCCGGTTGGGCTGGCTGCAGGGGAAGCGCGAGAGCTCACCCGCCTGACGGCGTGAGCGGGCCGCCCGGCCTGCGCGAGAGCGTCGTCCAGGCCCTGGCCGACCTGAGCGCCGGCCGCGCACCGGAGACGCTGGTCACTTCGACCCTGCCGGACGCCTTGTGAGCCTGGTGCTGCATGGTGACGGGTCCCACGTGACCACGGCGCTGTGCGCGGTGGGCGGGAAACTCCCCGAAGAGCTGCGCCTGGCGGCAGCCGAGCTCACGCCAGGCCCGTTTGCGGTCGCCGACCCGGCCGGCCCGGCTGCGGAGCGAGCGGCGGCGGCGCTGGCCTGGGTCGAGCACGCTCCGGGCGAGATCCCGGGCGATCACCGGTGGTGGTCGGAGATCAGCGGTCTGGTGATGCTGGGCGAGCTCATGAATGAGGGATGAGCGAACGCCCGACGCACCTATCCTTCAACCGGTCGTGGAAGCCGTCAAGGTCCTCCTGGTCGAGGACCACCCGATGATGGTCGAAGGCTTGCGGATCTCGCTGGAGCGAGCGGGGCTCGACGTCTGCGGCGCCGCGCTGACCGCGGCCGACGGGTTGGAGCTGGCCCGCCGGCACCAGCCGCAGGTCGCCGTGCTGGACTTCAACCTGCCCGATTCCACCGGCGCCGAGCTGGCCGCGCAGCTGCGGGAAGCCTCACCCGAGACCGCAGTCATCTTCGTGACCGGTGACGAGAGCGACAGCGCGCTCCTGGCGGCGCTGGAGGCGGGCGCCCGCGGGTACCTGCTCAAGAGCCAGCCGCCGACCGACGTCGCAGACGCGGTGCGGCAGGCGGCGCGGGGGGTTTCGGTCATGCCACCCGGACGTGTATCGGCCGCGCAGATGCGGGCGCGGGAAGCTCAGCGGCTGCAGATGGAGGCCGATCGCACTCGGTTGGCGCCCCGCGAGCTGGAGGCTTTGACATTGGCCGCGCAGGGGCTGGCTACCAAGCAGATCGCGACGAAGCTGGGCGTGAGCCTGGCCACCGGGCGCTGGTACGTGCAGCAGGCGATCGAGAAGCTGGGCACGCATTCGAAACTGGAGGCGGTGGCCAAGGCGCGGCGGCTCGGCTTGCTGAAGTAGCTGGTTGTTCGCCGAGCTCAACGGGCAGCGGCTGTGGTTCGAGGACAGCGGCGGCTCCTCGACCGGTGTACCGCTCGTGCTCGCGCACGGGTTCCTGATGGACTCGGAGATGTTCGCGCCGCAGGTGGCGGCGCTGGGCTCGGAGCATCGGGTGATCACCTGGGACCAGCGCGGGCATGGCCGGACCGAGTCGAAGCCGGAACCGTTTTCGTATTGGGACTCGGCGGACGACCAGCGGGCGCTGCTCGACTTGCTGGGCATCGAGCGGGCGGTGGTCGGCGGCATGAGCCAGGGCGGGTTCATCGGGTTGCGCTCCGCCCTGCGCTATCCCCGACGCTGCGCGGGGTTGGTGCTGATCGACACCCAGGCCGGCCTCGAGGACCCGGAGAAGATCCCGCAGTACGACCTCATGCTCGACGTTTGGACGGGCGAGGGCCCCACACCCGAGCTCACCGAGATGGTCGCGGCGATCATCATCGGCGGCGACCGGCCGGAGTCGGCAGCCTATATCGCGAAGTGGATGACGCGGCCGCGGGAGGGCCTGCGCCAGATCTACCGGACGCTCATGGACCGGGACGACGTGACCGGACGCCTGGGTGAGATCGAGGTGCCGGCGCTGGTAATCCACGGCGAAGCGGACACCGCCATCCCGATGGAACGCGCGGAGGAGTTGTGCGCGGGGTTGGCGCGGTGCGGGGGCGTGGTGCGGGTGCCGGGGGCCGGCCACGCGGCCAACCTGACGCATCCGGAGCCGTGCAACGAGGCCATCGCTGGGTTCCTCGCAGGCCTCTGAGTAGTTCCGGCGCCGGCGCTCGGCCCTTTTTTGGGGAGAAGAATAGTTCCGGCGCCGGCGCTCGGCCTCATCTCGGCCGCTGTTCGAAGTGGGCGTGGATGTCTGCAGCGAGGCGCGCCAGGACCAGGTTGGCCTCGTTGTCGACGTTGAAGCGCTCGTCTTCGCAGTCGCTCGACATGAGGGCGATGGCGTAGCGCACGCCGGGGCCCTTGACATAGGCGGCGTCGTTGCGGACGCCGACCAGGGAGCCGCTCTTGGAGGCCAGGAGCCACCGGGTCTTGCCCTTGCCGTAGGGCTCGTAGGGGATCAGGCGGCCCACGATGTTGGCGTACTGCTCGCGCTTGAGCGTGTCGAGCATGGCTTGCGACGCGGCCCGCGAAAGCTCACGGCCCAGGGCCACGTTGGCCATGAACACGCCCAGGTCCCGGGGCGAGCTCAGGGAGCGCATGCGGTTGCCCTTGAAGATGCGGCCGGCGCAGCGGGTGCCGGCATAGCCCGCTTGCCGCGCGCCCTGGTTGATGGCGCGGGTGCCCAGCAGCCGCACCAGCAGGTTGGTGGCGGTGTTGTCGCTGACGGTGATCATCAAGGTGGCGGCATCGCGCAGCGACAGGCGCAGCCCGGTCGTCAGGTCTTTGATCACGCCGGAGCCCGTGGTCACGTCCTTGTGCTGCATCACCACGCTGTCGCGGTCCAGGTCGAGCCGGCCGGCCTCGGCCTGGCGGTACAGCTCGCGGAGCACGAACAGCTTGATGGTGGAGGCCGAGGGGAAGATCTCCTCGGCGTTGTGCTCCAGCAGCTCGCCCGTGCGCAGGTTCAGAGCCCAGAAGCCGAGGCGGCCCGAAAACGGCCGGCGGAGGGCCGCCCGCAGGCCCGGAGGGAGGGTCGACATCGGGGCATATGATCACTTCGAGTTGGAGCTCCTCGCACTCCCCGATGCGGTCGCGCGCATCCCCGACGGCGCGACGGTGGCCCTGGGGCGGCCGCCGGCGCTGGGTCTGGTCCGGGAGCTGATCCGGCAGGGTCGGCGCGACCTCGACCTGGTCGGCGTGCCCACCGGCGACATCGCCATCGAGCTCCTGATCGCGGCCGGCTGCGCGCGCTCCCTGCACTCCAGTGGGGTCGACCTTGGCGAGCACGGCCAGGCGCCGGCGTTCGGGCGGGCCGTGGAATCCGGCGCGCTGCGGGTCACCGACTCGACCTGTCCCGCGCTGCTGATGGCCCTGCAGGCGGGCGCCAGCGGCATCCCCTGGACGCCGGTGCCCGGTCTCCTGGGCTCCGACCTGATGACGCGCCGTCCCGACCTCCGCGTGCTCGAGGGAATGGCCATCGTGCCGGCGCTGCGGCCGCAGTTCGCCCTCGTGCAGGCGCGGCGGGCCGATCCACAGGGCGACGCCGTGATCGCACGGGGCGAGCAGGTGATTCCCGCGGCCTACATCGACGTGCTCACGGTGGCGCCCTCCGAGGATGCCGGCGCGGCGACCGAGCGCTATCTAGAGTCCATCTCTGTACACACCAGATGAGCTCATGTCGGCGGTCATCAGCCGCCGCCTGCGCGATGGTGAGCGAGTCGGCGTGGGCGTCAACTCGCCGATCCCCATGCAGGGCGTGCTGCTGGCGCAGGGCTCGCACGCTCCGCACCTCAGCCTGCGCCTCCCCGGCGGCAGTCCCGACGGCGAGCTGTTCTTGGGCTCGAAAGAGTTCTTCGACATGGCGCAGCGCGGCCGCATCGACGTCTTCTTCCTCTCCGGCGTGCAGATCGATCGGCGGGCGCGCATCAACCTGCACGTGCTGGGCGACTACGCGCGTCCGCGCCGGCGCTTCGCGGGCGCGTTCGGGTCGGCAGTGCTCTACCCGATCATCCCGCGCGTCATCCTCTTCCGCACCGAGCACTCGCCGCGGGCGCTGGTCGAGGCCGTGGACTTCGTGAGCGCGGCCGGCACGCCCGACTGCCTGGTAACGCCGAAGGCGCTGCTCACCTTCGCAGACGGCGAGCTGGAGCTCGCCGCCTACTCGCCCGGCGAGTCGGTGGAGAGCGTGTGCGCGGCCACCGGTTGGCCGCTGCGTGTGCGCCCGGATGTGCGGGAGACCCCGGCGCCGTCCGCGGACGAGCTCCGTCTCCTCAGGGGCCCAGTGCACGAGAAGGTCGGGCGGGTCTACCGCCGGTACGCGGCCGCGACGGCCTGAGCACCGAGACCGCCGCCGCCGCCGCGGCCCGCCTGCTGAGCCCGCGGTCGATCGCCCTGGTGGGCGCCACCGAAGCTTCGATGTGGACGCAGGCGCTGGTCGCCAACCTGGGCGGGCTCGGCTTCGACGGCGAGTTCCACCTGGTGAACCCGCGCGGCGGCGAGATGCTGGGCCGGCCGGTCGCGCGTGAGATCCCTGAGGGCGTCGACGCGGCCTATGTGATGGTCGGCACCGAGCGCGCCCCGGAGGTGCTCGAGGAGTGCGGGCGCCGCGGCGTGGCCTCGGCGGTGCTGCTGACAGCCGGCTTCAAGGAGATGGGCCAGGAAGGAGCGATCCTCGAAAAGCGTCTGGTGGAGCGAGCGCGGGAGTTGGGGATCGGGCTTCTGGGTCCCAACTGCCTGGGCTTCGTCAACTACCACCGGCGGCTGGCTGCTTACGGCCTGCTGGTGGTGCCGCCGCTCCTCGCGGGCGGCGTGGCGCTGGTGAGTCAGAGCGGAGCGATGCTGCTGCACTTCCACCGCATGGCCCAGGCGCGCGGCATCGGCCTGGCGGCGACGGTCTCGATCGGCAACGAGGGGATGCTCACGGCCGCCGACTTTTTCGAGGCTTTCGTCGACGACCCGCGGGTGAACGTGATCGGCGCGCTGCTCGAGGGCATCCGCGACGCGGCCGGTTTCCTGCGGGCGTCGGAGCGGGCGCTGGCCGCCGGCAAGCCGCTGGTCGTGTTCAAGGTCGGCCACACCGAGGCCGGGCGGCGCTCGATTTCCGCCCACACGGGCTCGCTGGCAGGCGAGGACGAGGTGCTGGACGCGGTCTTCCGGCGCCACGGCGTGGTGCGCGTGCGCAGCCT
>VBEO01000128.1 GCA_005881825.1 Chloroflexota bacterium | reverse complement strand
CGGTCTTCCCCCAGTCGCACTCCACATCCAAGAACAGGTATCCCTAATCGCCTGCCTGTTCATCACCTGTAGACTCCGGCCCTAATGGCGAAAAAGAGCAAGCGCCGCCAGCAGGGCAAGCGCCCGCGCCCGACCTTCGCGCCCCCGCCGGCCGCCGGTGGGCCCAGCGGGGCGGCCGCTCCCCGGCCCGCCGCGCCGGCCCGCGTCGGGGGCAACGAGGCGCTCGTGCGCTCCGTCGAGATGTCGCTGGCGCCCCGCGCCGCCGGCGCCGGGCGTAAAGGCCAGCGCGGGGGCATGGTGCTGGAGAGCGTCGACCCCGCCATCCCGCTGGACCGGGTGCCCTATTTCAC
>VBEO01000127.1 GCA_005881825.1 Chloroflexota bacterium | reverse complement strand
CCTGCGCAAGCTGGGCGTCACCGCAGTGATCATGGTCGTGCTGCTGGTGGTGGCCGCCCGCATGATGCCCCTGCTGCTGCACTGAGCGCCTCGGGCGCCACCACCGCCTTGCTCGCCGCGGGCGTGGTGCTGGCGCTCCTGCTCTCGGTCTATGCGCTGCGCCAACAACGCCAGCTGGCGCGCCGCCTCGGCCGGCGCGCTCCGGCGCCAGTCGGACCTGTGGCCGCCGGCGCGCTGCAGCACGTGGGAGTGGTGCGCTTCAACCCCTATCACGACACCGGCGGCGACTACTCGTTCGCCGTGGCGCTGCTCGACGCGCAGGGCGGTGGGGTGCTGATCACGGGCCTTTATCACCGGGACCGGTGCCGGGTTTACGCCAAGCCGGTGCAGGGTTGGGAGTCGAGTTACAAGCTGAGCGACGAGGAGCGTGAGGCTATCGACAAGGCAAGAGGGCCGGGCTAGAGTTCGCGCCGAAATGGCAGCGCAGGAGGATGCCCTTGATTCCTCCAAGCGCATGCCACATCACGCTCACCGCCATCTCGTCAACAAACTGCACCACGACCAGGCGAGTTTCGGAGAGAGACTCGCCGACCGCATCGCCGCCGGCATCGGCTCCTGGACCTTCTTGATCGTTCAGACCATCGCCGTCCTCTGCTGAGTCACCGCCAATGTGGTCGGCTCGTTGCACCACTGGGACGTCTATCCTTACGTGCTCCTGAATCTGCTCTTCAGCGTGCAGGCGGCCTACACCGGCCCGGTGCTGCTCCTGGCCGGCAACCGGCAAGCGCAGAAGGACCGTCTGACGCTCGAACATGCCGCCGCCGAGGCCGACCGACGGACACCCGCACGCGGGAAATCCTGACCGAGATCAAGAACAACACCGACCTGACGGTGAGGATCCTCGAGCATCTCGAAAAACAGATGTCAGGCACGTCCGCAAAGACCTGACAACGGCGGCTATGCGGACCGTCAGCTGCGCGCGGGGGTTCGCTCCTCGAGCAGGTGAAGGATCCGGTCCTGCTGCTCCAGGATCTGCAGCTGACGCACGTTCATCGCATGCAGCGCGGTCAGCGTTTCATGGTCGGCCTCGGCGCGCGCGTCCTGGCTGGCCGAGATCACGTTCTGGCCCACGATGATGATGGGCAGCAGCACCAGCTGCAGGAACGTCTGCGCGATCCAGGCCACGATCACGATCGTCTGCCCGGACGCCAGCGCGGCCGGCAGAGACACCACAGCCAGCAGCGCGAACAGGTAGGCAGCCCACATGGTGCCTACGCTGCGCGTGATCACCACGGCCAGCCGGTTGTTGAAATGCCCGATCGCCCCGCTTCCGTGAACTTCGTGTTTGACCTGGTGGGTGGTGACCAGGCGCGGCACGTGGATGGTCGGATGATCCCGGGCAGCCATCGGGTCCGGCTTGCGCCGATCCACCTGGTGGTGGCGGCGGTCTACTTTCGTATCTGACAACTCTTCCTCCTCAAACGCGAAGGTCCGATTCCGCGGCGAGATGATAGGGGCGCCGGCCCGGATTCCTGGCCCCTGTAGAGTCAGGGGACTCCATGCGGGTGATCCTCTTCACGGGTAAGGGCGGCGTCGGGAAGACCTCGATCGCGGCCGCCAGCGCCCACCGTTTGGCGCGATCGGGCCTCAAGACGGTAATCATGTCCACCGATCCAGCCCACTCCCTCGGCGATTCGCTCGACGTGGAGCTCGGGCCCAACCTGACCCAGGTGGGGGCCAACCTCTGGGCCCACGAGGTCTCGGCGCTGCACGAGATGGAGCGCCACTGGAAACGACTCCACGACTACGCCGCCTCGGTGTTCGCGACCCAGGGCCTGGACGGCGTGGTCGCCGAGGAGCTGGCCAACCCGCCGGGCATGGACGAGGTCGCCAGCCTGATGTGGATCAAGCACTACGCCGAGCGCGCCGACCACGACGTGATCGTGGTCGACTGCGCGCCCACCGGCGAGACGCTGCAGCTGCTCAGCTTTCCCGACGCGGCCAAGTGGTGGCTCGACAAGATCTATCCCTGGGAGCGCAAGGCGATGCGCATGGCGCGCCCGCTGCTGCAGCCGATGCTCGACGTGCCGCTGCCGACCGACGATGTTTATGCCTCGCTGAAGGACCTGCTGCTCGACCTCGAAGGCATGAAGAAGGTCCTCACCGACAGCTCGGTGACCAGCGTGCGCATCGTCCTCAACCTCGAAAAGATGGTGATCAAAGAGGCCAAGCGCGCCTTCACCTATCTGAGCCTTTTCGGCTATGTCACCGACGCCGTGATCGTCAACCGTTTGCTGCCCGACGGCCTGCAGGATGACCTCTTCCGCAACTGGCACGCGATTCATCGCAAGTACGCGCTGGAGGTCGAGAAGGCATTTGCGCCGCTGCCCATCTTCAACGTCCCGCTTTTCGATCAAGAAGTGATCGGCGAGCGCATGCTGCTGCGCATGGCAGACGCCATCTACGGCGAACGCGATCCGGCCGACCGCTTCTACGAGGGCACCACGCAGCGCGTCGAAAAATGCGGTCAGGAATACGTGCTGGCGCTGCGCCTGCCTTTCGCCGAGCGTGGCGACGTAGACCTCGCGCGCCACGACGGCGAGCTGTTCATAACCGTCGGCAATTACCGGCGCGAGATCGCGCTGCCGCGCGTGCTGGCGTCGCGCACCACGCTGGGCGCTGTGATCGAAGAGGGCGAGCTCAAGGTCAGGTTCGGCAAGCCGTGAGCCCCCGCTACTCCAGCCGCAGTGAGTCCGAGCGCATCCTGCGCTTCGCCCAGGAGCTCAGCTCGCGGCTGGGCGGCGCGGTCAAGGAGATGATCCCGCCCGAGGCGCAGCACCACCTGATGAACGCGCAGCGGGAGATGCTGACGGCGATCTTCCTGATCTACGAGCACCAGGCGGGCGGCCGGCGCTCCGAAGTTGAGCCACCCAAGCGCCGCCGCCCGCCGCGCAAGCGCCTCGACAAAATCGACGTCAAGTGATCGGCGACCCGATCACCTTCCTGATCTGGTCCCTGTACCTGATACCCGCGGCCGTGATCGCGATCCCCGCCCATGAGCTAGGTCACGCGTTGGGCGCTTACCTGCTGGGCGATCGCTCGGTGCGCTATTGGGGCTACCTCAAGCCCCAGCTGCGCCGCTACATCGATCCGTATGGAGTGGTCGCGGTCTTCCTGGCCAACGTGGGCTGGGGCCGGCCGGCGCCGATCCAGGACAGCAAGATCGGCTACAACGGGGGCCGGCGCGCGCTCTACCGGCTGGCGGGCCCTCTAGCCAACCTTGTTCTGGCTCTGCTCTTCGGAGTCACGCTGCGGGTGCTGGTGCTGGCCGGGATCCGGCCGGCACCGGTGAGCGCGCAACCATTGATGCTGGTCGCGTTCGTCGTCTTCGCGATCTATTTCCTGAACCTGGCCATCTTCGCGTTCCAGCTGCTGCCCATCCCCGGGCTCGACGGCTGGGAGATCCTCGCGGCATTGCTGCGCCGGCGCTCGCCCGGCTTTTTCATGCGCGCGGAGATGAATCGGCAGACGATCTGGATCATCTGCCTCGCCGCCGTCTTCTTCGGACCGCTGCTGCTCCACTTCAGCGTGCTGGGGGCGGTGGTCGGCGTCTTCTTCGAGCCCGCCTCGCTCGTGATCCTCGGCCAATGCGTGAGCTACGTAAGCCTGCAGCCCTGCCCGGTGTAGGCACGCTTCTCAACCAGCCCGCCTACGTGCGGCTGCGCGAGTCATATCCGCACGGCCTGGTGGCCGACGCGGTGCGTGAGCAGCTGGCCCTCGAGCGCGAGTCGGGCGTCGCCGGCGAAGCCGATCGCGAGGCGGCGGTGGCGGCGAGGCTCGCGGCCTGGACCGCACCCCGGCTGCGCCGTGTCATCAACGGGACCGGCGTGGTCCTCCACACCAACCTGGGCCGGGCGCCACTGAGTCGGGCCGCGGCCGAGGCGGCCGCCCGCGCCGCCGCCGGTTACGGCAACGTCGAGCTCGAGCTGGAAACCGGCCGGCGCGGTGAGCGCTCGGCAGTGCTGGCCGATCTCCTGCGCCGCCTCACCAGCGCCCCGGCCGCCCTGGTTGTCAACAACAACGCCGCCGGCACCCTTCTCGCCCTGACCGCGCTGGCCCGGGGCCGGGAGGTGATCGTCTCCCGCGGACAGCTGGTGGAGATCGGCGGCTCCTTTCGGATGCCCGACGTGATGCGGCTGTCGGGCGCCCGCATGGTCGAGGTTGGGACCACGAACCGCACCCGGCTCGGCGACTACGAGGACGCGATCACCTCCCGGACCGCGGCGCTGCTGCGGGTGCACACCTCGAATTACCGGATCACCGGCTTCACCGAAGCCGTGAGTTTGGAGGAGCTGTCAAAACTGGCTCGCGCCCGCGACCTGCCGCTGATCGACGACCTCGGCAGCGGTGCCCTGGATCCAATTGCCGATGAGCCGACGGTCGGCGAGTCTCTGCACCTCGCCGATCTCGTCCTTTTTTCGGGGGACAAGCTATTAGGAGGTCCGCAGTGCGGCATCGTGCTCGGCCGCGCCGAGCTCGTCCGCAAGATGAGCCGGCACCCCCTCGCACGGGCGCTGCGCATCGACAAGATGACGATGGCGGCGCTGGAGACCACGCTGCGCGAGCGCCTGCTGGGCCGGCCGGTGCCTGTGCAGACGATGCTGGCCGCGACTTCCGAAGAACTGCGCCGTCGGGCAGCCTTCTGGATGGTGAAGCTGGCCGACCGGGGAGTCGGCTCCGGTCTCCTGGAAGCCGATTCGGCCGCGGGCGGTGGTTCGCTGCCGGAGCGCGGACTTCGGACCTGGCTGCTGGCCCTGGACGGACCGGCGTCGCGGCTGGCGACCGCTCTCCGGCGCGGCGACCCGCCGGTGCTGGCGCGGATCGAGGCGGACCGCTGCTGCATCGATCCCCGGACGGTGCTGCGCGGAGAGGATGAAACCTTGGTCGACTGCCTGGAGGCCGCGGCCGCGCTGACCCGGCGTTGAGCTACGTCGTCGGTACCGCCGGCCACATCGACCACGGCAAGTCCACGCTCATCCACGCCCTGACCGGCATCGACCCCGACCGCCTCGAGGAGGAGAAGCGGCGGGGCATGACCATCGACCTCGGCTTCGCCTACTTGACGTTGCCCTCGGGCCGCCTGGTCGGCATCGTCGACGTGCCCGGCCATGCCCGGTTCATTCGCAACATGCTGGCCGGCGTCCACGGCCTCGATGCGGTGCTGCTGGTGGTGGCCGCCGACGAAGGCGTGATGCCGCAGACAGTCGAGCACCTGGAGATCGTCGACCTGCTCGAGGTTTCCCATGGCCTGGCGGTGCTCACCAAGACCGACCTGGTGGATGAGGAGTGGCTGGAGATGGTCGGCGCCGAGCTTGCCGAAACGCTGAGCCGGACCTCGCTGCGCGGCGCCCAGGTCGTGCCGGTATCGGCGGCCACCGGGGCTGGCCTGGATCTGCTGCGCGATCGCCTCGATGCACTGCTCGCGGATACGCCACCGCGCGCCGACCAGGGGCGGCCGCGGCTCCCGGTCGACCGTGTGTTCACGATCAAGGGCTCCGGCACCGTGGTCACTGGAACGCTGGTCGAAGGTTCGCTGCGGGTCGGCGATGAGCTGGTGGTGGCGCCCGGCGGGCGCCGCGTGCGGGTCCGCGGCCTGCAGCAGCACAACCGCAAGGTGGAGCTGGCTGAGCCGGGCTCCAGGGCCGCTGTCAACCTGGTGGGCGCCGACAAGGACGAGCTGCGCCGCGGTGACGTGCTGGCGCCTCCCGGCGTGCTCGTCGCCACCCGTCGCATCGACGCCCGGGTGCGGGTGCTGCCGGACGCGCCGCGCCCACTGCGGCACGGCGCGCATCTCCTGCTCCACACCGGCACCGCCGAGGTGTCGGCGCGCGCGATCGTCCTGGAGTCGGATGCCATCGAGCCAGGCGCTGAAGGATGGGTGCAGCTCTGGCTGGCGGAGCCGCTGGCGGCGGCGGCCGGGGACCGGTTCGTGCTGCGCGTGCCGTCGCCCTCGCTCACGCTGGCGGGCGGTCGCTTCGCCGACGTGGCAGCGCGCCGGCATCCGCGCCACGACGCCCAGGTCGCCCGCTCGCTGGAGCGGCGGGTCGCCGGCGACGTGCTGCAGGAGGAGCTGCGCAAGTACCCGCGCGGGATCACCGAGAGTGCGCTGCTGAAGGCCACCCTGGCGCCGGACGCAGACCTGGGGGCGCTCGACGCCCGTCGGGCGGGCTCCTGGCTGTTCGCTCCCGAGGCCTGGGCCGCGATCTCAGAGCGGGCTGCCGGCGCCCTCGCCGACTATCACGCCCGCAATCCCCTGCGTGCCGGTATGCCTCGCGAGGAGCTGAAAAGCCGCCTCGCGCTGGCGCCGGCGGCCTTTCCGCCGGTGCTCGCTGCGCTGGTCGAAGAAGCGGTGCTGGCGGAGCGCAACGGCGAAGTCGCGCTGCCCGGCCACCAGGTCAAGCTCGACCCCGCCGGCGGGGCGGGGTGGTGCGGGCCCTGGCCCAGAAAGGCGACATCGTCCGGCTGAGCGAGGACATCGCCTTCACCCGCGCCGCCTACGACGGCGCGCTGCAGCTTGTGCGTGACCTGATCGCCGGCGAGGGCTCGGTCACGGTGGCCTCACTGCGTGACCGGATGGGCGCTTCGCGCCGGCCGGTCCTGGCGCTGCTCGAGCACCTGGACGCCCAGCGCGTCACCCGCCGCGTAGGCGACGCACGTATTCTTCGGCAGCCGTGACCTTCGATGCGGCGGCCTACAAGACCAGCACCCGGGAGCAGTGGCAGACGGCGGCGGCGGCCTGGCACCGTTGGGGCCCTCAGCTCGAGGACTGGCTGGGGGAGGCGACCGAGCTGATGCTCGATCTAGCGGGCGTGAGTCCGGGCAGCCGCGTTCTCGACATCGCCGCGGGCGCCGGCGGCCAGACGCTGGCGGCGGCGCGCCGCGCCGGACCCGAAGGGGCGGTGTTGGCCACCGACATCTCGCCGGCGATCCTGGAGTTCGCTGCTGCCGAGGCCCGCCGCGCGGGCCTGGGCAACGTGACCACGAGCGAGCAGGACGCCGAGCGCCTGAACGTCCAGCCGCACTCCTTCGATGCTGCCATCTCGCGGCTGGGCTACATGTATCTGCCCGACCTGCCGGCGGCACTGGCCGGCGTGCGCCGGGCGCTCAGGCCGGGCGGGCGGGTGTCGGCGATCGTGTTCGCCACACCGGACCAGAACCGATTCTTCTCCGTCCCCGTGGCCATCGCCCGCCGGCGGGCCGGCCTGCCTCCGCCCGGTGCTGGCCAGCCAGGACCGTTCAGCCTGGGAGCTGACGGCGCGCTGGCGGCCGCCTATGCCGCCGCTGATTTCAAGGAGCCCGAGGTGCGAAGCCTGGAAGCGCCGCTGCGCATGCCCTCGGCGGCCGCCTGCGCCAGGTTCGAGCGGGAATCCTTCGGAGCCCTGCACCAGATGCTGAGCGGGCTGGACGAGAGCGAGCAAGAGGAGGCCTGGGCGGAGATCGAGGAGGCGCTGCGCGAATTTGAGGGCGCCCAAGGCTTCGAAGCGCCCTGCCGGCTCCTGGTGGGCGCGGCCCAGGTGGCTGGTTAGCAGGAGCTCCCGGCGGCCAGCAGCGGCTCGGCGTTGGCGGCGTCGGCCTCGGCACGGGTGATGTAGCCCTCCGACACGCCGCGGCCCAGGACTTGCGAGCGCCTCTGGACGGCCAGGTCGGGGTGAGTCCTGGGGTCGTAGGCGACGGGCGCCTGGGGCAAGCCCGCCAGCAGCGCGTACTGGGCCAGGTCGAGCTCACCCAGAGGCCGGTGGAAGTACGCGCAGGAGGCCGCGCTCGCGCCGAAAAGTCCGAAGCCGAATGGCGTGATGCTCAGGTAGTCGGCCAGGATCTGGCGCTTGCCGATCACCGTCTCCACCTTGAAGGCCAGCGCCATCCCACGCAGCTTGTTGAGTCCGAGGTCGCTGCCGTCGAGGTACGTCTGCTTGACCAGCTGCTGCGTGAGGGTGGAGCCGCCCTCGCAGAAGCACGCCCTCTGGAAGTCGTTGAGCAGCGCGCGGGCGATGCCGATCACGTCGATGCCGTGGTGCTGGTAGAAGCGCTCGTCCTCGGTCGCGACCAGGAGGTCGGCGAGCTGGGGCGGCACCTCGCCGGCCTGTAGCAGGGTGACGTGATGTTCTCGGGCGACCCTCGCGGTCAGGCCTTCGATGTCAGATCCGGACGGCGTGGTGATGAAGAGCAGCACCGTTCCCGCGACCGCCAGCGCGACCAGGACAGCCGCGCCTCGGATCAGTAGCTGCCGAGCCAACCGGTCACGCTGCATCCGGCCGAGGTTACCCGGCTCGAGCGCCGGCGCCCGAACCCTTTGACCAGCAAGAAAGGGTTCCAGCGCCGGCGCCG
>VBEO01000084.1 GCA_005881825.1 Chloroflexota bacterium | reverse complement strand
GCTTCCAGGTGCGCCCGCCGTCATAAGAGAACGACTGCTGCCAGCGTGGTGAGTCCGGATCGCGGGTCAGCCACTCGAATCGCACGACCACTTTCCGGCCCCCGACCTCGTCCTCGCACTCGAACACGCCGTGGCCGTCCTGGATGCGTCCCTCGACGGGAGTGTCGAGAACCCCGGGAGCGCGGGTGGAGCTCCACCAGATCTTCCAGGTCCCGTTTTCGGCGTCGAACAGCCTGAGGGTGAACCCTTCAACTGGGTCGGTGCCGCTCGGGTTCCGCGCGTACATGCGATCGACGTGCCCGTATCCGTCGAGTACCGGAAAGGCTTCGCTGGACGCCTCGAACTCGATCCATTCCTCGCAAGCAGGGTCGGTGGTGTCGACGAGCTTCCGGTTGTGGATGATCCAGCGCCCGAAGATGAAATCGAACTGCCGATGACCCTCGCCGGGCATGGGAGGTCGTCCCCCTAAAGGTCGAGCGCCTGGGCCACCAGCTCACGGTGGTAGGTGGCGTCCCCGAGCGTCACCTCTGACGCCTTCGCCCTCTTGAAGTACAGGTGCATGTCGTGCTCCCAGGTGAAGCCGATGCCGCCGTGCACCTGGATCCCGTTGCCGGCCGCGCGCCGGTAGGCGTCGGAAACGTAGGCCTTGGCCATGGAGGCCGCCAGCGAGCGGTCGGGTGCGTCGGCATCCACCGCCCAGGCCGCGTAGTAGGTGGCCGAGCGCGCGCTCTCCACCTCCAGGAGCATGTCGGAGAGCTTGTGGGACACCGCCTGGTAGATCCCGATCGGCTTTCCGAACTGCTGCCGGGTCTTGGCGTACTCGACCGACGTCTCCAGGACGTGCGAGGCGCCGCCCACCATCTCGGCGCAGAGCGCCGCGGTCGCCCATTCCAGCGTCCGCTTGAGAGGCTGCCAGCCCTGGTCGACCTTGCCCATCACGGCGGCGGCGGGCACCGTCACGCCCTCGAACTTGACCTCGTACCAGCGCCGGGTGCGGTCGAGCGTCTTCATGGGCGCCACCGACAGACCCGAGGGCCGGCCTTCGACCAGGAAGAGGGTGACGCCCTCCTCGGCGGAATCGCGGGTGCGCGCGGCGACCACCACGAACTGCGCCACCCCGGCGTCGGGCACGAACAGCTTGACCCCGTCCAGCTTCCAGCTCTCGCCTTCGCGCTGGGCCCGCAGGCCCACGCCCTCGGGATCCCAGCGCCCGGAGGGCTCGGTCACGGCCAGCGTCCCGCGGGCCTCGCCGGCCGCGATCGCGCTCAGCCACTGCTTCTTCTGGGCGCCGGTCCCGCCCTCCAGCAGCGCGGGCACGGCCAGGCCCATGGTGCTGAAGAAGGGGCCCGGCAGCAAGTGCCGGCCGGCCTCCTCGAGCACGACCACCAGGTCGAGGAAATTGCCGAAGCCGCCGTACTCCTCGGGGATCCCGAGCGCGGTCCAGCCGTTCTCGACCAGCTTCTTCCAGAGGCTCTCGTCGAAGGCGTCCTCAGTGTCCATCAGCTTGCGGACGCGACTGGTCGGGGACTCCTTGGCGAGAAAGGACCGAGCCTCCTTCCGGAGCTGCTCCTGCTCTTCGGAGAAGGCGAAGTCCATGCCGTTCGAAGCATAAGGTTTGCCGGCAAATGGCAATTCCGCCGGCCGACCTGCTCCCCGTCGGCCGCCAGGCGACCTTCGCGTTTCGCCTGGTGCGGGCACTGCTCACACCGCTGGTGCTGGCCGTGTTCGACGTTCGCATCGAGGGCCGTGAGCGGATCCCGCGCGGCGCCTACGTGCTGATCGCCAACCACCTCAACTGGCTCGATCCCTTCCTGCTCCTGCTGGGCATGCCCACCGAGCCCCGCCTGCATTTCCTGGCCAATCCTGAGAACCTGGTCAAGAACCGCTGGCACTGGTGGCTGATCCGGCAGATCCGGGGCTACATCCCGGTCGACCTCAAGCGGCATGGCGATCAGGCCCTCTTCCACCATGTCGACCGCTGCCTGGAGCTGGGCGGCGCCGTGGCCATCTTTCCGGAGGCCGCCTATGGGCCGCGGGAGGGTGAGCTCCAGGACAGCTGGAAGACCGGCTTTGCCTACTTCGCTGTCAAGGCAGGGGCTCAGGTGCTGCCGGTCGCCCTCTCCGGCACCAAGGACCTCTGGCTGCGCAAGCGCGTGCGGGTGCTGATCGGGGAGTCGCTGGCAACCGCCGGACGCGAACCGCACGAGGTGGCGGCGGCTGCTCGCGAGGCCCTCCGGCGCCTGCTACCGGCCTATGCGGAGCGCTCCGGCGGCAAGCCCCTGCGGAAGACGCTGACCCGGCTGCTGTACTAGCGGGAGCGGGGCAGGCCGAGCACCCGCTCGGCCAGGATGTTGCGCAGGATCTCCGAGGTCCCGGCCTCGATGGTGTTGCCGCGCGAGCGCAGGAACGCGTACTGCCAGCCGCCGCCGTTCTCGACCTGGCCCATCGGGCCCATGAGGTCGACGGCGGTCTCGGCCATGCGCTGGTTGAGCTCCGACCAGGCCAGCTTCAGGAAGGATCCTTCCGGCCCGGGCACGCCGGTCCTCATGGTCGCGGTGATGGCGCGGTAGCCGTTGAGCTGGATCGTCTTGGCCTCGATCCAGTGCTGGGCCAGACGCTGGCGGACGAGCCGCTCGCGCGAGCGACCCAGCCGCCGCGCGTGCTCCAGCAGCTCGCCCGAGGTGATCTGGGCGCGGGTCGCCAGCGCCAGGCCCAGCGTGCCGCGCTCGTGCATCAGGGTGGTGATGGCCACCTCCCAGCCGTGGCCGGGCTGCCCGATGATCTGGGACTTGGGCACCTTGACGTCGTGGAAGAAGACCTCGTTGAACTCGGGGTCGCCCGTGATCTGGTGCAGGGGCCGGACCTCGACGCCCGGCGACTCCATGTCGACCAGCAGGTAGGTGAGGCCCTCACGAGGGTTCGCCTCCTTGCGCTCGCGGGTGACCAGCATGCACCACTTCGCGACGTGGGCCAGGCTGGTCCAGACCTTCTGGCCGTTGACCAGGTAGTGGTCGCCGCGATCTTCGGCGCGGGTCTGCAGCGCCGACAGGTCGGAGCCCGCGTTGGGCTCGCTGAAGCCCTGGCACCAGATCTCGTCGGCGGTGAGCAGGGGCTTCAGGTAGCGGGCCTTCTGCTCCTCGGTGCCGTGAGCGATCACCACGGGCCCGCCCATCCCCAACCCGATCACGTTCACGGGATCGGGGGCCCGAGCCAGGATGGCCTCGTTGTTGAAGATCATCTGCTCGATCAGGGTGGCGCTGCGACCGCCATATTCCTTGGGCCAGGCCAGCCCGAGGTAGCCGGCGTCGTAGAGCTTCCGCTGCCAGGCCCGGCGGCGCTCGATACCCGCGGCCAGGCCTTCACCGTCGGACTCCTCCTCGCGGGGCACGTTGGCCTTCAGCCAGGCGCGAGCTTCGGCCTGGAACTCCCGCTCGGACGGCGTGAGATCGAAATCCACGGGACTTAACCTTAAGCCGTGCGGGTGCTGCTGACCGGGTTCGAGCCTTTCGGCGCGCACCAGGTCAATCCCAGCATGCTGCTCGCGGAGCGGCTGGGCGGCGTGGTCCTCCCGGTCAGCACGCGCCGGATGCCGGACGCGCTGGAGCGCGCCATCGCCAACACTCGGCCCGAGGTCGTGCTCGGCCTCGGCCTGGCCGGTCTGCGCACCCAGGTGGCGGTGGAGCGGGTGGCTATCAACTGCCTCGACTTCCCCTTCCCCGACAACGACGGCGTGCTGGTGGAGGGCGAGGAGATCGTGCCCGGCGGGCCCGCGGCGTACTTCGCCTCGGCGCCGGTGCGCGCGATCGCCGCTGCCTGGCAGGCTGAGGAGGTGCCCTCCCACCTCAGCAACACCGCCGGCACCTACATCTGCAACCAGATGCTGTACACGGCCTGCCGGCTCGCCGACCACTACGGGTTCCGGGCGGGCTTCATCCACGTGCCGCCGCTCGAGCACGTCGACCTCGACCGCCAGCTGCGCGCGGTGGAGGTGGCGCTGGCCTCCTGGAGCCGGTGGCCGTCTAGCCGGTCGCTCTGGCGACCTCGGCCAGGGCCTCCAGGTGGCCCGGGTCGTCGAGCAGGAAGTGCTGGCAGCAGAGAAGCTGCACACCCGCCTTGGACGCCTCACGCACGCGCTCGGAAGCCTCGTCGACCGTTCCCGCCAGGCCGCGTTCGGCAACCGCGCTCACCACCGCGTCCGGCTCCATTTCCCGATACCGAGGGATCACCTGACCCAGCGCCGCTGCCCGCTGGCGCAGCTCGTCGCGGTCGCGGCCGACCAGCGCCACGCACATCACCGAACGCCGGATCTCGTCGGGCGAGCGGCCCAGGTCGCGACAGTAGCCGTCGAGGATCGCCGACTTGGAGCGGAAGGCGTCGAGGTCGAGCGGGTTCACGTTCCACTCGGCGGCGTGGCGCGCGATTGGAGATCTCCCAGGTCTGGTAGATGCGCTCGATGCCCGCCTCCAGGTTGTCGAAGCGCTCCTTGAGCGAGGGGAAGGGGATGCCGAAGGCCTCGTGCTCGGGCACGTTCCAGCCCGCGCCCAGGCCCAGGATCAGGCGACCCCCGGCCAGCAGGTCGACGGCCGCGGCCTCCCGCGCCAGCAGGGCGGGGAGCTTGAAGGTCAGGGGCGTGACCATGGGGCCGAACTCGATGCGCGACGTCCACTCGGCCGCCAGGGCGAGCGAGGTCCAGCAGTCGATGCAGTCCCGCGCGTGCTCGCCCATCACCGAGAAGAAGTGGTCGCTGCGGCGCAGCGAGGCGAAGCCCAGCCGCTCCACGTCGGCGCAGAGCGCGCGCCAGCGGTCCCAGGTCAGGCCTTCCTGCCCCTCGATCATGATGCCGATGGCCACGTCTACTCGAACTCCTTGCGAACGCCCGCGGCCGGCAGCCAGTTGACGATGTGCTCGGTGGGGATGCCCGCCTTCCGCGTCATCCAGAGCGCCAGGTCAACGTAGACGAACTGGTCGACGTAGTGGGCGTCGGAATCGAGCGCGAAGCGGCAGCCCAGCGCCAGGGCCTGCCGGGCCAGCTCGGGCGAGAGGTCCATGCGGGCGGGGTCGCAGTCCATCTCCAGGAGCACGCCGTTGCTGGCGGCGGTGGCGAAGACCTTGTCGAAGTCGTAGGTGGCGCCGGCGCGGCTGCCCGGCCGGCGTCCGGTGGGGTGGCCGATCACGTCGACGTGCGGGTGCTCGACCGCTTGCAGCATGCGCTCGGTCATCTGCGAGGGCTCCATGCGCAGCTGCAGGTGCGGCGACGCGATCACCAGGTCGAGGCCGGCCAGTGTGTCGTCATCGAGGTCGAGCGTGCCGTCGGGCAGGATGTCCACCTCGATGCCCTGGAAGATCGTGAAACCGTCGCCTAAACGCTGCTGCGCCTCGTCGATGACGCGCCGCTGGGCGGCCAGGCGGTCGGGGCCCAGCCCGTTGACGACCGTGATCCGCGGCGAGTGGTCCGTGATGCCCAGGTAGCGGTAGCCACGGGCTTGAGCCGCGAGCGCCATCTCCAGCACCGTGGCGCCGCCGTCCGACCAGTCGGTGTGGCAGTGGAGATCGCCCTGGTAGCCCTGCTCGACAAGGGGGGTGAGCTGTGCCGGCACCGCGGCCGGCTCGCCCGATTCCTCGCGCAGACGCTCCAGGTAGGCGCTGTGGTTCTCGCTGACGAGCTCGCGCAGAACCTTGGCGATGCCGGCCCCCACGCCCGGCAGCGACTCCAGCTTGCCGGCCCGGTTGAGCGCTTCCAGGTCGGGCCGGTCGCGCAGCAATGACGCGGCCACCTTGCTGAAAGCGCGCGCCCGGTGCTGGTCCTCCTTGCCGCGCAGGTGGTAGGCGATTTCGGCCAGGTAGGCCGCGGCTTCGTCCGGGCTCAAACCGTCTTGACGAGCAGCGTGTTGGGGGGCGTAAGTGGACCGAAATACGCAGTCAGATCAGGACGCACGGGGATCTCCGGCACCGGGTACTCCCGCAGCGCGTAGCCGCGTTCCTGGAACCACTCGGGTTCTTGTGGCGAGATCAGCGCAACCGTGCCGCCGGGCCGCACCACCCGTTCCAGCTCGGCCAGCGCCGCCGGGCCGCCCAGCGGAGGCTGGGAGCCCATGGCCGCGCCCGCGGTGGCCAGGTCGGCCCAGCCCGACAGCAGCGGCAGCTGCTGCGTGACGGCGGCGAGCACGTGGGCACGGCTGCGCCGGCGCAGGCGCTCCCGCAGTGCCGGGCAGGGCTCCAGCGCCACCACGACCGCGGCCACGCCCGCCAGGTGCGCGGTCAGGCGCCCGGCGCCGGCCCCCACCTCCACGACCCGTGCGCCCGCGGCCGGCAGGTCGCGCAGCAGCTGCGGTGAGATCGGCTCGGCTTCGGCCAGCGCCACCCAGCGCTCGGGCTCCAGCTCGTAGACCAGCGTCCAGAAGAGACCGCGCACCAGCCGCTCCCCGGCAGCCCACCGCTCGGTATCGGGCAGCGGACGCTGACTGAGGCGGAGCAGCCTCTCACCCCGCGCGGGTTCCAGGGCGGCGGCCACGCTGAAGAGCTCGCCGGGATGTGGGCCGAGGGCCGCGGCCACGTCTTCGAGGGGGGGCGCCGAGGGCACCGGCGCCAGGACGCGATGCAGCGTGGACGGGGTGAGGCGGGCGAGGTCGGCGGGCTGGAAGTGTGCGCTGCCGGGCGGTGCCGCGAGTACGGCCTCCGAATAACGCACAGCCTTGTTTCAGTATAGAAAGCGATGCCCGCGGTCACGATCGTGCGCCGAGCCACTTTTGCGGCCGCCCATGTCCTGCGCCGCGAGGAGTGGGACGAGGCCAAGAACTGCGCGGTTTTCGGCGCCTGCGCCGGTGATCACGGCCACAACTACGTGCTCGAGGTGGGGTTGGCCGGAAACCCTGAATCGGACACGGGCATGGTCATCAACCTGAAGGATTTGGACCGGCTGATGCGCCAGGCCGTCATCGAAGACGTCGACCACCGCCACCTGAACCGTGACGTGCCCTGGCTGCAGGGCGTGATCCCGACCGCCGAGAACCTGGCGCTGGCCTTTTGGCACCGCCTCAACGAGCGGCTTCCCGAGGGCTGCCTGGCGCGGGTGCGCCTGGTCGAATCGGAGAACAACTCGGTCGAGGTCACCAGGTGAGCGTCCCGCGCCCCCGTTTTTCGCCCGACGACCTGCCACGGCTGGTCGAGCAGCTGCTGCTCCAGCTGGGCGAGAACCCACAGCGCGAGGGCCTGGTCGACACACCCGACCGGGTGGCCGACTCGCTGCGCCACTTAACCGAGGGCTACGGTTTGGACGCCGCCGACGCCATCGGTGACGCCCTTTTCACGCAGGACTACGACGAGATGGTCCTAGTTCGCGACATCCGTTTCTACAGCCTCTGCGAGCACCACCTGCTGCCGTTCTTCGGCGTCTGCCACGTCGCCTACATGCCGCGCGGCCGGGTGGTCGGGCTGAGCAAGGTGCCGCGGTTGGTCGATGTCTACGCCCACCGCCTGCAGCTCCAGGAGCGGCTCACGCGCGAGATCGCCGAGGGCCTGGAGCGCGTGGTCGAGCCGGACGGGGTGGCGGTGGTGGTCGAGGCGCGCCACCTCTGCATGGAGATGCGCGGGGTGGAGAAGTCCGGCGGCCAGACCGTCACCTCCTGCATGCTCGGCGTCTTCCGGGACGACGCGCGCACCCGTGGCGAGTTCCTGGAGCTCATCCGCAACCAGGGATGAGGATCGCGGTGGTGGCCCCGCCGGTCACCCCGCTGGCCGAAGCGCAGCTGGGCGGCGCCCAGGCCTTCGTGGCCGACCTGGCCCGCGCCCTGCAGGTGCGCGGGCACCAGGTCACCGTGTACTGCTCCGAAGGGTCGGCGCTGCCGGGTTTGAGCCTGAGAACGGTGCCGGTGGCGGACACGGTGGCCGGCGCCCTGGTGATGCCCGGCGCCCAAGCCGCCACGGGCCCGATACCCGAGCTGCGGGATGCTTTTCAACGCATGTTCGAGCTGGTCGTGGCGGACGGCGCCGATGCGGTCAGCCAGCATTCCTTCGACGCCGAGGCGATCGATCTGGCGGAAGAGCTGCCGATGGCCGTGCTGCATACGCTGCACCTGCCTCCGATCGTGCCCGCGGTGGTGGCCGTTGCCCGCGCCACGCGGCGCCGGCTGGCCACGGTCTCGGCTGCGGCGGCCAGGTCCTGGGCCGAGGCCGGCGTGGCCTGTGAAGTCATTCGGAATGGGGTGCCCGTCTTCGATGCCGGGCGGCCGCCGGTGCTGCCGGAAGCGATGATCGCCGGCCGGATCTCGCCTGAGAAAGCCACACATGTGGCGGTCGAGCTGGCGCGGCGGGCGGGCCTGCGACCGCGGGTCTTCGGAACGGTCTATGACGCCGGGTACGCGCGGGTCCACGACCTGCGGCCGGAGGCCCGGCTGCCGCGGCCACAGCTCTGGCGCGTCCTGGCGGGGTGTGCGGTGACACTGATGCCGGTGGAGTGGGACGAGCCCTTCGGGCTGGTCGCCGCCGAATCCCAGATGGCCGGTACGCCGGTTGTGGCCTACCGGTGCGGCGGCCTGCCCGAGGTGGTGGAGGACGGGGTCGGCGGGATTCTCATCGAGCCAGGCAACCAGGCGGCCTTCTTGCGCGGCATCGCCGCCGCGCGCGTCCTGGACCGCGAGGCGATCCGTGCCAGCGCCCGGCGCCGGCTCTCGATGGATGTCTGCGCGGCCGCCTATGAGCGGGCGCTGGCAGCGTGATCGCCGTGGTCACCGGCGGCTCCGGCGGGCTTGGGCGTGCGATCTGCGCCGAGCTGGAAGGGCGTGGCTACGAGGTGCGGTCCTGGAGCCGGCGCGACGGCGTGGACGCCACCGACGAAGCCGCGGTGGCGGCGGCCGCGGCCGCCCTCCCGAGCTGGGAGGTGCTGGTCAACAACGCTGCCGTGCTGGTGCCCAAGCGAGTTGTGGAGACGTCGCTCGCAGACTGGTCGGCCACCCTGGAGGCAGGCTTGACCGCGGCTTTCCTCTGCTCGCGCGAGGCCTTCCGGCGGATGCGCCCGGGCGGCGTGATCGTCAACGTCTCTTCGCTCTCGGGCGTCCGTGACGCCGAGAAGTTCCCGGGGATGGCCGCCTACGTGGCTGCCAAGTCGGGGCTGGCTGGCCTGACCGAGGCGCTTGCCGTCGAGGGCCGCGAGCTCGGCATCCGCGTCAACGCCGTCAGCCCCGGCTCCATCGACACGCCCATGCTGGCGCTCAGCGGAGCCCCCCGCGAACCCTCGCTGAAGCCGCCGCAGGTGGCCAGGCTGATCGGCTGGTTGGCCTCGCCAGAGTCGGCGCCGATGACCGGCGCCAACCTCCGGATCGACCCGTAGGGGCGAGGCTTGCCTCGCCCGGGAGGGACGAGTCCCTCCCCTACGCTGCCTTCCCGCGCTTCTGGAACTGCGCGAACGCCCTGGAGACGATGGCAGCCGCGGCGGCGGTGCCGGCGGCCTGGGCGGCCCGGATGATGATCTTCTCCATCGAGCTGGAGGGCGGCTGCTCGCCGACCTGCTGATCGCCCACGTACAGGCGCATGGGCGGGATCCCGCGGCGGAGCGTCAGCTCCACCTTGTCGCGGCCGTTGCGGATCCACTCCCACCAGGGCTCCGGCAGGACCCGCCGGAAGCGCTCGGCGGGCGTGGCCGGACGCGAGACCTTGTAGAGGACCAGCGCGGTGACCGCGGCGGCGCCCACAGCTGCGCCCACACCGGCGGCGATCAGCAGCGCCTTGCGCCCGCGGCGGACGGTGTCGCGTGTGCGCTCGCGGAGCTCCACGATCTTGGACTCCATGGCGCCGCGGGTTTCGGCTATCTGCCGTTCGTAGTCAGCTGATGAACCAGCCATGCCCGGGTCTCCTTGAGGCTGCTGAGGGTCCGCTGCGGGGCCTCGATCTTCAGCCGTGATTTGCCGACGAGGATGAGGACGGTCGACACGATCGCGTAAGCGAGCACCCAGACCAGGCCCGCGATCCAACTGTGGAAGACCAGCACGATGGTCACCGGCACCGCCACCAGCAGGGTCAGCATCGCCAGCAGGCCACCGGCCGCCATCATGCCGATCGCCACGCCGTTGCGGACGGCCAGCTCCTTGGCCTCCTGCTTGGCGAGGGCGATCTCCAGGCGAACCAGCTGCTGGGCGCTCTCCACGATGTCGGCCGCCAGCTCGGCCGAAGGTTCGTCGTATTTGTGCTTTGCCATCTCCGGTATCAAGAAATATACGGTTGGCGTCAGATTTCGGCAGCGGGATGCATAAAGAGTCCTTTATGGGTTAAGCTGGCAACACATAAAGGAACCGTTATGTTTTTGCCCAGCACACGGCGCGAGCTACCCGACCACTTCCTGGCCCTGGCCAACCCTACGCGGCTGCGCATCCTGCAGCACCTGGGCGAAGTAGGCGAGGAGAGCGTCAACGACCTGGCGCTGGCCCTGCGCATGAGCCAGCCGCGCATCTCCTGGCACCTGCGCATGCTGCGCGTGGGCGGGGTCGTCCGGCAGCGCCGCGAAGGCCGCCAGGTGTACTGCTCGCTGGACGTGGAGAGCATCACGGGCCGCCATCAGGAGCTGCGGGAGCTGCTGCAGATCGACCATCTGGAAAGACAAAAAATCGCGAGGTGAAAAAGAGCATGTCGGTGAAGAACGGCAATGGCCGCGCCCGCGGCGACGGCAAAGTCCGCGTCGCCGTCGTCGGCGTCGGCAACTGCGCGTCCTCCCTGATCCAGGGCGTGGAGTACTACAAAGACGCATCGCCTAAGGACTTCGTGCCGGGGCTGATGCACGTCGACCTCGGCGGGTACCACATTCGCGACATCGAGTTCGTGGCCGCCTTCGACGTCGACAAGACCAAGGTTGGCAAAGATCTTTCCGAGGCGATCTGGGCGGGTCAGAACAACACTGTCAAATTCGCCGACGTGCCGCATCTCGGCGTCAAGGTCGAGCGCGGCATGACGCACGACGGCATCGGCAAATACCTGGCCGACCTGATCGAGAAGGCGCCGGGCGAAACCTCGGACGTCGTCAACATCCTCAAGGAGACCGGCGCCGACGTGCTCGTCAACTACCTCCCGGTGGGGTCGGAAGAAGCCACCAAGTGGTACGTGGAGCAGGCCCTGACCGCCGGGGTGGCCTTCGTCAACTGCATTCCGGTCTTCATCGCGCGCGAGAACTACTGGCAGAAGCGCTTCGAGAAGAACGGGCTGCCGATCATCGGCGATGACATCAAGTCGCAGGTGGGAGCCACCATCGTGCACCGCACTTTGACGCGCCTTTATCGCGAGCGTGGCGTGCGCCTCGACCGCACCTACCAGCTCAACTTCGGTGGTAACACCGACTTTCTCAACATGCTCGAGCGCGAGCGGCTGATGTCCAAGAAGATCTCCAAGACACGCTCGGTGACCTCGCAGCTCGACTACGACATCGGCGCCGACAACGTGCACATCGGACCCAGCGACTACGTGCCCTGGCTGCAGGACCGCAAGTGGGCGCTGATCCGGCTGGAAGGCAAGGGCTTCGGCGACGTTCCGCTCAACGTGGAGCTCAAGCTCGAGGTCCACGATTCGCCCAACTCGGCCGGCATCGTCATCGATGCCGTGCGCTGCTGCAAGCTGGCCCTTGACCATGGGCTCTCGGGCACGCTGGAGGGGCCCAGCTCCTATTTCATGAAATCGCCGCCGGTGCAGCACAGCGACACCGACGCGCGCCGGCTGACCGAGGAGTTCATCAGGGGGGCGGGCAGGGGGAAGGGCTTCGCCCGGCCTGCCCGAGGGGGGAGTTCCCCCACACAGAAGAACTCGTCTGCGACGACCGCACGCAAAGAGCGCTCGACTGCGGGTGCTCGGGACTAGTTACCGAGTAGGCGCCCGCGTCACGCGGGCGCTGCCGTCCGCCCCCCGCTACGCGCTGGCGGGGGCGGGCGGCTCGCTGTGGTACCTGCTCTCGCCCGCCCAGCGGCGCAGCGCGGTGGGCAACTATGCGGCCGTCCTGGGCCTCGACCGCGAGCATCCCGACGCCGCCCGGGTCGCGCGCCGCGCCTTTGCCAACTACGGCCGCATGCTGGCCGACTTCGTGCTGATCGGCAGCCTCGGCCGGGAGGAGCTGGTCGCCCGCGTGACCGTCGACGGCCGCGAGCACCTGGACACCGCCCTGGCCGCCGGCCGAGGGGTGCTGATGGCGGTGCCGCACATGGGCTCCTGGGACATGGGCGGCTCCTATGCGGGCGCCCTCGGCTACCGCATCGCCGCGGTCGCCGAGCGATTCCCCGGCTCCCTCGACCAGGCGGTGGTCGAAACCCGCGAGGCTCTTGGGCTGCGCGTGATCCCGCTGGGCCGGGCCGCGGTGCGGGCGATCGCCGAGGAGCTGGCCGCCAACGGCGTGGTCGCCCTGCTGTGCGACCTGCCCCAGGGCCCGGGCGTGGAAGTCGAGTTCTTCGGGCACACCGCGGTCGTGCCCTCCGGCCCGGGCGCCTTCGCCGTCCGCACGGGAGCGGCGGTGCTGCCGGCCACGATCTGGCGCAGCGGCGCGGGTCATTACCACGTCCACATCGAACCCGCCCTGCCGCCCCCCGACGCCGGTCGTGACGGCCAGGTCGAGCTGATGCAGGGCGTGGTGCGGCACTTCGAACGGTTCATCAGGGCGCGGCCCGACCAGTGGTACGCGTTCCGGCCGATGTTCAATGTCGGCTGATGCTCGCCTACCGGGGCTTCCGGATCCTCCAGTGGGTGATGGAGCGCCTCCCCAGGCCATGGGCTTACGCGCTGGCGATCGTGGTCGCCCGCCTGGCCTGGGTGGTCTCGCGCACGGCGCGGCGGCGGCTGGAGTTCAACCTCGGCATGGCGCTGCCCCACGCCGACAGACGCACGATCCGGCGGACGGCGCGGCAGAACTTCCGCAACCACTCCAAGGCCTACGCCGACCTGATGCGCCTTCCGCAGGCGACGGTCGGCCAGCTCAAGCCGCTGCTCAAGGTCCGCAACCAGCAGTTCCTGGACCAGGCGCTGGCGGCGGGCAAGGGCGTGCTCGTGGTCTCCGCGCACATGGGGTCATGGGAGGTGGCGGCGGCCATCTGGTCGGCGACCATCACGCCGGTCGCTCTTTTTGCCGAGGAGCTGGAACCGCCGGAGCTTTACGACTGGTATCGGACCACTCGCCAGCGCCTGGGGATCAGCGTGCTGCCGCTGAATCGGACCGGACTCAAGCAGGTGGTGCAGGCGCTGGACGCGGGCGAGATGATCGTGACGGCCATCGACCGCGACGTGGCGGGCACCGGCATCCTGGTCGACTTCTTCGGCCGCCCGGCGCCGATCCCGACCGGCCCGGCGGCGATCGCGCTGCGCAAGGGCGTGCCTCTGCTGCCGGTCGCCGTCTACCGGCTCCCGGACGACACCTACATGGCCGAGGGCTGGGAGCCGATCTGGGCCCAGCCGACCGGCGACCGGGAGGCCGACCTGCGGCGCTTGACCGAGCGCCTGGTGCGGCACCTGGAGCTGATCATCCGCCAGCACCCGGAGCAGTGGCACCTGCCCCATCACATCTGGGAGTCCAGCCCGTGAGGCTCCAGCCCGGGCAGGTCGACGGATCTTCGGCGCCTAGACTGCCGCTCCGTTCGTCAGGGGCCCCGGCGCCGCGTCGTCACGCAGCTAAGGCTGCGCTCCTCCTTGCGCCACCCCTTCCTTCGCATCGGCGCCTCGAGCCGCCGAATCTCTCGCCGACCCACCCGGTCCGGAGCCTGCCATGAAGATCGGCCTGGTCTCGCCTTACGACTGGGCCCACCCGGGCGGCGTCTCCGCGCACATCCGCCAGCTCAGTCATCATTTGCGGTTGCTCGGCCACGACGTCAAGGTGCTGGCGCCCAGTTCCCGCAAGGATGTGGCCGACCCCCACTTCTACCGGATCGGGGGCGTGGTCTCGGTGCCGGTCAACGACTCGGTGGCCCGCATCAGCCTCAGCTTCAACCTCTCCCGGCGGGTCAGCCAGATCCTCGAGGACGAGAATTTCGACGTCCGCCATTTCCACGAGCCCTTCATGCCGGCGCTGCCCATGACTGTGCTGCGGATGTCGACCACCGCCAACGTGGCCACCTTCCACGCCTTCGCCAAGAGCAACGTCGGCTACTACTACGGCCGGCCTTTCTTCCGGCCCTACCTGCGGCGCCTGCACCGGACGATCGCGGTCAGCCGTCCGGCCCGGGACTTCCTGCGCCAGTACTTCCCCAGCGCCGACCCCGAGATCGTGCCCAACGGCATCGACGTGGAGACCTTCCGGCCCGACCACACGCCCATCCGCCACCTGCGCGACGGGCTGCTCAACGTGCTGTTCGTGGGCCGCATCGAGAAGCGCAAGGGCCTGCGCGACCTGGTGCTCGGCTTTCGCGAGCTTCAGGAACGCGTGGGCGGCGTGCGCCTGATCGTGGTCGGCGACGGGCCGCTGCGCTCACAGGCCGAGGGCCTGATCGCCAAGCACCGGATCGAGAACGTGGTCATGGCCGGCTACGTGCCGGAGGAGGTCAAGCCTCGCTACTACGCCAGCGCCGACATCGCCTGCTTCCCGGCCACCGGCGGCGAGAGCTTCGGCGTGGTCATCCTGGAGGCCATGGCCAGCGCGCTGCCGGTGGTGGCGACCGAGGTGCCCGGCTACCTGAGCGTGGTCGAGCCGGGCGTCGACGCGTTGACCGTCCGACCGCGCAGCCCGGTCGAGCTGGGCGCGGCGCTCACCGTGCTCGCCCGCGACCGCGACCTGCGCGCGCGACTGGGAGCCAGCGGGCTGGCCAAGGCTCGCCGCTACGCCTGGCGCGAGATCGCCGCCCGCGTCATCGACGTCTACCGCAGCGCTCGCGAGATCGCGGGTGCGGGAATCGAAGATGTTCACGAGCAGATTCCAGGCCTGGGTCCGGCGTAACGCGCTGCGGCTCGCAGCCGCCGTCGCGCGCCTGCCGGTGACGCCCAACCAGGTCACGGTCGCGGGCATGCTCGCCACCTTCGTGGCCGCGGCCCTGGCCGGCTTCGGCTACCTGCTCGGGGCGGCCCTGGTGCTGATCTTCGCCGGCACTTTCGACATCCTGGACGGAGCCCTGGCGCGAGTGACGCGCAGGTCCTACTCCTACGGCGCCTTCCTCGACTCCACCACCGACCGTTACTCGGAGGGCGCGGTCTACCTGGGCATCGCGGCCTACTTCCTCACCCACCCCAGCTCGGACCTCACGATGAAGGTCCTGGGGTGCATGGCGGCGCTGGCCGGCTCTTACCTGGTCAGCTACGTGCGCGCCCGCGCCCAGAGCCTGGGCTTCAAGTGCGATGTCGGGCTCTTTGCGCGGCCCGAGCGCGTGGTGGCAACCGTGATCGGACTGCTCTTCCCGATGGTGCTGCCCTACGTGATCTACCTGCTGGCGATCCTCACCAATTTCACTGCCGTGCAGCGCATCCACGAGGTCTGGCGCCAGGGTCGCGAGCAGCGCCGGGCCCATGAGGCTGCGAGTTCAGCTAGCAGGTCACGTGCAGAACCGCGTTCGTCCCCGCGGGACGCTTCCGCAGCTCCCGAATCGCCTCCTTTGTAGGCAACGCCAGCAGCTCGACGCCCCGGCGCCCGGCCTCTTCGCGCACCTCGTCCATCACCGGCAGCAGCCCGTGGGCGCCGGTGCCGACCACCAGGCGCCGGCACTTCCAGGGCAGCTTTTCCGCCAGCGAGAGCGGCGTGTGGTCGAACTCCGCGCGGTACTTCTTGGACGCTTTCTTCTGGCGCTTGGCTATGTCGCCGCGGTCGATGATCACGTCGTAGTCGAACTCGGTGCCGTCGATGACCAGGCTGCCGAACTCGAAGCTCTCGAACTTCATTCCCGCACCCCGTCGGGCCGGATCCGCAGCAGGTGCGGGTAAGACTTGGAGAACGCCTCTTGGGTGCCTGAGATGCTCTTCATCTCGGCGCCGTATTTCTCCACGTAGGCCGGGACCTCGTGCGGCAGCGGCGCCGACTCGTCGAGGTGAGCCTCGCCGGTGATGATCAAGATGTCGCCGCCGGTGCGCGTGCTGTTGAAGTTGAGGGCGACCCGCGGCCGGGACCGGATGTGGTTGAGACGGTGCGCTCGCGCCGCGTTCCAGACCAGGATCTCTTCGCCCTCCACGATGAACCACACCGGGTTCGGCTGCGGCGTCCCATCGGCTCCCACCGAGGTCAGCCAGGCCACCCGGTCCTGCTCCAGATGGCGGCGCAGGCGGTCGCCCAGGTCGGTGCCCGCCGCCGGCATCCACCCCATGTTGCGAGCCTAACCTTTACCAGCGCATGGAGCCCTTCGCCGGCATCGCCGGCCACCAGCCCGCCCTCCGCCACCTCAGCTCTCAGCTGGAGAGCGGGCGGCTGGCGCACGCCTATCTCTTTGTGGGAGAGCCCGGGCTGGGCAAGACCGAGATCGCCCGCCGGCTGGCCCAGGCGCTGCTGCCCGAGCTGCCACTGGCGAGGCATCCGGACTACTGGGAAGACGACCGCCGGGAAGCCTTGAAGATCGACGAGATCAGGCTGCTGCCCGACCGCCAGCCCGAATATCATCAGCAGTCGCTGCAGGCGTTCCTCAACCTGATGCCGGGCGTCGGCCAGCGGCGGGTGGCGGTGATCAGCAATGTGGGACGCCTGGCCGATCCCATCCAGGGCATCCTCCTCAAGACCCTCGAGGAGCCGCAGCCAGGGCGGGTGCTGATCCTGACCACTCCGAGCCTGTCGCCCTTCGTTGTCCTGCCGACCGTGGTCTCCCGCTGCCAGCGGGTGGCGTTCCACTCGGTGCCGGCCGCGGAGGTGGCGGCACTGCTGGTCGCCCACGGAGTGGAAGCGGAGCGGGCGGCCGCCCTGGCCGAGCTGGCGCGCGGCCGGCCGGGCTGGTCGTTGAGCGCGGCCCGGGACCCCGAGGTGCTGGCGCGCCACGCGGTCTGGGAGGAGCGGCTGGAGGAGGTGTTCGGCGCGCCCGCCGACACCGCCCTGCAGCTGGCAGCCGAGCTGGACGCTGCCAACTTTGCATGGCGTGGCTCCGACCGGGTTGTTGAAGATCCGGTGCAGTTCGCCCTGGGCGCCTGGCAGCTCCACCTGCGGCGGCGGATGCTGGGCGCGGCCCAGCCTGGAGTCTGGGCGCGGCTACTGGAACGCTCTTATGACACCGCCGGGCACCTTGAGCAGAACGTCAGCCCACGCTTGGCGCTTGAAGTCTTTCTATTGGAATGCCGGCGAGCTTCCTGAAGCCGGCACTGCGCGGCTTCGAGCCTTACATGCCGGGCGAGCAGCCGCCCGACGGCGAGGGCTGGGTGAAGCTCAACACCAATGAGGCGCCCTGGCCGCCCTCGCCACGGGTGCTGGAGGCGGTGCGCGCCGCCGTCGACGACTCGCTGCGCCTGTACCCCAGCCCGACGGCGGCGCCGGCCCGCGCCGCACTGGCGCGGATGTGCGGGGTCGAGCCCGAGATGGTGGCGCTGGGCAACGGCGGCGACGAGCTGATCGCCATGTGCGTGCGCGCCTTCGCCGGAGCGGGTGAGCGCGTCGCCTGGCCGTGGCCCACCTACCCGCTCTACGACCCCGTCGTGCGCATGCACGAGGCGCTGCCGTCGCCGCACGCCATGGACGAGGGATTCAGCATCCCGCGCTCCTTCTTCGAAGATGAGGCGCCGCTCAAGTTCCTGTGCAACCCCAACTCGCCCACCGGCACCTGGCAGCCTGGCGCCGTGGTGGCGGAGGCCGCGCGCACCGCGCGCGGGGTGCTGGTGGTGGATGAGGCCTACGTCGACTTCGCGCCCGAGTCGCGCGAGGACCTGCTAGCGGCGCACGCCAACCTGGTGCTCCTGCGCACGCTCTCCAAGTCGGGAGCCCTGGCCGGGATGCGCATCGGCTACGCACTCGCGCAGCCGGAGGTAATTCAGTCGCTGGACCTGGTCAAGGATTCCTACAACCTGGATCGGCTGGCGGTGGTGGCGGCGGCCGCAGCCGCGGACGACGTGATGTACCGGCGCGACCTGGTCGAGTACGTGCTCGACGCCCGCGGCCGCCTGGGCGGCGACCTGGCCGCGCTCGGCTTCGAGGTGCTGCCTTCCGCCACCAACTTCTTGTTCGTGCGCCCGCCGCCCGGCCATCCGGCGGCGGAGGTGTACGCGCGCCTGCGCGAGCGCCGGATCCTGGTCCGCCACTACCATCGAGAGCCGATCGACGGCTGGTTCCGGATCACCATCGGCACGCCTGAGCAGCACCAGGCGCTGCTGGCCGCACTTCAGGAGATCCTTTCATGACGCCGACCCGCGAGATGGCCTGGGAGCTGGTGCAGGGCAGCACCCAGAGCGAGACGCTGCGCCGCCACATGCGCTCGGTCGAGGCGGCGATGCGCGCTTACGCGCGCAAGTTCGGCGAGGACGAAGAGAGCTGGGCGGTGCTCGGCCTCATCCATGATTGGGATTACGAGTCGGGTCCGACGCTCGACCTGCATCCCATGCGCGGCATCCAGATGCTGCGCGAGCAGGGCTGGCCCGAGGACGTGCTGGAGGACATCGCCTCCCACGCCGACTACCTCGACGTGCCGCGCAACACGCGCAAGCGCATCACCCTGAACGCGGTCGACGAGCTGTGCGGATTCATCATCGCCTGTGCCCTGGTCAAGCCGGACAGGTCGCTGAGCGCGGTCGACGCCCGCACCGTGCGCAAGAAGATGAAGGACAAGGCTTTCGCGCGCGCGGTGCATCGCGAGGAGCTGGTCGCCGGCGCTGAAGCCCTCGGCGTACCGTTCGACGAGCATGTCGAGTTCGTGCGCGACGCGCTGGTCCCGATCGCGTCCGAGCTGGGCCTGAATCCGTGAGCGAGAACCGGCCCCGCGTCCTCAACATGCACAAGCTGCTCGATCCCGGCCCGGCTGTGCTGGCAGAAGCCGCCGACATCTTTCAGTATCCGGACGGCAAGCCGCTGACCGATGAGAACATCGCCGCTGCCGCCGAGGGCTGCGTGGGCATCGTGAGCATGCTCATGGATCCCATCACCGAGAAGGTGCTGTCGGTGCCCGGCCTGAAGTGCGTTTCCAACGTGGCCGTGGGTTACGACAACATCGACGTCGCCGCGGCCACCAAGCACGGTGTCTTCGTCACCAACACGCCGGGCATCCTCGACGAAACCACGGCCGACTTCGCATTCGCCCTGCTGATGGCCGCTGCGCGGCGTGTGGTGCAGGGCGACAATTTCGTGCGCGGCACGCATTTCAAGGGCTGGGCGATCGACATGCTGCTGGGCGTCGACGTCAACCACGCCACCCTGGGCCTGGTCGGCATCGGGCGCATCGGGCGGGCGGTCGCCAAACGCGCACGCGGCTTCAACATGCGCGTCATCTACAGCGACGTCAACCCGCTGCCGGCCGAGATGGAGCGCGAGATGGGCGTCACCCGCGTCGACCTGCCGCGTCTGCTGCGGGAATCGGACTTCGTCAGCGTCCACGTGCCGCTGACCGACAAGACGCACCACCTGATCGGCGCCGAGCAGCTGGCGATCATGAAGCCGACGGCGGTGCTGGTGAACACCTCCCGCGGTCCCGTGATCGACGAAGGCGCCTTGGTGGAGGCGCTCAAGAACCATCGCCTGTTCGCCGCCGGGCTCGACGTATACGAAAAGGAGCCGCAGGTCCATCCGGCGCTGGTCGGTCTGCACAACGTGGTGCTCGCCCCCCACATCGCCAGCGCTTCGACGCGCACCCGTTCGGAGATGTGCGCGGTCGCGGCCCGCAACCTGGTGACGGCGATCCGGGGCGGTCGCCCCGCGAACATGGTCAACCCCGAAGTCGCCGGCGGCCGCCGATAACCTTCCAGCTGCTCGCTCTCGACCTGGACGGAACCGTCCTCACCCCCGATCTCCGCGTCGACGAGCGTGACGTGGCCGCTCTCGGTCGCGCACTGGCCGCGGGCCTGCATGTGGTCGCCTGCACGGGCCGGCCTTTTCCGGGCGCGCTGCCCTGGGTGCGGCGGCTGGGCCTTGTCGACCCCTTCGTCTGCTACCAGGGTGCTCAGGTGCGGGCGGTGGACGGTTCCATGCTGCTCGACCACGGGGTGCCGCACGCGCTCGCCATCGAGGTGGTGCGCTGGTGCAGGGAGCGCGGCGTACACGTGCAGGCCTACCGCGACGACCAGCTCCTGGTCGAGCACGACACGCCGTTCGGCCGCGCCTACTCGGCGCACGCCGGCATGCCCATGCATGTGGTGCCGGACCTGGATGCAGCGATGGGGCCGACGACTCCCAAGGTGGTTATCGTCGCCGAGCAGGCCGATGTCGAGCGGATGCTGCCCGAGGTCCGGCAGCGGTGGGCTGGCCGGCTGTACGCTGCGACCTCGATGCCGACCTACATCGAGTTCACGCACGTCGACTCCGACAAGCGGCGCGCGCTGCAGTTCCTATGTGAGCGGCTCGGGGTCAGCGAGGCGGCCACGGTGGCGGTCGGTGATGGGCGCAATGACCTGCCCATGCTGGAGTGGGCCGGCCTGGGAGTGGCCGTGGCCGATGCGGCGCCCGAGGTGCTGGCGGCCGCGGACCGCGTGATCGCGGCGCCCGGCAGTGGAGGAATCGCGGCTTTGGTCGGCGAGTTGCTGTCTACATGAGCACGCTGCTGCTGGTGCATGCGCACCCCGACGACGAGGCCATCAGCACCGGCGGCGTGATGGCGATGGCGCACGAGCAGGGACGTCGGGTGGTGCTGGTCACGGCCACGCGCGGCGAGGTGGGCGAGATCCACAACATGGACGAGGCGGAATCGCGGCCGCGCTTGGCCGAGATCCGGACCGAGGAGCTGCGTCGAGCGGGCAAGCTGCTGGGGGTCGATCGCCAGGTCTTCCTCGGCTATCGGGATTCCGGAATGGTGGGCACCGCCGACAACGAGCATCCGCAGTCCTTCCACCGGGCTCCGCTGCTGGGCGCTGCGCAGCTGCTGGCGATGGTGCTGCGCGAGGAGCGGCCGGACGTGGTGGTGACTTACGGGGCGGACGGCATCTATGGACACCCGGACCACATCAAGGCCCACGAGGTCACGGTCGCCGCGCTCGATCTGATGGACGCGGAGGGGTGGCAGCCGACCAAGGCCTACTTCGTGTGCATCTCGCAAGGCGGCATGAAGCGCATGGGCGAGATGCTCCGCGAGATGGGCCGGGAGGATCTGCTGCAGCAGGAGTCGAGGATCCAGGGCGTGCCGGACGAGGATGTGACCACTGTCATCGACACCTCCCAGTACGCCGAGCTGAAGCGTCGGGCTTTCGGCGAGCACCGGTCGCAGAACGATCCCAACAGCCCGTTCCTGAGCATGCAGGGCAAGATCTTCGACGCCATGATGTCGACCGAGACCTACGTGCTGGCCCGCGGGGCCCTGGGCGAAGAGAAGCCCGAGCGAGACCTCTTCTCCGGCATCCCCAACTAAGCCGAGCGCCGGCGCCGGAACGGTTTTTCGGGCGGAAAAGGGTTCCGCCGCCGGCGCTCGGCTGGGCAAGCCGCTCTTAACAGGCTGGCTTCCCACGCTGGTGGCCGTGGGAGCATCTTGTGCCGGTTGTGCGGAGGTTGCCTGCGGGATTGGTGGGGCGGCCATTCACAGTGAACGAAGCCAGGGCTGCGGGCGTGCAGCCCTGGCACTTGCGCGCCCGCGGATTCAAGCAGGCCGGCCCGGGCGTGTGGGCGGCGGCCACGCTCGCCGAGGCCCCGCTCTACGCGTTGGAGGCTGCGCGTTGCCGCTTGCCGTCCGAGGCGGTGTTCGCGGGCTCCACCGCGGCCTGGCTCCATGGTTTGGACGTGGCCCCCTGCAGTCCGATCGAGGTCCTCGTTCCCGAAGCCTGCGGTGTATCGGGGCGGGTGGGCATGCGGGTGAGCCGGTCCAGTTTTCGGCTGGACGAGGTTGAGCGCAGGCACGGACTCCCGGTCACCACGATGCCGCGCACTCTGGTCGACCTGGGCCGGCGCCTGCGCCTGCCCGACTCCGTGGCGGTCGCCGACATGGCTCTGCGCGCTGAGCTGCTGACGATGGCCGAACTGGAAGCGGCCGTCCGTAGGATCGGCGGTCACCGGAATGTGGCTCGCGTGCGCCGCATGGTCGAGCTGGTCGCGCCGAATGCTGAGTCAGCGATGGAGAGCCGGCTGCGGATCTTGCTTGTCGAAGCGGGACTCCCGGCGCCCGAGGTCCAGGTGAAGCTGTACGCGGCCGATGGTGAGTTCCTGGCGCGGGCCGATCTCTTCTATAGGGACGCGGGGCTGGTCATCGAGTACGACGGTGAAACGCACAAGCACACCGTGGCCGAGGACAACCGCCGGCAGAACGGGCTCGTCAACGCGGGTTACACGCCGCTGCGGTTCACCGCCTCCGACGTGCTCGGGAATCCCCGCGGTGTCGTGGCCCAGGTCCGAGCGGCCCTCGCGAAACGGGCGGCCTAAAGCCCGAGCGCCGGCTCCGGAACTGTTTTCAGGGGCAAAAAGCGTTCCGGCGCCGGCGCTCGGCCTTCCGGGGCCGCGGGTAGACTCGGCCGTCATGGAGGTCCTGCGCATCACACCCCGCGGCTACTGCCACGGGGTCGTCGACGCCTTCCGGATCGCCAAGCGCGTGCGCGAGGGGACTCAGGGGCCCGTCTACATGCTCGGCCAGCTGGTCCACAACACGCACGCCACCGACGACCTCCAGGAGCAGGGGATCAAACTGGTCGACCCGCCCAACCGGCTGGCGGGCCTGGAGCAGATCAATGAGGGCACGGTCATCTTCACTGCCCACGGGGTCTCGCCCCAGGTGAAGGCGCGGGCGGCCGAGAAGGGGCTCAACGCCGTCGACGCCACCTGCTCGGACGTGGTGCGCACGCACGAGCTGGTGATCCGGCTGGCCGAGCAGGGCTACGACGTGGTCTACATCGGCCGCAAGGGGCACCCCGAGCCGGAAGGCGTGATGGGCGAGGCGCCGGGCAAGGTCCATCTCGTCCAGGACTTCGAAGACATCGAAGCCCTCCAGATCGAGAACCCCAGGGTGGCTGTCACCTGTCAAACCACCCTCTCGCTCTGGGACACCGATGAGCTGATCAACCGGGTGCGCGAGCGATACCCGCAGGCCGAGGTCCACAACGAGATCTGCCGCGCCACCCAGGAGCGCCAGGAGGCCGCGGTGGAGGCCGCCAAGGAAGTCGACCTCGTGATCGTCGTAGGCAGCCCGCGCTCGTCCAATTCCCTGCGCCTGGTCGAGGTGGTCAAGAAGTTGGGCGGCAAACCGGCGCACCTCGTCAACGACCTGGAGGACATCCGGCCCGAGTGGTTCACCGGCATTCGCAAGGTGGGCGTGACCAGCGGCGCTTCAACGCCGAGCCAGCTCACCCGCCGGGTGATCGAGTACCTGGAGGCGTTAGCTCCCGCGCAGCCGGCGGAGAACGCCGCCCAGGCCTGAAGGACGCTTCGCCGCTGCCGGCGGAGGCTCGGCGGACGGCTCCGGCGCCGCCTCAGCACGCGGAGCGCCGCCGTTGCGATTGCCGCCGCCGCGCCGCCGGCGCCGGCGGGAGGGCGATGGCGCATCGGCCGGCGCCGGCTCCGGCAGCGGAGCCGACTCCACCACCTCCGTCACCCGCTCGGCCGAGCCGCCCCGCCGTCGTCGGCGCCGCGAGCGCGCGGCGATCGTCTCCACGGCGGCGGGAGCTCCGGCCGTACGCCGGGCCACCAGGCGGCTGACCTCACCCTCCGCCAGCCGCTGGCCCTCGGCGTCAAGCACCTCGACATGCCAGAAGGCGAGGCCCCACTCCGGGTTCTCCACCGAGCGTTTGCGGAACAGTCGCCAGCGGCTCTGGATGGTGTCACCCGGGCGCACCGGCCGCAGGAAGCGCCAGCTCATCCCGACCATGCCTACGGTGGCCGGCTGGGGCACGTCTACGGAGCCCAGGCCGACCGCCGCCGCGGCGACAAATGTGCCGGGGGCGACCGGCCCCCGGAAGAGCCCGGCGCGGGCGTGCGGCTCATCGATGAGCAGGGGATTCATCTCGCCCGCCGATCCCGCGAAGGCAGCCAGATCGGCGGCGGAAACGGTTCGCCGGCGGGTGGTCCAGGTGCCCCCCAGCGGGAGCTCCTCGAAGTAGAGGGGTTGCGGAACGTGGTCGGGACTGTTCAGGCGGCGCCGAGTATACGCGCCAGTTCTCGCCCCCAGGGCACCGGTCGGTCTAGCCTGATCCGAATGCAGCCGGCGCGGTTCTGCCTCTGGTGCGGGACCGCACTCGGGGAGCGCCTCATCGAGGGCAAGCGGCTGCCTGCCTGCCCCAGCTGCGACTTCGTGCTCTGGCCGGATCCCAAGCTGGCGACCGCCGTGGTGGTCGAGGCCGGGGCGGGCATCGTCGCCGGCAAGCGGGCGATCGATCCCGGCCGGGGGCTGTGGTGCCTACCCGGAGGCTTCGTCGACGATCACGAGCATCCCGAGCAGGCGGCGGTGCGCGAGTGCCGCGAGGAGATCGGGGCAGCGGTGGTGGTCACCGGGCTGCTCGGCGTCTTCCACGTGCAGCGCGCGCAGCGGCCGCACCTGGTCGTGCTCGGCTACCACGCCGAGCTCAAGGCGGGGGAGCAACCCGTGGCCGGACACGAGATGGACGAGGTCGGCGTCTTCGCAGTGGACGGCCTGCCTCCGCTGGCGTTCTCAAGCCACCGCGAGATCGTGGAAGCCTGGACTAGACTCCGGGCGCGGACGGGGGCATGACGACCGCCGGCTGCCGGCGCAGCGCGGGTTCGTAAGCCCTCACCAGCAGCCCGGCGAGCGCGATTGCGATCGTCGCCACGCCGCAGGCCGTGAACCCGGCCACGTAGCCGCTGCGGTTCATGACCTCGCCGAAGACCGCCGGACCGACGCCCAGGCCCAGGAAGAGGATCGAGCCGTAGAGGCCCATGGCCACGCCCATGCCGTTTCGCGGCGCCAGGCTGCTGAAGGTGACGCTGAGCGCCACGTAGGCCGTGGCCAGGAAGGGCACCGCCACAGCCAG
>VBEO01000126.1:11607-12778 GCA_005881825.1 Chloroflexota bacterium | reverse complement strand
GGCCAGGGACGCGAAGCGTCGCCAGGCCCGATCCCGGTTCATGACCGCCAGGCTGAAGGAGTCCGCGTTCAGAACGGCGGCTTATGTCCGACAAGACGCGGTCAGATGAAGAATCTAGAGATGCGGGCGGCTGTCATCGGCGCCGGTTTCGCCGGCATCGGGATGTCGGTCCGGCTGGCGCAGGCCGGGATCGAGCACCTGGTCTTCGAGCGCGCCGACACACTCGGCGGGACCTGGCGCGACAACCACTACCCGGGCTGCGCCTGCGACGTCCCCACGCCGCTGTACTCCTTCAGCTTCGCCCTCAACCCGGAGTGGTCGCGCCTCTACGCGCCGCAGGCGGAGATCCTGGCCTACCTCGAGCGGGTGGCAGAGCAGCACGGCATGCGGGACCGGATCCGCTTCGGCCACGAGGTCTGCTCAGCCGCTTGGGACGAGTCCGACGGGCACTGGGTGCTGGAGACGACGGGCGGCCGCTTCACCGCCGAGGTGCTGGTGGCCGCCACCGGGCCGCTGGCCGAGCCCGCGGAGCCGGAGATCCCGGGCCTGGCGCGCTTTCGCGGGCTGCGCTTCCACTCGGTCGCCTGGAACTCGGACCGGCCCCTGGACGGTCTGCGGGTGGGCATCGTGGGCACCGGAGCCTCGGCGGTCCAGATCATCCCCCGCATCCAGCCGCGAGTCGCCCCGCTGACCGTGTTCCAGCGCACGCCGGCCTGGGTGCTGCCGCACCTCGACCGCCCCATTCCGCCGGAGCGGCGCCGCCTCTACCGCCGCTTCCCGATCCTGCAGCGGCTGGCGCGGGCGCGCATCTACTGGCTGCTCGAGCTGCTGGTCCTGGGGTTCACCAAGGACGTGCGCCTGATGGGGCTGCTGCGCCGCTTGGGCGAGCGCCACCTGGAGCGCCAGGTGTCCGACCCCGAGCTGCGCGAGCGCCTGCGGCCGGTGTTCGCGCCGGGCTGCAAGCGGCTCCTGCCCTCCAACCACTACTACCCGGCGCTGGCCCGGCCCAACGTGGAGCTGGTCACCGAGCCCATCCGGGAGGTTGGCGAGCACTCGCTCGTCACCGCCGACGGCGCCGAGCACCAGCTCGACGCGCTGATACTGGCCACCGGCTTCCGGGTCACCGACAACCCGGTCTTCGAGCGCATCCGCGGCCGCTCGGGCGCCAGCC